>NZ_JBVJOT010000042.1:24363-68675 GCF_055583025.1 Streptomyces sp. NPDC104831
GGAGCGGGATCCCCCGTCGGCGGGCCCGGAGCGGGATCCCCCGTCGGCGGGCCCGGAGCGGGATCCCCCGTCGGCGGGCCCGGAGCGGGATCCCCCGTCGGCGGGCCCGGAGCGGGATCCCCCCTGGGGGGACGCCTGGGGTGCCGCACCGACGGCCGGTGCGGAGGGCATTCCGCTGTCGGCCGGCCCGGAGGACGCCTCGCCGGCGGCCGGGCCGGGGGACGGCCGGGAGGACCTTCCGTGGTGCGTGTTCCCACCCGGCTCCGCGCGTCCCCCCGCGCCCGCGCACTCCGCGCAGCCCGCGCTCCCCAGCCACCCCCGGACGGGATGGGTGCCGGTCGGGCAGTGGTCGCGCCACGGCTCGCCGTGGGGGACGGAGAAGCGGTACGCGGCGCGGGGCAGCAGTGCGCCCGCGAGGGCGCCCCACACCCCGGCCGCGAGGGCCAGTGAGCCCGTGGTCAGCCCGGCCATGTGTGCCACCCTGCCTCCTTGCGGACTGTCGGCGCCTACCGCTGGAGCAGGTCCACCCGGACGTCGGCCGGGAAGCCGGTCGTCGGCCCCACCCGGCGGGCGAACTCGGCGACCGCCTCCAACTGGGGGGCGCCGAAGCTGAAGTCGAGCGTGGTGAAGTACCGCTCCAGGGTGGCCTCGTCGAACGCCTCCCAGCGGGCGGCCTGTTCGGCGACCTTGGCGACCTCCGTCAGGGAGAGGTTGCGGGACTCGAGGAACGCCTCGTGGACCCGGCGGGTGATGACCGGCTCGCGCTCGGCGTAGTCCCGGCGGGCCGCCCAGACCGCGAAGACGAACGGCAGCCCCGTCCACTCCTTCCAGAGCGCGCCGAGGTCGTGCACCTCCAGGCCGTAGCGGGGACCGTCGACCAGGTTGGCGCGCAGCGCCGCGTCGCCGATGAGGACGGCGGCCTCGGCCTCCCGCATCATCAGGCTGAGGTCGGGCGGGCAGGTGTAGTAGTCGGGCCGCACGCCGTACCGCTCGGCGAGCAGGAGCTGGGCGAGCCGGACGGAGGTGCGGGAGGTCGAGCCGAGGGCGACCCGGGCGCCGTCCAGCCGGTCCAGCGGCAACTGGGAGACGATCACGCAGGACATCACCGGCCCGTCGCAGCCCACCGCGATGTCCGGGAAGGCGACGAGGTCGTCGGCGTTGCGGAGGAACTCGACGAGGGTGACGGGCCCGATGTCGAGGCCGCCGCGCACCAGGTCCTCGCTGAGCTTCTCGGGGGTGTCCTTGGTCAGCTCGAAGTCGAGCAGCGTGCCGGTTCTCGCGAGCCCCCAGTACAGGGGCAGGCAGTTCAGGAACTGGATGTGGCCGACACGCGGCCGGGTGCGAGAATTGTCCACATCGCGAGACTAGCTCCCGTCCCGTACGGCACCTGGACCACCCCGACCCCGAACGGCTCAGCGGACGTTCAAACATTCGGGTGAAGTGATCTTGACCTCTATTGCTTTCCGGCGCCCCCGTGCTAGGCTCGCCGCAAGTTGCAGTTTGGTTTCCCTTGCAGTACAGAGCCTGCGGAGCATGTGACCGCGGGCTCTCGTCGTTTTCAGAAGTATGCAGTGGTGCGGCACCGTTTCACACTTGCAGGTTCTGGAGCAGGGCAACCCTTTTGGGCCCAAGGAGGGCTTATGGCTACCGGAACCGTTAAGTGGTTCAACGCCGAAAAGGGCTTTGGCTTCATCGCCCAGGAGGGCGGCGGCCCCGACGTCTTCGTTCACTACTCCGCGATCAACGCCAGCGGCTTCCGCTCCCTGGAGGAGAACCAGGCCGTGACCTTCGACGTCACGCAGGGCCCGAAGGGCCCGCAGGCGGAGAACGTCACCCCCGCCTGATTCCTGCCTGATCGCAGAACCTGAGAGCAGTACCCAAGGAGCCCCACGCCATCCGGCGACGGGGCTCCTGCCTTTTCCCGTTCATTTCCCGTTCACGGCCGGACACCGGTCCGTCGCGGGTCGCACCGGCCCCACCCGGACCGGAACTCTCACACGTGCTGCATGACGAGCACGAACTTCGTCCCGGCCGCCAGCGCCTCGTACGCGTGGGGCACGTCCCCCCGGTACGACACGTAGTCCCCCGGGCCGAGTTCCACGGTCTCCCCGCGCGGCCCCGCTTTCACCGCGCCCTCGCTCACCACGATGTGTTCCACGGTCCCCGGAATATGCGGCTCCGAATCCCGTACGGCGCCCGGCTCCAGCCAGACGAAATACAGATCCCGGCGGGCGCCCGGCGGGCAGGCCGACAGCAGTGACGCCAGATAGCCGGACTGCTCGGAGTGGACCGCGGGCCCCTGGCCGGCCCGGATCACCCGGACCGGCTGCGCGGGCGGCTCGACCAGCGCGCTGAACGGCACGCCGAGCGCCACGGCCAGCGTCCAGAGGGTCTCCATGCTCGGGTTCCCGCTCGCCGCCTCCAGTTGGGACAGCGTGGACTTGGCGACGCCGGCCCGCCTGGCCAGCTCGGACAGGGACAGCCCGGCGCGACCGCGCTCCCGCTTCAGGGAGGCGGCGATCCATTCCAGGGGGAGTCGGGCGGGGGTGGCCTCGGACATGTCGTTTCGCTCCATCACACGATCGTGTGTCTTGACGGACAATGTACTCACCGTTCATCATAAAAAACGTGCGTTCGACACAGCGAACGGGTCCCGCCGGACCCACCGACAGCGCCGACGACCGCGCCCTCGTCAGGGACAGCGCGCTCGTCTGGCTGGCCGGCGGCATCGTCGGCGTGTCCTTCGGCGCCGTCGCCGTCGCGGGCGGCCTGCCCCTGTGGGTGCCGGTGCTGATGTCCGTCGTGGTGTACGCCGGAGCGGCCCAGTTCAGCGCGGTGGGCGTGCTGTTCGCCGGCGGCGGCCCGGCCGCCGCCGTGACCGCCGGGCTGCTGCTCAACACGCGGACGGCCGCCTTCAGCCTCGCCGTGGCCGAGATCATCGGCTCCGGCCGCGCGAGCCGGTTCCTCGGCGCCCACCTGGTCACGGACGAGACGGTCGCCTTCGCCCTCGCCCAGCCGGACCCGGCCCGGCGGCGCCGGGCGTTCTGGACCGTCGGACTCGGCCTGTTCGCGGTGTGGAACCTCGGCGTCCTGGCCGGCGCCCTCGCCGGCGGCGCGCTCGGCGACACGGGTCGCTACGGCCTGGACGCCGCCTTCCCCGCCGTCCTGGCCGCCCTGGTCCTGCCCGCCCTGCGCGCGGACGCGACGGTACGGCGGTGCGCGCTGCTCGGTGCCGCGCTCGCCCTCGCGGTCACGCCCGCCGTACCGGCCGGGATACCGGTATTGCTCGCGCTGGCCGGCCTGTTCCTGCACAGACGCCCCGCCGGACCGGGCGCCGCCCCGTGAACGCCACCGTCACCGTGACCGTCGCCCTGGCCGTCGGCACGTACGCCTTCCGGCTGGTGGGCCCGGCGCTGCACGGCCGGGTCACGGTCCCGGCCCGGGTGCAGGAGCTGGCGTCGGCGGGCGCGGTGGTGCTGCTGGCCGCCCTGCTGGCCACGGGCGCGCTGACCGAGTCCGGGGGCCTCGCGGGCTGGGCCCGCCCCGCCGGGGTGCTGGTCGGCGCGGCGCTGGCCTGGCGCCGGGCCCCGTTCGCCGTCGTGGTCGTGGCCGCCGCCGCGACGACGGCGCTGCTGCGGCTGGCCGGGGTGGATTAGGCCGCGTCCCGCCAGACGGTCAGGTCCCCTTCGAAGAAGGCGGACTCCGGCATCGCGGTCGACTTGGCCTGGATGACGAACAGCGCGATGTCCCCCGAGGGGTGCTTGACGCAGAACTCGGTGCCGGCCGCCGCCCCGGACAGCGTCCAGCTGTGCTCCGTGGCGTCCTCCAGGATCCAGCGGCACTCGTCGAGGCTGGTGCCGTGGGCGGAGGGCCCTCTTGTCGTTCGTCCCCCTGCCGCCGCGCCGGGAAGACGTCCGCCGCCTCGTCCATCGGCCCGTACCCGCGTCATGTCACGGTCAACGGCAGTCAGCCTACGGGGCTGGTGGGCACGGCCCGTTAGGGTCCCTCCCCATGACCGACACCCGCGCCTTCTACGACACCATCGCCGAGGACTACGCCGTCCACTTCCGCGACCAGCTCGCCCACCGGCCCCTGGAGCGGGGGCTGCTCGCCGCGTACGCCGAGCAGGTCGGGCCCACCGGGCCGGTCGCCGACCTCGGCTGCGGCCCCGGCGAGATCACCGCGCACCTCGACGGGCTCGGTCTGTCCGTGTTCGGCCTCGACCTGTCCGAGTCGATGATCCGGGTCGCCCGCCGCAGGTACCCCACGCTGCGGTTCGGGCAGGGCTCGATGAGGTCGCTGCCCCTGGCCGACGGCGCGCTGGCCGGGGTGGTCTCCTGGTACTCCGCCATCCACACGCCCGAGGACGAACTCCCGGCACTGTTCGCCGAGTTCCGCCGGGTCCTGGCCCCGGGCGGCTGGCTCCTCCTCGCCTTCCAGACCGGCGGCGAACCGCTCCGCCTCGACCGTCCGTGGGGCCACCCCGTCTCCCTGGACTTCCACCGGCGCCGTCCCGGGCGGATGGCCGAGCTGCTGGGGGACGCCGGTTTCGCCGTGCGTTCCAGCACTGTGCGGGAGCGGGTGGCCGAACACGGGGAGTCGGCCCCGCAGGCGTTCCTTCTCGCCCGGAGGCACGGCTGACCAGGGCCTGCGGCGTGCGGGCGAGGTGGGCAAGACGGTGCGGGGCCGGGCTGTCGCTCAGCGCACGGAGGCGACCGTGTCCGCGAAGGCCCGGGCCGGCGGGCTGAGCGCGTCCCAGCGGCGGACGGCCCAGCCGACGGGGAGGGGACGCAGGCCGGGCAGCGGGATCAGCCGGAGGGGGCCGTCGCCCGGGACGGGCAGACCGGGCACGGCGGGGACGACCGCCCTTCCGACGCCGAGTTCGGCGAGGAGGAGGGCGGTGTCCCAGTCCGCGACGCTCGGCTCGTAGGCGAACCGCACGCCCCGTTCCGCGCAGGCCGCTTCGAGGTGGGCGGCGGAGGCGGAGTTGGGCGGGAGCCGGATGAGCCGGGTGCCGGCCAGTTCGGCGGGGTCGAGGCGGGGGCGGCCGGACAGGGGGTCGTCGGCCGGTACGGCGAGGAGCCAGGGCAGTTCCACGACGGTCCGCTGTTCGATCCCGCGGACCGGGGGGCCGATGGTGATCCAGGCGAGGTCCAGGGTGCCGTCGGCGAGGGCGTCGAAGCTTCCCCGGCCCGAACTGACCGTGCGGAACTCCAGGTTGACCTCGGGGTGACGGCGGCGGAAGGCCACGACGGCGTCGGACATGAAGTGCCGGACGGTCGTGGCGCCCGTGGCGACGCGGACGTGGCCGCCGTGCCCGTCGAGGAGGTCGCGCAGCTGTCGTACGGCGAGGTCGAGGCCGTTGATGCCCTCGGCCGCCGCCGCCTCCAGTATCCGGCCGGCCCGGGTCGGCACGACCCCGCGCGGCCGGCGTTCCAGCAGGGCGACGCCGGTCTCCCGCTCCAGCCGCTTCACGTGCTGGCTGACGGCGGACTGGGTGCGGCCGAGGTCCCGGGCGACCGAACTGAGGCTGCCCGCGCGGCACACGGCCACGAACACACGAAGGTCGTCCAGAGTCACGAGACCCAAGTTATCGCTTGGGTCCGGGAAGAAAACCCCAGGATTGACTGGGTGTTGGCGTCGTACGAGGATCGTGTCCGGGCCGCGACCGACCCAGGCGGCAACCCGCTCCCCGCCCCGCCGAGTCCGGACGACGCGGGATGTGCGGGGAGCGGGTGCCGACCGAGCGGTCAGCCCTGGCCGAGCAGCGCGATCAGGCGCCCCACCGCGTTCACGACGGGTTCGCCGACCGCGCCGACGGCGGCGGCGATCTGGGCGACGGACGCCAGGACCAGGCCGCGCTCGCGCAGAGCCGCACGGTCGGGGGTCAGCGCGGGCAGGGCCTCCTCGACGGTCCGGTCCTGCTCCGGGGTGAGGTGCCGGCGCAGGTCCGCGAGGCCGCGGGTCAGATCGTCGACGGCGGCGCGGAGTTCGGCGTCCTGGGCGGGACCGCCCACCGTGCCGTAGTTGAAGCCGACGTTGCCCTGGCCGCCGTTGATGTTGGCGACCTGCCCGTAGTAGTTCGTCGTGTCGCTCACAGCTTGAACCCCGTGTTCCCGTGGCCGCCGTTGAGGTTGGCGACCGGCCCGTAGTTGTTGGTGTTGTACTGGTGCACGATCGCGGTGAACTCGGCCTCCGGGTGGTCGATCGCGTACGCGATCCGGTCCGCGATCTGCCGCAGCTCCTCCAGGCTCGGCAGGGTCACCACCAGGGCCGAGCCGCTGGCCACCTGGACGGACAGCACCGGCTTCGGCGGCGCCAGCAGGTCCTTGACGGGGACGATCAGCGCCGCGAGGCAGAGGACGACCAGGAACGCGGGGTTGTCGACTCCCCCGCCGCCCGGGTTGTCCAGGGCGTTGAGCGCGGCGTAGGCCAGGTAGACCAGGAAGGCGCCGATCAGCCACTTCAGGCAGCGGAAGAGCGCCGCGACCCGGCTGGGCCGGAACATGTAGGCGTCGACCATCGTGATGTTGTGCAGCGGGAAGGCCGCCGACCCCGCCCACAGCATGCGGCGGCTGACCCGCAGGACGAGGGTGGCCCCCGTCACCGGGGGCGGCAGCGGGGGCTGGGGTGGCGGCTCGGGCAAAGGGTGGCCCGTGGTGTTCGGATCGTTCATGTACTTCCCCGTGATGTCGGCGTTCCGGCAGGTTACGGCCTACTCCCGGCGCTCGTACAGGCTTTCCGCCTGCGCCGCGAAGTCCCGCAGGATCCGGTCCCGGCGCAGCTTCATCGAGGGGGTCAGGTGTCCCGCCGCCTCCGTGAAGTCCGTCGGCAGGACGGCGAAGCGGCGGATGGACTCCGGGCGGGAGACGAGTTTGTTCGCCTCGTCCACCGCGCGCTGGAGGACGGCCGTCAGCTCCTCGTCGCCGACCAGGAGTTCCGGCGGGACCGGGTGCTTGCCGAGCATCTGGCGCCAGTGGGTGATGCCGTCGGCATCGAGGGTGATGAGCGCGGTGACGTAGGGGCGGCCGTCGCCCACCAGGACCACCTGGGAGATCAGCGGGTGCTGGCGCAGCCAGTTCTCCAGCGGGGCCGGGGCCACCGACTTGCCGCCCGCCGTGATCAGCAGCTCCTTCTTGCGGCCGGTGATGGTCAGGTAGCCCTCGTCGTCCAGCGCGCCGAGGTCCCCGGTGGGCAGCCAGCCGTCGCGGGTCGCGGGGACCACCCCGCCCGCCTGGGGGTCCCAGTAGCCGCGCAGCACGTGGTCGCCGGCCACGAGGATCTCGCCGTCCGCCGCGATCCGCACCCGGGTCCCGGGCAGCGGCCAGCCCACCGTGCCCAGCCGGGGCTTGAGCGGCGGGGTGACCGTGGTCGCGGCGGTCGTCTCCGTCAGGCCGTAGCCCTCGAAGATCTCGATGCCCGCGCCCGCGTAGAACGCGGCGAGGCGCCGGCCGAGCGGGGAGCCGCCGCAGATCGCGTATCTGACCCGGCCCCCCAGGGCGGCGCGGATGCGGCGGTAGACGAGGGGGTCGTAGAAGGCGCGCTGGGTCTTCAGGGCGCGGCCCGGGCCGGCTCCGGTGCCGGTCTGGTGGGCCTCCAGCGCCTCGCCGTAGCGCCGGGCCACCGCCGCCGCCCGGTCGAACACCGCCGTCCGGCCGCCCGCCTCCGCCGCCGCGCGCGCGGAGTTGTACACCTTCTCCAGCATGTACGGGATCGTCAGCAGCGCGGTCGGCCGGAACGCGGCCAGGTCCGGCAGCAGGTCGTCCGGGGCCAGGCTGGGCGCGTGGCCGAGGCGGACCCGGGCCCGGACGCAGGCGATGGCGACCATCCGGCCGAAGACGTGGGACAGGGGCAGGAAGAGCAGCACCGAGGGCTCGTGGTCCCGCGCCTTGAACACCGGGTGGAGGAGTTCGATGGCGTTGTCCACCTCGGCGAAGAAGTTGCCGTGCGTCAGGGCGCAGCCCTTGGGGCGGCCGGTGGTCCCCGAGGTGTAGATCAGCGTGGCGAGCGTGTCGGGGCCGAGCATGCCCCGGCGCACGCCCACCTCCGCGTCCGGTACGTGCGCGCCCGCGTCGGCGAGCCGGTCCACGTGGTCCTTCTCCATCACCCACACGTGCCGTACGTCGGGCAGGCGCGGGAGTTCGGGGCCGATCGCGGCGGCCTGCGCGACGGTCTCGGTGACCAGGGCGACCGCGCCGGAGTCGTGCAGGATCCAGCGGGTCTGGAAGACGGAGGAGGTCGGGTACACCGGCACGGTGACCAGTCCGGCCGCCCACGCCGCGAAGTCCAGCAGCGTCCACTCGTAGGTCGTACGGGCCATGATCGCGATCCGGTCGCCCGGCATCAGGCCCTCGGCGATCAGCCCCTTGGCCACCGCCTGCACCTCGGCGGCGAACCGCGCGGCCGTCACGTCCGTCCAGCGGCCGTCGGGCAGTCTGCGGCCGAGGACGACCGCTTCGGGGGCCGACTCCGCGTTCTCGTACGGCAGGTCGGCGAGGGAGCCGTGCGTGACCGGCGGCGCGAACGGCGGCACCGACGCCTCCCGCACCGCGCCGTCCAGCCGTCGTACGTGGGGCTGGACCAGGACCGGGAGGCCGTCGTAGTCGGTGGCGGAGACCGGGGCGCCGGAGGAGACGGGGGCGTTCGGGTACGGCGTGGACACGGGCGGCTCCTCTGGCGTGCGCGCACCGGCGGCGGACCCCGGGTGCGGGGCGGGGTTACCGCTGGTCAGGCCTGGTGATCGTACGACTCCACTGTGAGGGGGTTGTGCGGGTTCCGGGAGGGTCCGGGGCCGGGGATGTGCAGCCTCGGGGGGCACCCGCCCACTCGACTTACCTCCGGTAACGTTACTTCAGAGTAGGCGATTCGGAGAGACCGCTGGGGGCGTGATGCGATGCACACCGTGACCCTCGCCGCGCCACCCGCGCTCGGCCCCCTGCTGGCCCGGGGCGCCCTGCGCTCCCCCTTCAGGCGCCCGGCCCCGGACGCGGCCGTCCCCGGCACGCGGCTGGTGCTGCCCGGCGTGCGGGTCGACCTCGCGCGCCTGGTCGCCTACGAGCGGGTCTGCGGCTTCGCCACCGGCGGAACCGCCCTCCCCCTCACCTACCCGCACCTCCTCGGCTTCCCGCTGGCCATGCGGCTGATGAGCGGCCGGGACTTCCCGCTGCCGCTGCTGGGGCTGGTCCACACGTCCGTCGAGATCGAGCGGCGGGCCGCGCTGCCGGCCGACGGGACGTACGAGGTCTCCGTGTGGGTCGAGGGACTGGCGGCGCGGCGGCGGGGGACCGAGGCGGTGGTGGTGACCGCCGTGCGGGCGGGCGGGGGCGGGGGCCGGCCGGTGTGGGTGTCCCGCAGCGGGTACCTGGCCCGCACCGGGGAAGCGGCGGCGCGCGGCCCGGCGGAGGCCGGCGAGGAGCTTCCCGTCGTCGCCGAGTGGCGGCTCGGCGGGGATGTGGGGCGGCGGTACGGGGCCGTGTCCGGCGACCGCAACCCCATCCACCTGCACCCGCTCACCGCCCGGCCCTTCGGCTTCCCCCGGCCCGTCGCCCACGGCATGTGGACCCTCGCCCGCTGCCTCGCCGCCCACGGCACCCCGGCCGCGACCGTCGTGCGGGCCCGCTTCCGCGCTCCGGTACCGCTGCCGGGGACCGTGCGGTACGGGGCGGACGGCGACGGACGGTTCGAACTGCGGGGCGCCGGCGGACGGTTGTGCGTGGAGGGGGCGGTCCGGGGAGGGTGAGGAGCGGCCCGGGCTAGGGCCTGCCGTCGTCCGGCGGCGGGGTCCAGACCCTGTCCCGCATGAGGTTGCCCAGGCCGGACCAGGCGAAGTTCATCAGGGTGGTGGCCGCCTGACGGGCCGTCACCTCCGGAGTGGTGTTGGCCCACGCGGCGAGCGACTCCGCCGCGCCGACCAGCGCCTCGGCGAGCCCGGCCACCTCGCGCTCCGGCAGGTCGGGATCCCGGTGCGCCTCCCGCGCCGCCACCGCCACCAGCCGCGTCACGAACGCCACGATCTCCGCGCGCATCGCGGCGGCCTCGGACACGAACGGTTCACCGTGCCTGCGGGCCTGCAGATGCAGCACCGACCAGCCGTCCGGATGCTCGGCGGTGTGCGCGAAGAACGCCCGCAGCCCGTCCCAGAGCTGCCGGTCGACGGGCGCGTCCTGCCGTACGCCCGCGCGCACGGCCGCCGTGAGCGCGGCGGCCTCCCGGCGGATGCAGGCGGTGAAGAGGTCTTCCTTGGAGTTCAGGTACAGATAGACCAACGGCTTGGACACGCCCGCGAGTTCGGCGATCTCGTCCATCGACGCGGCCGTGTACCCGCGCTGCCCGAAGATCCGTACGGCGGCGTCGAGCATCTGCTGCTCGCGCACCGCCCTCGGCATCCGCTTGGTCTTCACGGCACCCATGGGGCAAGACTAGTTCGGCCGGGAGCCGTCCCCGGCCGAGCGCGTACCGGCAGGGAGCACCCCGCCGACCCGGGCATGTGCTAGCTGGAGGCGGTGGCCCCGCCCTGCGCCCGCGCGGTGTCGTCGGCGAAGTCCTCCTGGCTGCGGTTGGCATCCAGGTTGGCCTTCATCCGGTCGACCTTGTGCACGATGCGCACCGAGGCCCGGTCCCGCTCCTTGCGCAGCACGACCCAGCTGATCGGTGCCGACAGGATCAGGGAGAGCAGCAGCACCCACAGGAGGTTGGAGTCACCGAAGCCGCGCGGGAAGATGCCCGAGTAGACGGCTCCCCAGACGATCACGAGGCAGCCCGCGAAGATTCCGAGGCGCATCAGCGTGTAGCGGAGCATCTCAATCCACTCGTCCGATTCCAAACAGGGTCATCGTCCAGTGAAGCACGACCCGATGCCGATCACTCAGGGGGGTCGCGCAAGGGGGTCAGACGAGCGGCAGCAGCATGACGATCTCGTCGCGGTCGTCGCCGGGCGCGACGCGGATGGCGTCCGGGATCCGGCCGACCTCCTTGTAGCCGCAGGAGGCGTAGAACCGCTCCAGGCCGTGCCCGCCCCGGCAGGTCAGCCGGATCGCCTCGACGCCGCCGAGGCCGCGGGCCGCGTCCTCGGCGGCGGCCAGCAGGTCGCGGCCGTAGCCGCGGCCCTGGTGGCGGGGGTGGACCATCACCGTGTACAGCCCCACCCAGTGGGTCATCAGCCTGTGGGTGTTGCGGGTGAGGAACGCGGTCGCGGCGATCCGGCCGGCCTCGTCGTGGCCGACGAGCAGCCGGGTGCGGTCCTCGGCCATCTGCACGAGGTGGCGCACCAGCTCGGGCCGTATCTCGTCGCGGGTCACCGGGGCGACGAAGCCGACGGAGCCGCCCGCGTTCGAGACGTCCGTCCACAGGTCGAGGATCCCGTCGCGGAGGGCCGGGGTGACGGCGGGATCGAGAGTGAAGGTAAGAGGCATCAGGGGAGTGTACCTATTACCTGCGGCCTCTCCCGGGTGGGTTCCGTCACCCGAGGACCCGGGCCGCCGCCAGGCGCCGAGCCTGCGCGAGACGACGGCCTGCGGCGTACCAGGGCCTGGTGGCCGAGCGCCCGGTCGAGCAGCCCGCCCGCCGGGCCGACGAACGGTTTCCCCTGGCGGTCCGCCGTCTTCGGCGCCGGAAGCGCCGACGCCCGGGCCGCCGGCATGCCGGGCGGGTACCCCTCGTTCCGGCCGTCACGGCCGCGGGCCCGGGCCCCGCGCCCCTCGGACGGGGACGCCGGGCCCTCGCCTCGGAAGCGGCCGAATCGTCAGACCCGCATCGGCTGGGGCTCGTCGCGGCGGGACGGGTCGGGACCCTCGTACTCGCGGATGATCTCGTAGCGGGTGTTGCGTTCCACGGGGCGGAAGCCGGCGTCGCGGATCAGGTCCAGGAGGTCTTCGCGGGTCAGCTTGTTCGGCGTGCCGTAGTTGTCCGCGTCGTGGGTGATCTTGTACTCGACCACCGAGCCGTCCATGTCGTCCGCGCCGTGCTGGAGGGCCAGCTGGGCGGTCTGCACGCCGTGCATCACCCAGAAGACCTTCACGTGCGGGACGTTGTCGAACAGCAGCCGGGACACGGCGAAGGTCTTCAGCGCCTCCGCGCCCGTCGCCATCGAGGTACGCGCCTGGAGGGTGTTGCGTACCTTGCCGTCCTTCATGTCCACGAAGTCGTGCTGGTAGCGCAGCGGGATGAAGACCTGGAAGCCGTTCGTCTCGTCCTGCAGCTCACGGAGCCGCAGGACGTGGTCGACGCGGTGCCTCGGCTCCTCGATGTGGCCGTACAGCATGGTGCACGGGGTCTTCAGCCCCTTCTCGTGCGCCAGCCGGTGGATGCGGGACCAGTCCTCCCAGTGGGTGCGGTGGTCCACGATGTGCTGCCGGACCTCCCAGTCGAAGATCTCCGCGCCGCCACCGGTCAGCGACTCCAGGCCCGCGTCGATCAGCTCGTCCAGGATCTCCGAGGCGGACAGCCCGCTGATCGTCTCGAAGTGGTGGATCTCGGTCGCGGTGAACGCCTTCAGCGAGACGTTCGGCAGCGCCTGCTTCAGCTCCCGCAGCGACCGCGGGTAGTAGCGCCAGGGCAGGTTCGGGTGCAGACCGTTGACGATGTGCAGTTCGGTGAGGTTCTCCGACTCCATCGCCTTGGCCAGCTTGACGGCCTCCTCGATGCGCATCGTGTACGCGTCCTTCTCGCCCGGCTTGCGCTGGAACGAGCAGTACGCGCAGGACGCGGTGCACACGTTCGTCATGTTGAGATGACGGTTGACGTTGAAGTGGACCACGTCACCGTTCTTACGGGTCCGCACCTCGTGGGCGAGGCCGCCGAGCCAGGCCAGATCGTCCGACGCGTACAGCGCGATGCCGTCCTCGCGGGTCAGCCGCTCACCGGAACGGACCTTCTCCTCCAGCTCGCGCTTGAGCCCGACGTCCATGGCAACACCTTTCTACGACAGCCCGACCAACGGTATCCCTACACCTCTTCGGGCAGCTCCCCGACCCGGTTCTCCCACTTCGTGGACAGCACGATCGTGGTGCGGGTCCGGGAGACGCCCTTGGTGCCGCTGAGCCGGCGGATGGTCCGCTCCAGGCCGTCCACGTCCGACGCCCGGACCTTGAGCATGTACGAGTCGTCGCCCGCGATGAACCAGCAGTCCTCGATCTCCGGCAGGTCCCGCAGCCGCTGCGCCACGTCCTCGTGGTCGGCCGCGTCGGAGAGGGAGATGCCGATCAGGGCGGTGACACCGAGGCCGAGGGAGGCCGCGTCCACCGTGGCGCGGTACCCGGTGATGACACCGGCCGCCTCCAGCCGGTTGATGCGGTCGGTGACGCTGGGGCCCGACAGGCCGACCAGGCGCCCCAGCTCCGCGTACGAGGCCCGGCCGTTCTCCCTCAGGGCCTGGATGAGCTGCCTGTCCACCGCGTCCATGCGATCGAAGCCTTCCGGTGAAAGTTCCTGAAGTGATGAGAGGTACGTACTGCTACTCGCCCCGCGAACCGTCCGCCGAACCGCCGCCCAGCTCTCCCCGCCAGCGCCGGTACAGGCCGTGGGCGACACCCGCCGCGTCCAGCACCCGGCCGGCCACGAAGTCCACCAGGTCCTGGATGTGGGTGGCGCCCGCGTAGAAGGCGGGCGAGGCCGGGACGACCGCGGCACCCGCGTCGTCCAGGGTGACCAGGTGACGCAGCGTCTGGCCGTTCAAGGGGGTCTCCCGTACGGCCACGACCAGCGGGCGGCGCTCCTTCAGCGTGACGCTCGCCGCGCGCTGGAGGAGGTCCTTGGACAGGCCGAGCGCCACACCGGCCACGCAGGCGGTGGAGGCGGGCACGACGATCATGCCGCGGGCCGGGTACGAGCCGGAGGAGGGGCCGGCCGCGAGGTCGCCCGCGCTCCAGTGGCGGACGCCGCTGACGTCCACGTCGAAGGTGCCGGGCTTGCCGTCGGCGCCGCGGGCCAGCCATTCCCGCAGGTCGTCCTGCCAGTGGGCGTCACGGAAGGGCAGGCCCGTCTCGTCCAGCAGCGTCAGCCGCGAGGCCCGGCTGACCACGAGGTCCACCGCTTCCCCGGCCGCCAGCAGCGCCCGCAGCACGGCCGCCGCGTACGGCGTCCCGGAAGCTCCGGACACCCCCACGATCCAAGGCACGCGCTGCGTTTCTCCTGCGTTCACACCTTGAGCGTACCGGCGGACGCCAAGGGGCTCAGGACCGGTGGGGGTCTGAAGGCGGCCCGGTGGGCGCGGTCCGGCCACCCGGCCGTGCCCCCGGCGAAGTGCGGGAGCGGGTCAGACGGTGAGTCCCCGGACCAGCAGGTCCATCAGGGCGCAGACGAACAAGGCGATGCCGATGAATCCGTTGACGCTGAAGAACGCCCTGTTCAGACGGGTCAGGTCGTGGGGGCGGACGATCCTGTGCTCGTAGCCGAAGGCCGCCGCGACGATCACCAGGCCCAGCCAGAAGAACGCGCCGGCGCCGGTGGCGAGGGCGTACCAGACGAACAGGGCCGTGGTGATCGCGTGGCACACGCGGGCGCCCCGGATCGCGGCCGGGATGCCGAAGCGCGCCGGGACCGACTTCACGCCGATCTCGCGGTCGGTCTCCACGTCCTGGCAGGCGTAGATCAGGTCGAACCCGCCGATCCAGATGCCCACGGCCAGGCCGAGGATCACCGCGTCCCACGACCACTGGCCGCTGATCGCCAGCCAGCCGCCGACCGGGCCCATGGCCTGGGCGAGGCCGAGGATGGCCTGCGGGAAGTTGGTGAACCGCTTGCCGTAGGGGTAGACCACCATCGGCACCACGGCCACCGGCGCGAGGGCCAGGCACAGCGGGTTGAGCAGGGCCGCCGCGCCCAGGAAGACCGCGAGGGCGATCAGCGCGCCGGTCCACGCGTGCCGCACCGACATCGCGCCCGTCACCAGTTCCCGGTGCGCGGTGCGCGGATTGCGGGCGTCGATCTCCCGGTCGATGATCCGGTTGACCGCCATCGCGAACGTGCGCAGGCCGACCATGCAGACGGTGACCAGGAGCAGGCGGCCCCAGTGGATGTTCTCGTCCCGCTCGTACATCGCCGTGAGGGAGGCGATGTAGGCGAAGGGGAGCGCGAAGACCGAGTGCTCGATCATCACCAGGCGGAGGAACGCCTTGGTCCGGCCCGGCCGGGCGAGGGCGGCGGAGGCTGACGTCACAGTCCGTACTCCTTCCAGCGGCGGTCCACCAAGGCCGCCGTATCCGGGTCCGACAGGACCATGTCCGGCCACCCGCCGTCGCGGGTGTAGCCCTCCTCCGGCCACTTGCGGGTGGCGTCGATGCCTGCCTTGCCGCCCCAGAACTGCTGGTAGGAGGCGTGGTCGAGGTGGTCGACGGGGCCTTCGGCGACCGTGAGGTCGCGGGCGTAGTCGGTGTTGCCGAGGGCCCGCCAGGCCACCTCGTGGAGGTCGTGCACGTCGCAGTCGGCGTCCACGACCACGATGAGCTTGGTGAGGGACATCATGTGCGCCCCCCAGATGGCGTGCATCACCTTCTGCGCGTGCTTCGGGTACTTCTTGTCGATCGAGACGATCGCGCAGTTGTGGAAGCCGCCGGCCTCGGGCAGGTGGTAGTCCACGATGTCCGGGATGATGATCTTGAGCAGGGGCAGGAAGAAGCGTTCCGTGGCCCGGCCGAGGGGGCCGTCCTCCGTCGGGGGGCGGCCGACGACGATCGACTGGAGCAGCGGGCGCCTGCGCATCGTCACGCAGTCGATCCTCAGCGCCGGGAACGGTTCCTGCGGGGTGTAGAAGCCGGTGTGGTCGCCGAAGGGGCCCTCGGGCAGCATCTCGCCGGGCTCCAGCCAGCCCTCCAGGACCACCTCGGCGTGGGCGGGCACCTGGAGCGGGACCGTCTTGCAGTCGGTCATCTCGATCCGCTTGCCCGCGAGGAAGCCGGCGAAGAGGTACTCGTCGATGTCGCCGGGCAGGGGCGCCGTGGAGGCGTAGGTCACGGCGGGCGGGCAGCCGAAGGCGATGGCGACCGGGAGGCGTTCGCCCCGGCGCGCGGCGACCTGGTAGTGGTTCCGGCTGTCCTTGTGGATCTGCCAGTGCATGCCGATCGTGCGCCGGTCGTGGCGCTGGAGGCGGTACAGGCCGAGGTTGCGGACGCCGGTCTCGGGGTCCTTGGTGTGGGTCAGCCCCAGGTTGAAGAAGGAACCGCCGTCCTTCGGCCAGGTGAACAGCGCCGGGAGCCGGTCCAGGTCGACGTCGTCACCGTGCAGGACGACCTCCTGCACGGGTGCCTCCTTGACCTTGCGCGGCGGGACGTGGGCCATCGCGCCCAGCTTCCCGAAGGCCTCGCGCACGCCGACGAAGCCGTGCGGCAGCTCGGGGCGCAGCAGACCGCCGATCTTGTCGGAGATCTCGTCGTACGACTTCAGGCCCAGCGCCTTCAGCAGGCGGCGGTCGGTGCCGTACACGTTCATCGCGAGGGGGAGGTCGCAGCCGCGCACGTTCTCGAAGAGCAGCGCCGGACCGCCGGACTTCTGCACCCGGTCGACGATCTCCCCGACCTCCAGATGCGGGTCGACCTCGGCCTTGATGCGCTTGAGGTCGCCCTCGCGCTCCAGCGCCCGGAGCAGGGAGCGAAGATCGTCGTAAGCCATGTGCCCCAGTATCGCCGACGTACCGCTTTGTCCCGGTGCCCACCCCCCGGTTCCGGCGGGGGTGCGTCCGGCTCCCGTGCGCGGGTGGCTGGTGGGCGCGGGGAGGGGTGCCTACGGTGGGGGGCGGGGAGGGGACGGGATGACGGTGGAGTTCGGTCTGCTGGGCGTGGTCGAGGTGCGGCTGGGGGGCCGCGTGGTGGACGTGGGGCACATGCGGCAGCGGTGTGTGCTGGCCGCGCTGCTCGTGGACGTGGGCCGGGCGGTCCCGGTGGACACGCTGGTGGACCGGGTGTGGGGCGACCGGCCGCCGCGGCGCACCAGGGAGACGCTGTACGGCTACCTGTCCCGATTACGCCAGGCGTTGCGGCCGGCCCCGGAGGTGGCCTTCGTCCGGCGCCCCGGCGGGTACGTCCTCGAAGCCGATCCGCTCTCGGTGGACCTGCACCTGTTCCGCGACCTGGTGGCCCGGGCCCGCACGGCCGACGGCACCGAGGCGGCGGACCTGCTGCGGCGGGCGCTGGGGCTGTGGCGCGGGGAGCCGTTCGCCACCGTGGACGTCCCGTGGTTCGACGACCGGCGCCAGGTGCTGCTGCGCGAGCGGCTGGCGGCCGAACTGGACCACATCGACCTCCGGCTGCGCGCCGGGCTCCACGACGGGCTGCTGGCCGAGCTGACCGAGAAGGCCCGCGCCCACCCGCTGGACGAGCGGCTGGCCGGTCAGCTGATGCTCGCCCTGTACCGGGCCGGCCGCCCTTCCGACGCCCTCGCCCACTACCAGGACCTGCGGCGCCGGCTGGCCGGGGAGCTGGGCGCGGACCCGGGCCCGCGCCTGCGCGGCCTGCACCGGCGGATCCTCGCCAACGACCCGGCGCTGGCCCCGCCCGAAGCGGCCCCGCCCGAGTCCGTCCCGCCCGCCGGGGTCCGGCCCCCGGTGCCCCGGCAACTGCTGGCACCGCCCGCCTACTTCGTGGGCCGGGACGCCGAACTCGCCGTCCTGGACAAGGCCCTCGCCGCCCAGACCGGGCCGCGCGCCACCCTGCCGGTGACGGTGGTCTGCGGCATCGGCGGGGTCGGCAAGACCTCCCTCGCGCTGCACTGGGCGCACCGCCGGCAGCACCGCTTCCCCGACGGACAGCTCTTCGTCGACCTGCACGGCTTCACCCCGGCGGGGGAACCCGCCGACCCCCGCAGGGTGCTCCGCGGGTTCCTCGACGCGCTCGGTGTCGACCCCGGGCGGATCCCGGCGGCCTTCGACGCCCAGGCCGCGCTGTACCGCAGCCTGCTGGCCGACCGGCGGATGCTGGTCGTCCTGGACAACGCCCGGGACTCGGCGCAGGTGCTGCCGCTGCTGCCGGGCACCCCCGGCTGCGCGGTGCTGGTCACCAGCCGGGACCAGCTCACCGGGCTGACCGCCGCGCACCAGGTCACCCATCTCACCGTCGACGCCTTCGACCCCGCCACGGCCCGCGAGCTGCTGGCCGGCCGGCTCGGTGCCGAACGCGTCGCCGCGGAGCCCGGCGCCGCCGCCGAACTGGCCGGCCAGTGCGCCGGGCTGCCGCTCGCCCTGAGCGTGCTGGCCGGGCGCATCACCACCAACCCGGTCACCACCCTGACCGCCCTGACCGAGGAACTGCGCGCGAGCAGCCGCCTGGACGCGCTGAGCACCGGCGAGGGCGCCACCGACGTACGGGCCGTCCTCGCCGCCTCCTACCGGGCGCTGGACGCGGACACCGCCCGGGTCTTCCGCCAGCTCGCGCAGGCGCCCGGACCGGACATCGGGGCGCCCGCGGCCGGCAGCCTCACCGGGCTGGGTCCGGCGGGGGCCCTGCGGGTGCTGCACCGGCTGCGCACCCGCCACCTCCTCCAGGAGCACGCCCCCGGCCGGTTCGCCGGCCACGACCTGCTGCGCGCCCACGCCCTGGAGGTCGCCGGCCCCGCGGACGGCCCGGAGGCCCGGTCGGCCCGCGTCCGCGTCCTGGACCACTTCCTGCGCACCGCCTGGTCGGCGGACCGGCTGCTGCTGCCGCACCGGGACCCGGTGCGGCTGCCCCCGGCGGCCGAGGGAGTACGGCCGGAGGAGATCACCGGGCACGAGGCGGCCATGGCGTGGTTCACCCGGGAGCAGCCGGTGCTGATCGCGGCCGTGCACCAGGCGGCGCGGCACGGCCACGACATCCACGCCTGGCAGCTGGCCTGGGCCCTGACCACCTTCCTGACCCGGCGCGGACGGTGGAGCGACGTCGCCGCCGTGCACGAGACGGCGCTGCGGGCCGCGACCCGGCTCGGCGACACGGCCGCACAGAACGAGTCCCACCGGGTGCTGGCCCTGGAGCGCATCGAGGCCGGCGACCACGCCTCGGCACGGCACCGGCTGGACCAGGCGCTGTCCCTGGTGCGAGGCGGCGGCCACCCCCTCTCCGAGGCCCACACCCATCTGGCGCTGGGCTGGCTGTACGAGCACACCGGCGACCGTCCGGCGGCGCTGCGCCACGACGAACTGGCCGTCGGTCTCTTCGCCCGGCTGGGCCACCGGGCGGGGCTGGCCCGCGCCCTGAACGCGGTGGCGTGGGACCACGTGCAGACGGGCGGTCACCGGCAGGCCGTGGCCGAGTGCGAACGGGCCCTGGCCCTCCAGGAGGAACTCGGCGACCTGCGCGGGCAGTCCGACACCCTGGACACCCTCGGCTACGCCTACCAGCAGCTCGGCGAGCACGCCCGGGCGCTGCGCTGCCACGAGCGCTGCCTGGAACTGCACCGGACCCTGGGCCACCGCTTCGGCCAGGCCGAGGCCCTGGTCCACCTGGGCGAGGCCCACCAGGCCCTGGGCGACCGGGCCGCCGCGCGCCGCCGCTACGAGGAAGCGCTCGCCGTCTTCCGCGACATGCAGGTCAACCCCGCCCGCGTCGCCCAGACCCGCGCCCTGCTCGACGCCCTGGACTGAGACCCCGGCACGGGACCCGGCACGGGACCTCGGTACGGGTCCTCGGTACGGGGAGGAAGCCCTCCCCGTACCGCCCCCGTGGGTGGTGCGCCGGACCGGGCCGGAACCACACCACCGACGATGACCGGCCGGCCTGGGACGAACCTTGCGAGGAACCTTGAACGGGCCGGCCGGCGGCCGCCACCGGGACGCGGCGGGGCTAGCGGGTGCGCTCCCGCCCCTGCTGCTCGATCAGTCGTTCGAGACGGTCCCGCCAGCGCTGTTCCGACTCCGCCTCGCCCTGGAACTCGTGGGTGAGGCGGAGCGCGGTGCCGTCCTCGTCGTCCCGTTCCAGGTGGAACCGGATCCGGCCGCCGCCCTCCACCGTGTACTCCGCGACCCGGTCCACGTCCCACGCGGTGACCCGCCCGCTGCCCAGCCCGCGCAGGGTGACCGCGCCGCCGAGCCGGGGTTCGAGCACATCGGCGACGGTCCACCAGGCGGCCAGCCCCTCGGGCGTGGACACCGCGGGCCAGACCTCCTCCATGCCCCGCGCGAGCCGCACGACGAAGTGCAGGATGTGCGTGTTCCCGTGGGTCTGGCTGGTGCCCTGTGCGATGGAACCGCTCATGTCTCCAGCCTGCCCCCGGCCCCGGACCCGCGCACGCCTGCCCAGGACGACGAAGGCCGGCCCCCGCGACGCGTGTCGCGGGGACCGGCCTCGTGCCGGACGGCGGGGGCCTACACGCCCGCGTAGGAGTGCTTGCCGGAGACGAAGATGTTGACGCCGTAGTAGTTGAACAGCCAGCAGCCGAACGCGATCAGCGCCAGGTAGGCGGCCTTGCGGCCCTTCCAGCCGGCCGTGGCCCGCGCGTGCAGGTAGCAGGCGTAGGCGACCCAGGTGATGAAGGACCAGGTCTCCTTCGGGTCCCAGTTCCAGTACCGGCCCCAGGCGTCGCCCGCCCAGATCGCGCCCGCGATGATCGTGAACGTCCACAGCGGGAAGACGGCCGCGTTGATCCGGTAGGCGAACTTGTCCAGGGACGCGGAGGCGGGCAGGCGCTCCAGGACCGAGGAGGCGAACCGGCCCGGCTTGCCGCCGGCCTGGAGCTTGTTCTCGTAGGAGTCCTTGAACAGGTACAGGATCGTGGCGACCGCGCCGACGTAGAACACCGCGCCGCAGAAGATCGCGGTGGAGACGTGGATGTACAGCCAGTACGAGTGCAGGGCCGGCACCAGCTGGTCGCTGGCCGTGTACAGGACGGTGACCGCGAGACCCAGGTCGAGCAGGACCGTGGTGGTGAGGAACAGCCCGAGCCAGCGCACGTTCTTCTTCAGCGCCAGCAGGGCGAGGTACACGCCGACGGCGACCGTGGAGAAGGTGATGTTGAACTCGTACATGTTGCCCCACGGCGCCCGCTCCACGGAGGCCGCGCGGGCGACGACACCGGCCAGCTCCACCAGGAAGGCGAGCACGGTGAGGGAGATGGCGATCCGGCCGTACAGGTCGCCCTGCTCGTCGCCACCGTGGGCGCCGGGCCCGTCCGGCACGTCCCGCGCGCCGGACGCCGAGCGGACGACGACCCGGGGCCGTTCCAGCACGGCGGTGCCCCCGCCCTTGCGCACGGCGACGGCCGGTCCGCCGGCCGTCCGCGCGCCTTCGGCCGTGAGCGCGGCGGCCGTCCGGGCGACCTTGCTGCGGCTGCCGAACAGCCACTCGGCGATGTAGGCGAAGAAGGCCAGGGTGTAGACGGCCATCGACGAGTAGATCAGCGTGTTGCTGACGCTCGCGAGATGTTCGTTGGTCGCGGCGGCGAGAGTCACTTCTCAGCCCCTTCGGCAGGTACGACGTGGCGGTCGGGTGTGGGTGCGGGGTGTTCGTCGGGTCCGGGCGCGGCCGGCGCCCGGTCGTAGAGGTGTCCGGCGAGTTCGCCCAGTTCCTCGGGCACCTTCGCCGACTCGCTGCGGCCGAGCCCGGCCATCTCGACCACCGTGACGCCGTCGGCGCCGCGCACCGCCCGCACCCACACGCGGCGGCGCTGGATGAACAGGGACCCGGCCAGGCCGAGGATCGCGGCGAGGGCGCCGCCGAGCGCCCAGCCGCCGCCCGGCTCCTGCACGATCTCGAAGCCGGCCCACTCCTTGACGTCCTTCTCGAAGGTGACGGTGCCGGCGCCGTTCGGCAGCTTCATGGTCTCGCCGGGCTTGAGGTTGTCCCTCAGCTGCGCGCCCTTGGCGTCCTTGTAGTCCTTCATGTGGGTCTTGTCGAGCTGGTACACGCTCTGCGGCAGGCCCGAGTCGACGCCCAGGTCGCCGTGGTAGGGCTCCAGGTTCAGCACCGGGTTCAGCAGCGCCGGGAAGGACGAGGCGATCTCCGTGCCCGTGCCGCCGTAGGTCGGCAGGAAGAAGGCCTTGATGCCGAGCTGCTCCTTCACGCCCTTGGCGTCGCGGTAGCCGTCCATGACCTTGACGACGCCCTGGGAGGTGACGTTGCCGTCGAGCGGCAGCAGCGGCACGGCGTCGCGGTAGACCACCTTGCCCCGGCCGTCCCGGACGGTGATCACGGGGGCGTAGCCGTGGCTGACCAGGTAGACCTTGGAGTCGCCGATCTTCAGCGGCTCGTTGACCTTGACGGTGGTCGTGGTCTCCTTGCCGTACGCGCCCTTGCTGTAGCGGATCCTCGCCTGGAAGGTGCGCGGGGTGCCCCTGTTGGGGCCGGTCAGCTCGTACGTCCCCTTGAAGTCCTTCAGGTCGAAGCTGAACGGGACCAGGTCGTCGGGCTCGAAGAGGCTGCCGGACTTGAAGTCGTCGTACATGGGCAGCGCGTTGGAGAAGCCGTCGCCCTCCACCATCAGCTTGGTGCCGTCCGACTTGAACAACTGGCCGGAGGCGAAGGCGATCAGCAGCACGATCAGGGCGATGTGGAAGACCAGGTTGCCCAGCTCGCGCAGATAGCCCTTCTCGGCGGCGACGGCGTCACCGGCGACATGGGCGCGGAAGCGGCGCTTCCTCAGCAGGGCGAGCGCGGCCTCGCGGACCTTCTCGGGGTCCTCGGTGGTGGTCCAGGTGGTGGAGGCGGGCAGCCGGGACAGCCGCTTGGGGGCGCCCGGCGGCCGGCCGCGCAGCTGGCCGACGAACTGCCAGGTGCGGGGGATGATGCAGCCGATGAGGGAGACGAACAGCAGGATGTAGATCGCGGAGAACCACACCGAGCTGTAGACGTGGAACAGGCCGAGCTTGTCGTAGACCGGCGCCAGCGTCCGGTGGGCGGCGCGGAAGTCCTCGACCTTGGTGGCGTCCGCGCCGGTCTGCGGGATCAGCGAGCCGGGGATCGCGCCCAGCGAGAGCAGCAGGAGCAGCAGCAGCGCCACCCGCATGGAGGTCAGCTGCCGCCAGAACCAACGGGCCCAGCCGATGACACCGAGGCCCGGCAGGCTCACCGCCTCCTCCTGCGGGGCGGTGGACAGCTGGGAGCCGGCCGCGCCCAGCTCCTCCCGGTCCGGGCCGGTGTCGGTGTCGGTCTTGCTCATCGGTCAGATCCCCACATTGAAGCCGTTGGTCCAGGTCTGCATCTGCTGCACCAGACCGCCCCAGGCACCGGTCAGCAGCAGCACACCGGTCACGATCATCATCGAGCCGCCGATGCGCGTCACCCAGACATAGTGGCGCTTGACCCAGGCGAAGGCACCCAGCGCCTTGCGGAAGGCGATCGCGGTGACGACGAACGGGACGCCGAGGCCGAGGCAGTAGACGAGCATCAGCAGGGAGCCCCGGGCCGCGCTCGACTCGTTCAGCGAGAGGAAGTTCACCGAGGACAGCGTCGGGCCCATGCAGGGCGTCCAGCCGACGCCGAAGAGGGCGCCGAGGACCGGTGCCCCGGCCAGGCCGCCCGTGGGCCGCTTGTGGAAGCGGAACTCGCGCATGGCGAACCAGGGCGTCAGGCCCATGAAGAACACGCCCATGATGATCATGAGCACGCCGAGCACCTTGGACAGGGTGCCCTGGTAGTCGATCAGGTTGGCGCCGAAGTAGCCGAACAGCGCCCCGCTGGAGACGAAGACGGCGCTGAAGCCGAGCACGAACAGGGAGGCGCCGGCCACCATCCGGCCGCGTCTGGCCTCGGCCAGGTCGGTGCCCGCGACGCCGGTCACATAGGAGAGGTAGCCGGGGACCAGCGGCAGCACGCAGGGCGAGAAGAACGACACGAGTCCGGCGAACAGGGCGATCGGCAGGGCGACCAGCAGGGCGCCGTGCAGGACCGTCTGGTTGCGGCCGGTCTCGGCGGCCAGCGTCAGCAGTGCGCTCACGTCACTTCTCCGCGAGGACCGGCTTGATCATCTCCACCAGGCCGGTGTCGTCGAGCGCCTCCAGGGCCCGCGCGGCGACCTTGCCGTGCCGGTCGATGACGAGCGTGGAGGGGACGATCTGCGGATTGAGCGTGCCCTTCTTGAAGCGCAGCATGAGCCTGCCCGTGGGGTCGTACAGGCTCGGGTACGCGACGCCGTGCTCCTTCTCGAAGTTCACGGCCGGGGTGGTGCTGGTGTCGCGGGTGTTGATGCCGACGAACTGCACGCCCTTGTCCGCGTAGTCCTTGGAGACCTTGGCGAAGTACTTGGCCTCGTTGCGGCACGGTCCGCACCACGAGCCCCAGACGTTGATGACGACGACCTTGCCCTTGTAGTCGGCGACGTCGAGGGTCTTGCCGTCGATGGTCTTGCCGGACAGGTCCGGAGCCGTGGCGCGCTTGCCGGCCGCGACGGTGTCGATGCCGTTGCTGCCGGTGACGAAGTGGGTGTCGCCACCGCCACCGGAGATGCCGCCCTTGCCACACGCGGACAGGGCCAGGGCCGCTGCGGCGGCCGCGGCGGTGAGCAGGACGGCGCGGCTACGGGTACTCATGTGAAAAGTTTCGCATGCCGGTTCCGAGGATTTCGCGCACCCCCCTGCCGGGTGGAAAACCCCATTTCAGGGCGTATTTACACCGGATATTCGGGACATCAGGCGGCGTTGGAGGCGGCTCCCCGGGTCTCGCGCAGGAACTCCTTCCAGCCCCCGGCGGGCCGCTGCCCGACCCCGAGCGTGCGCAGCCTGGCGAGGACCTCGGGCTTCTGCGCGTCCATCCAGTCCACGTACTGCCGGAAGGAGACCAGGCGCACGTCGGCGCCCTTCTCCTTCTCGCGCGCGATGTGCTTGAACGCCTCCTCGACGGCGTCCATGTAGATGCCGCCGTTCCACTGCTCGAAGTGGTTGCCGATGAAGAACGGCGCCCGGTTCGTCTCGTAGGCCCGCCGGAAGCCCTGGATGTACGCCTGCGCGGACTGCTTGCGCCAGCCCGGGTAGTTGTACGCGGGGGCCTTGGTCGAGTTGACCGACTGGTTGGCGAGCATGTTGTAGTCCATGGACAGGACCTCGAACCGGCGTCCGGGGAAAGGTATCTGCTGTAGGGGCAGGTCCCATATGCCCTGGCGCTTGACCGGCCACACCTGACGGCCGCCCGGCGAGGAGGCGTCGTAGCGCCAGCCCAGCTCCCTGGCGGTGGGCAGCAGGTTGTCCTGGCCCAGCAGGCAGGGCGTACGGCCGCCGACCAGCTCCTTGTCGTAGTCGAACGGCAGCGGGGGCAGATCGGTCCAGCCGGTGTTGGTCCGCCACTCCTTCACGAACGCCTTGGCCTGCCGGATCTCGCTGCCCCACTGCTGCGGGGTCCAGTTCGCGACCGTGCCGCCGCCCGCGCAGAAGTGCCCGTTGAAGTGGGTGCCGATCTCGTGCCCCTCCAGCCAGGCCCGGCGCACGTTGGTGAGCGTGGCCTTGATGTGCTCGTCCGTGAGGTAGCCGATGTCGGAGGCGCCGCGCGGGTTGTTCGGCGGCTCGTACATCCGCTTCTTCGACTCGGGCAGCAGGTACAGCCCCGAGAGGAAGAAGGTCATGGCCGCGCCGTGCTCCTTGGCCAAGTCCAGGAAGCGCGGGAAGAGGCCGTTGCCGACCTCGCCGGCGCCGTCCCAGGAGAAGATCACGAACTGCGGCGGGGTCTGCCCCGGCTCCAGCGGCTCGGGCCTGGCCGGCTGGTGCGGCTGCCTGCCGGTGAAGGAGGTGGAGCCGTCGCCGATGGGCCGGGCCGGACGGGCCTCGCCCCTGCTCCCCTGCGTCCGGGAACCGGCCGGGTGCCCGGCGCCGTCCGAGGACGTGGAACCGCCGCACCCGGCGAGCGACACGGCCGCGGCCGCGCCCGCGCCGAGGCCGAGTGCCCCCCGCCGGGAGAGGGTCCGGGAGAAGGTGCGCATGGAAAACCCCGATCGTCACTGCCTGCTGGTCACCCAGTCAGAGGGCAGCAAGATCGGGGAGGTTCCGATAATTCTTACGCTTTTCGTAAAAAAGGTGGCGACAGTGCGCTAAGCCACGCCAAACGGACGCTCAGTGACCGCCACCGGGGGCCCTCAGGCGCCGAACGCCTTCCCCTGGGCCGTGCCCTTGCCCTTCTGGGGCTTGGCACCGGCGCGCAGGTGGACCGGGACCAGGTCGATGGCGGGCTCGCTGTAGCCCACGGACACGATCCGGTCGCCCCGGTAGGTGAACGACGTCAGGGAGGCCAGGGTGCACTGCCGCTTGCGCGGGTCGTGCCACAGCCGCCGCCGCTCGACGTAGGACCGCACGATCCAGATCGGCAGCTGGTGGCTGACCAGCACCGCCTCGTGCCCGCGCGCCCGGTCCCTGGCCGCGTTCAGCGCGCCCATCATCCGTACGACCTGGTCGATGTACGGCTCGCCCCAGGACGGCCGGAACGGGTTGACGAGGTGCTTCCAGTTCTCCGGCCGCTGGAGCGCGCCGTCGCCGACGCCGAAGGTCTTGCCCTGGAAGACGTTCTCGGCCTCGATCAGCCGCGCGTCGGTGGCCAGGTCCAGCCCGTGCGCCTTGGCGATCGGGGTGGCGGTCTCCTGCGCCCGCTCCAGCGGCGAGGCGCAGACGTGGGTCACGTCCCGGGAGGACAGGTGCTCGGCGACCCGCTCGGCCATCCGCCGGCCCAGCTCGGACAGGTGGTAGCCGGGCAGCCGCCCGTACAGGATCCCGTCCGGGTTCTCGACCTCGCCGTGCCGCATGAGGTGGACGACGGTGATGTCCTCGGCGCCGTTTCCGGCAGTGCCCGCGCCGGTGGTCTCGGGGGAACTCATTCGGCCGTGGCCTCCGCAGCCGCCCGGGCCGCCGCCGGGAGGGCGTCGGCGATCTTCTGCACGGCCCGCTCGTCGTGGGCCGTGGACACGAACCAGGACTCGAAGGACGACGGCGGCAGATAGACGCCGTTCGCCAGCATCGAGTGGAAGAACGCGGTGAAGCGGAAGGACTCCTGCCGCTTGGCGTCCTCGTAGTCCCGTACCCGCCGGTCCGTGAAGAACACCGAGAACATGTTGGAGGCGGTCTGCACCCGGTGCGCGACGCCCTCCTTGGCCAGCGCCTCGCTCACCAGCGTCCGGATCTGCTCGGAGACGGCGTCGACCTTGCCGTACGCGGCGTCGTCGAGCAGCCGCAGCTGGGCGAGGCCGGCGGCGGTGGCGACGGGATTGCCGGAGAGGGTGCCGGCCTGGTAGACGGGCCCGGCGGGGGCGAGGTGGGCCATGACGTCGGCACGCCCGCCGAACGCGGCGGCCGGGAACCCGCCGCCCATGACCTTGCCGAAGGTCATCAGGTCGGGCTTGACGCCCTCCACGCCGTACCAGCCGGCGCGGCTCGTGCGGAAGCCGGTCATGACCTCGTCGGAGATGAACAGGGCGCCGTTCTTGCCGCAGGCGTCCTTCAGGCCCTGGTTGAAGCCGGGGTCCGGCGGGACCACGCCCATGTTGCCCGGCGAGGCCTCCGTGATCACACAGGCGATCTCCCCGGGGTGCCGGTGGAAGGCCTCCTGCACGGCCTCCAGGTCGTTGTACGGCAGCACGATCGTGTCACCGGCCTGGGCCCCGGTGACCCCGGGCGTGTCCGGCAGCGCGAACGTGGCCACACCGCTGCCGGCGGCGGCGAGCAGCGAGTCGACGTGCCCGTGGTAGCACCCGGCGAACTTGATCACCTTCGAGCGCCGGGTGAACCCGCGGGCGAGCCGGATGGCCGACATGGTGGCCTCGGTGCCGCTGCTGACCAGCCGGACCTGCTCCACGGGCTCGACCCGGGCGACGATCTCCTCGGCCAGCTCCACCTCGCCCCGGCCGGGCGTGCCGAAGGACGTGCCCCGGGCGACGGCCTCCTGTACGGCGGCGATGACCTCGGGGTGCGAGTGCCCGAGGATCATCGGCCCCCAGGAGCAGACCAGGTCGACGTACTCGCGTCCGTCGGCGTCGGTGAGGTAGGGGCCCTGGCCCGACACCATGAAGCGGGGCGTGCCGCCGACGGCGCGGAAGGCGCGCACCGGGGAGTTCACTCCACCCGGCGTGACCGCGGAGGCACGGTCGAAGAGCGCCTGCGAGACGGGCGCGTCGTAGGGATAGGGCGTTTCGCTCGTGGCACTCATGACGTGCGGCTACTCCGGCTTCTCGACTCCGGTTGCGGGGTGACCTCCTCAGGGTAGGCCGCGGCCCGGCCGGACCGCCCTCGCCCTCCGGATCGAAGCGGCGCCATCGCTCGTCTGCGAGACTGAGAGCTGATACACACGGCCCGTACGCACGTAATGATCGGGGGCCGGGAATCTTCGCCGCGGATCGCCGTTCCACCGTACGTTTCGGCGGGCGACCGCGGGGGAGGTCACTGACACGATGATCGGGTTGCGCGGCGGGGGCCACGCGTCCTAGAAAAGCAGTCGGGTGGAGATATGCATCGCGGTGGCGGACTGGGCGAGGGGACTGATGACCTGGGTCCTCGACGTGCCCGGCAGGGAAGGCACCGGCGCGACGCGGAGGACACGACCGAGACACGTCGGACACAGGGCGGACCGGGTGAGCCCGAGCGGTACGACCGGCGGCCTCTGCGGGCAGGGAACGGGAATGGTGGCCGGGTGGGGGTGACGTACAAGTACTTCGGCGCGCCCGACGGAGCGACCGCGGCCCGCGTCCCGATCTCGATGCGTCCCGAGGAGCTCGGCGGCGACGAGCTGGGCATGAACGGCATGTTCACGAAGATCAAGCCGGAGACGATGGCCGCGATGGTCCTGACCGGCATCCAGGGCGTCCCCCTGCACAAGGTGCCGCCCCTAGAACTGGTCGTCCTGCACCCCGACTACGCCGTCGTCAAACTCCCCACGACGGTCGTCGACCCCCTCCGCGGCATCGGCGAGGAGGCGGTCGGCGCGGCGGCCTTCATCTGGTCCACGGTCCCGGACCGCGGCGGCCCCCGGGACGCGTTCAACGTGTACCGGCTGCTGCACGAGTGGCAGGACTTCAGCCACCGTCTGCACGAGGCGGGGCATCAGCCTTATTGCCTGGTGTGGCCGTAGTCCGGATTTCCCGGGCGGGTCGGGATTCCGGGCCCTGCTCCCGTCATACGCCGGGCGGGGCCCACGGGCGGCCGGGGTGAATCAGGGGCGCGTCGGTTCTGCCGGTCGGCTGTGACAGACGGCACCCGCGCCGTGCCGACCGGAGGCTCCGACAACTCCAGCGCCTCCCCCCCCATCGCCAGGGGGCCCGCTTCGCTGCGCCGGGGCGGAACCGCGGCAGTTCCCCGTGGCCGGCCGGAGGTACACGATCAGCGGGTGGCCGCCTGCCCGGCGGGCGGCCTGACGCCAGGCGCCACGGCCGCCGCCACACCACGGCCCGTGGTCCAGGGTGATGCCGTGACCCGCTCGGCTGCGGAGCGGACGGCGGCCCGATCCCTGCGAGCGGCTCCTCCGTACGACGAGGACGGCCTTCTCCATCCGCTTCTTGTCAAAATGACAGAAACCGAAGTACCGTAGCTGTCATGCAAGATGACGACTGGTCACCTCCTCCTGTACTGCTGACGGTCGATCTCGTGATCCTGACGCTGCGTGAGGGGCGGTTGTGCGTCCTGCTCGTGGAGCGAGGTGAAGATCCGTTCCAGGGCATGCTCGCCCTGCCCGGCGGTTTCCTGAATCACGCCGGCGAGGAGATCCTCGACGCCGCCCACCGCGAGTTGCGCGAGGAAACCGCCCTGACGGCCGGCTGGGTGCACCTCGAACAGCTGGCCACTTACGGCGACTCCGGACGCGATCCACGAGGCCGAGTCGTTTCCGTGGCCCATTTGGCGATCGCGCCGGCACTCCCCGAACCGATCGCGGGGACCGACGCCGCGAACGCCGCGTGGGTCCCCGCGGAAGCCGCCCTCTCAGGTGAGGTGAAACTGGCCTTCGATCACCTGCGGATCGTTGCGGACGGAATCGAGCGTGCGCGCACCAAGCTCGAATCCACCGCGCTGGCCACGGCATTCTGCGCGGAACTCTTCACCATCGCCGAGTTGCAGCAGGTGTACGAGGCGGTGTGGGGCACCGAGCTCGACACCCGTAATTTCTACCGGAAAGTCCAGGCCGTGGAGGGATTCATCGTCCCCGCCGGCTCCGGACGCAGGAGCACTGGAGGACGGCCCGCTCGGCTCTACCGGGCCGGGCCGAAGAAGGTGTTGATCCCCCCGCTGATCCGCCCTGTGCCGTCCGCACCGGAAGAGAGCGCGGGAGAGGAAGGAGAATAGATGCCGAAAGACCTGGTGGTGATTCTCACCGCCCTCAATCTCGAATACCAGGCAGTACGCCGGAAACTGGCCGGTGCACAGGTGCACCGGCACGAGCGTGGGACGCTGTTCGAGGTGGGAACCGTGCAGGGCACTTCGTGCCGCGTCGCGCTCGGTCTGACGAACAAAGGGAATCACTCCGCCGCGGTGATTGCCGAGCGCGCGATCCAGGAGTTCTCGCCCGTGGCCGTGTTGTTCGTCGGTGTCGCCGGTGCGCTGTGGGACACCGCCAGGCTGGGCGACGTGGTGATGGCGACCCACGTGTACGCCTACCACGGCGGGACCAGCGAGGACGACGGACTCAAGAGCCGTCCCCGGGTCTGGGAGACGGCGCACGGTATCAGCCAGCTCGGTTCGCACCTGGCCCGTGTGAACGACTGGGCCGACGACACGGCCGGGCGTGGACGCGCGCCGCAGGTGCGCTTCGGCGCGATCGCCGCCGGCGAGATCGTACAGAACTCGACGATCTCGGCCGAGGCGCGGTGGATCCGACAGCACTACAACGACGCGCTCGCGATCGAGATGGAGGCCGCCGGTGTGGCGCAGGCCGGTCATCTCAACGGGGCTCCCGTGGCCATCATCCGGGGCATCAGCGACCGGGCCGACGGCACGAAGACCAGCGCGAAGGACCGTGACCGGCAACCACGAGCCGCAGCGAACGCGGCGGCGTTCGCCACCCGGCTGGCCGTGGAACTGGTGGGGGAACAGGAGCGGATCACCATGTCCCAGGCAGACAGGGCCCGTGCGGCCGACAGGCGCGAAGAGCACGTCACCAACACCGCTCACCACAGCACCGTCGGCATCATGGCCGGCTCGGTCAGGGGAAGCAGCGTCCACGTGAACGCGGACCCGAAGGTCACCGGCCCTGCCGACCTCGTCACCGAACTGGACGGTTTCCGCGAGCTCCTGAACCGTCACCACGCCGAGGGCGCCCTCGACGACGACACCCACCAGGAGGCGCTGGCCGAGCTGGGCCTCGCCCGCCGGGCGGCAAGGGAGAACGCTCTGGAGCAGGCCAAGAGGGCGACCATGGCACTCAAGAGGTTACGCGGCCTGATCGCGGACTCCCCCGAGCTGGCGGCCAGGCTGGCGCCCCTGGTCGTCGCGGCGGGTGGCCTGTCATGAACGACGACAGCGGCGTGACGCACAACTCGGCCTACGGCTCCACCGTCGGCATGCAGGCCGGGGTCGTACACAACGCCCACATCTCCATCGGCCATCAGGACGCGACACCCGAGGAGAAGTACAAGGTCGGCGTGCGGTTCCTCGAGGACGGCGTCCCCAGCCGTGCCCGCGACCTGATCGGTCAGGCGATCGCCCACGGACACGACAACGCGGAGGTCCGTTTCCACTGGGTGATGGCCATGCTCAGTACCCGCGCCTATCACGACCTCGGCACCGAGGAGCGTCAGCAGTTGCAGCGCGCTTCCGAGGCCGTGCGGAACTACCCCGGGGGAGAGTGGAAGGACGCCCTTCGCGTCGCCTTCGATCTGCTGGCGATGCGCGGCTCCCCGGACGGCGAAGCAGGACGCGTACTGGAACGGCTGCGAGTTCTGTCACCCGGGTTGCGCGGCAAGATCCTCCACCACTTCGACCTCGTGCTCACCGGGGGGCTGAAGGACGGCCTGTGGGCCGAGCACCGCGAACGGGCTGCGGCCGATCGCCTCGGCCACGACCGGGCCAAGCGGGTCTGGGCCTATTTCGAACCCGACCCCATCGGGCCACGGGCCCTGCCGCCCCGTCCAAGCAGCGCTACGGCCGCCCGGGCCGCGCTCCCGGTCCGGGCCGGTCTGTTCGCCGTCGTCACCGTGGCCCTCGCGGTCCTGGCCCTGATCGCGGATCCCGCGTCGGCGGCCGTCGAGTTGCCGGTGGCGCTCGGTGCGGGCCTGACCGCGGCCCACTTCGGTCGCCGCTGGTGGTACGAAGAGCATCACCTCAGGATCAAGAACCGTTGGCTCCGGACCCCGCACACGCGCGATCCCGCCGCCACCGAGGACGGATTCACCAACCGGGTCCGCCACGCGTTCGACCACTACTTCAGTGTCCGCGCGCCGCATGGGATCCCCCCGCACGAATGGCTCGGTCACACCACCGACATCCGCAACAGCCTCGCCGCCGAGGTCGCGCTCCTCTACCGCGAGAGCCGAATCGGCGTGGAACGGGTCACCTGGCTGATCCGCCATCTCGCCGAGGACGCCCGGGACCGGTACGGCAAGGGCACCCTGTTCGATCACCGCCAGCGGAACCAGACGCCTGCGGGGGCCAAGGCGCTGTGCGTGGTCGCCCTCGCCGTCCTCGGCTTCACGACCCTGAGCCTGCTCGGGACAGTGGCCTCGGGCGGCGACGGGTCCCGGCTGGTGCTGGCCGTCCTGGCCGTGGCTGGCGCGGTCTGGTCCGGACGCGCGGCCGTGTCCTCGTGGCTGGAGGCCCGGGGCGAGGAACGCCGTCTGGCCGAGGAGACCCGGGACTACCAGGAGCAGCTGGCCGCGCGGCAGGCCGCGTACCAGAAGTGGAAGTCGTACCTGGACGCCACGCGGCCCAGTGAGCTGGAAATGGAGACCTGGCTCGCCTGTGACAAGACCCTGTTCGTCGACGAAGCGCTCCGCCACTACCAGCTCACCTGGCGCGATCTGATCACCCACACCATCCTGGTGACCCCCGCCCGCCCCTGCACGCGCGGGCGTGTGAAGGGCGGTCCTTGGCGATACTCGCGCTACACCTTCCGCCTTTTCCTGGTCACACAGGACGGCGTCCGTGAAGTCGGTGCGGATTTCGATTTCACCGACGCGAAGCGGGGGAACCGGCAGCGAAGCAACTACCGGTTCGACGCCTTGTCCTCCGTGCAGGTGAAAGAAAGCAGCGAGACCGGCTACGACCTGGAGCTCTTCCTCACCAACGGGCCGGCCCGGAACATCCGCGTCAAAGACGCCGACACCGATCAGCTCACGCCGGACGAGAACGCCCAGGAATTCACCGACATCAACCTCGATGCGGCGGGTTTCGTCCACACGTTCCGTCTCCTGGAGGGAATCGCGGCGGACGGGAAGGGCTGGATCGACCGGAACGACCCCAAGAACCTGCCCTTCTTCCATGCTGCCGGCTGATTCTCCCGGGCCTCCGGAGCGGGCGGGGTCCGGTGCGCCGGTTCCCCGCCCGCCCACTCCTCAGCCCCGTCGGAACCCGAGGTCAGGAAGGGCCGTGACCGCCGTAGAAGATGTCACCGAGAGCACCCTGCTGCTGGCCGAGTACGACCGCATCAAGGAGGAACAGAAAACCCGGATAGGTTTCCGTGACAACCTGCTCTACTTCACGCTCGCCGCGGTCACCGGGGTGCTGGCGATCACCGTCCAGAGCGGTCAGGCCCAACTGCTGCTCGCCGTCCCCGCGGTCTGCCTGGTCCTGGGCTGGACGTACCTGGTCAACGACGAGAAGATCTCGGCGGTCGGCTGCTACATCCGCGACCGGCTGGGACCACGGCTGGCCGAGCTCAGCGGTGCTCACGGCGCGGTGTTCGGCTGGGAGACCTACCACCGCGACGACGCGACCCGAACGACGCGCAAGCGACTGCAGCTCGCCGTGGACCTCTTCACGTACGTGGCCGTGCCGGCGATCTGCGTGACGGCTTTCTGGTGCTCCCCCACCGTCCGGCCGCTCCTGTTGATCGTCTCCCTCGCCCAGATACCCGCCCTGGCCGTTCTGGGCTGGCAGTTCCTGCGCTACGCGGAGCGCTAGTGCCGCCCCGCCCCCGTCCCGCGGAGCGGGCGGCAAGGGGTGCCGACCGCCGCCGTCAGACCTGCACCACCGTGAAGTGCCGCTCCCCGCCCGGCCTCTCCAGTTCGTCCACCGCCGCCACGGCCAGGTCCTCCGCGCTGATCCGGGAGCGGCCGTCGGGGGCGGTGAGCAGGGTGTCGGTGCCGCGGTGGTAGCGGGCGGTGCGGGGGCCGGGTTCGAGGAGGGGCGGGGGGCTGAGGTAGGTCCAGTCGGGGTGGGCGTGGGCGCGGCAGGCGTGCAGCTGGGCCACTCCGGCCGCGGCGACCGGGCGTAGCTCCTCGGGGACGTAGGCCGGGTTGTCGGCCAGGAGGAGGTCCGGGTCGCCGGGGGTGCGCAGGGCGCCGGCGCCGCCGATGACCAGGACGCGGATGCCGAGGGCGGCGGCGGTGTCCAGGACGGTCCGGGTGGCGCCGAGCAGGAAGTCCTCGTCCGGTGGGTACGTCCGCAGGGTCAGCACCACCGCGTGCGCGCCCGAGTCCGTCAGCACCCGGCGTACGGCGTCCGGGTCGGCCGCGTCCAGCGGGAGCGGGGTCACGGACGGGTGGTCGCCCGCCGGTTTGCGGGCGAGGGCCAGCACCCGGTGGCCGCGTGCGGCGGCCTCGGCGGTGATCCGGCTGCCGACCGTTCCGGTGGCGCCGAGGACCGCGATCGTCATGGGGGTGTTCATCGGGGGGTGCTCCTTCTGCGGTGGGGTGGGTTCAGCTGGGCGGCGAGCAGCGCCGCCAGGGACAGGACGAAGCCGCCGGTGCGCAGCGGGCCCAGCGACTCGCCCCTCGTCACGCCGATCACCGTCGCGACCAGGGGGGACAGCAGGACCAGGGGCGCCGTGACGCCTACCGGGAGGGTGGCGATGCCGCGGAACCACAGCGTGTACGCGATCAGGCCGCCCATGCTGCCGAGCCACAGGTAGCCGCCGGCCGCTCCCGCGTCGATCCGCTGCGGCAGGCCCTCGACGGCCAGGGTCAGGGGCAGCAGGAGCAGCCCGCCGGCCGTGAGCTGCCAGCCGGCCAGGGCCAGCGGGCCGGCTCCCGCCGGGCGGCCCCAGCGTTTGGTCAGGACGACCCCGCCCGCCATCGTCGCCGTGTGGCCGAGGCCGGCGAGGAGGCCGACGGCGTCCAGCCGGGCGTCGGGGCCGAGGACCACGAGGCCGACGCCGGCCATGCCGAGGACGCCCCAGGCCAGCCGCCAGGGCGTCGGCCGGTCGCCCAGGAACAGGGCGGCCTGCGCGGCGACCAGCAGCGGCTGGGCCGCGCCGAGGGTGGCGGCGACCCCGCCGGGGAGCCGTTCGGCCGCCACGAACAGCAGGGGCATACCGCCGATGTTGAGCATGCCGAGGACGGCGGCCCTCCCCCACCAGTTCCCGCGCGGCAGGACCCGGGTGAGCGCCAGACCGGCCAGTCCGGCGGGCAGGGCGCGCATGAGGCCCGCGAACAACGGGTGTCCGGGCGGCAGGAGTTCGGTGGTGACGACGTAGGTGGTGCCCCAGGCGGCGGGGGCGAGGGCGGTCGGCAGGACGTCGGCCGGCCGGTGGGCGGACGAGGACATGCGAGGAGTCTGGGCCGGTGCCCCGCCATGCGTCCAAGACATGGTTGCCATCGCAGCCATGCACGGAAACGATGGCTGGGTGGATCTCCAGCAGATGCGGTACGCCGTCGCCGTCGCCGACACCCGCAACTTCACCCGCGCCGCCGAGCGGTGTTTCGTGACGCAGTCCTCGCTCAGCCACCGGATCGCGGGTCTGGAGCGGGAGTTGGGGGTGCGGCTGTTCGCCCGCTCCAGCCGCCGGGTCGAACCCACCGAGGCGGGCGAGGCGTTCGTGGCGCGGGCGCGCGAGGCGCTGGCCGCGGCCGACCGCGCGGTGGCCGACGCCGCCGCCGCGACCGGGGTGGTGCGCGGCCGGCTCGCCGTCGGCGTGATCGTGACCACCGCCGCCGTGGACGTACCGGAGCTGTTGCGGCGCTACCGCGACCGGCACCCGGAGGTGCGGGTGCTGCTGCGGTCCGGGCGCAGTGACGAGCTGGCGGCGGCGATCCGCCGCGGCGACCTGGACATCGCCTTCCTCGGGCTGCCGGAGGGCGAGCGGCCCGTGGGGGTGGAGAGCCTGGTGCTCGACCACGACGAACACGTGCTGGTCGTGGCGGCCGGGCACCGGCTGGCCGGCGCGGAGCGGGTGACGCTGCGGGACATCGCCGGGGAGACGTTCGTGGACTTCGTGGCCGGGACGCCCGCCCGGGCCCAGTCGGACCAGGCGTTCGCCGCGGCGGGCCTGGCCCGCGAGGTCGCCTACGAGGCCGGCGTGGTGGAACTGATCACCGGGCTGATCGCGCGCGGGCTCGGCGTCGCGCTGCTGCCGTCGGCGTTCGTCCGGCCGCTGGCCGCCGCCGACCCCGGCCTGGCGCTGGTGCGGGTGGCCGGCGGGCCGCACCGCGTGGAGTACCTGGCCTGGAGCCGCTTCCCGCCCAGCCCGGCGACCCGCGCCATGCTGGACGTCCTCGGGGCCGGGCCGCGGAGCTGAAGCACCGCACTGGGCGGCGGCGAACGGTTCAGCGCGCGTCCAGCGCGGGCAGCTGCTCCCGCGCGGCGGACGTCGTCGCGCCGGCGAGCAGGCGCAGGGCCGCGTCCGACGGGGTGCCGGGCTCGGCGGTGTAGGTGATCATCCGCCGGCCCTCGGTGCCCGGCAGGCACAGGTTCTCGAAGCCCAGCTCCAGGGTGCCGACCGCCGGATGGCGCAGGGACTTGGTGCCGGAGGCGCAGGTGCGCACCGGGTGCCGGGCCCACAGGGCGGTGAACTCCCCGCTCTGGATGGACAGGTGCCCGATCAGCTCGGCCAGCGCGCGGTCGTCGGGATGCCGGCCGGCCACCAGGCGCAGCGAGGCGACCGCGAGGTGGGCCTCCTCCTTCCAGTCGGTGTACCTCGCCCGGTACTCCTCGTCCAGGAACAGCATCCGGATCAGGTTGGGCCGCCCGCCGGGGGTGTCCGGGGCCTGCCACGGCAGATGCGCGGCGAGCAGGGCGTGGCCGAGCCGGTTCCAGGCCAGGACGTCGCCGCGCCGGTCCAGCAGGAGCGCGGGTACGTCCGTCATCGCGGCGAGCAGCCGGCGGGACGAGGGGCTCGCGTGCTCGGCGCGGGGCGCGGCCGGGCGGCGCCGGGCGGCGGGGCGGGCCAGGTCCTTGAGGTGGGCGGTCTCGTCCCCGGTGAGCCGCAGGGTACGGGCGATGGCGTCCAGCACGGCGTCGGAGACGCCGGCCGCGCGACCCTGTTCGAGGCGGGTGTAGTGGGTGATGCTGACGCCCGCGAGCAGGGCCACTTCCTCGCGGCGCAGCCCGGCGACCCGGCGGCGGGCCGGCGCGGTCGCGAGCCCGACGTCCTGCGGCCGCAGCGCGGCACGGCGGGACTTCAGGAACTCTCCCAGTTCCGAGGACACGTCCATGGCTGCCTCCGGGGTGTGCGGCGTACGCCTTCGGGGTGGGCGGCGGTCGTCGTCCATCCTGCCCGCCGGACGGCGCGAACGGGATGCCCGAGGGTGGTCACGCGATGACCACCCTCGCGGCGGCCGGTCGTACGGGGGTGCTGGCTGGGCCGGCCGGGACGGACGAGGCTTCCGTACGTCGACTCCGCCGGGGCCGTGGCGACTTCGCCGGTGCCGGTGGCCTCTCCGCCCGCCCGGCGACTCCGCCGTGCACGCGGTGGCCGGGTCGCCGCAGTCCCGGCGGCCCGGCCACCGCCCCGGTGTCCTCGCCGTACAGAAAGGGACCCCTCGTCATGTCCGTCACAGCTACACGGCCGGCCGGTGCCGCGCCCGCCGTGCTGACCCCGCGGCTGCGTCTGGTGCTGGTGCTGCTGCTCGCGGCCCAGTTCATGCTGGCCGTGGACTTCTCGATCCTGAACGTGGCCCTGCCGGTGATCGGCGCGGGCCTCGGCTTCTCCTTCGGCCATCTCCAGTGGATCGGCACGGCGTTCGCCCTGTGCGCGGCCGGGTTCACCCTGCTGTTCGGGCGGGTCGCCGATCTCTTCGGGCGGCGCCGGCTGTTCCTCGGCGGACTCGTCGTGCTCGGCGCGGCCTCGCTGGCCGGCGGGCTCGCGCAGAGCCCGGAGGTGCTGCTCGTGGCCCGGGTGTTCCAGGGGCTGGCCACCGCGGCGGTCACCCCGGCCGGGCTGTCGCTGCTGACGACGTCCTTCCCGGAGGGCCCGCTGCGGGAGCGGGCGCTCGGGCTCAACGGGGCGCTGATGTCGGCCGGTTTCACCACCGGGGCGATCCTCGGCGGCCTGCTGACCGACCTGCTGTCCTGGCGCTGGGCGTTCTTCGTCAACGTGCCGGTGGCCCTCGCCGTGCTCCTCGTCGCGCCCGCCGTCATCGCCGAGTCCCGGCCCGCCGAGCGCCCGAGGCTGGACGTGCCGGGTGCCGTCACGGTCACCCTCGGCCTGCTGGCGGTCGTCCTCGGCCTGACCCGGGCCGGGGAGTCCGGGTGGGGCGCCCCGGCCACGCTGCTGCCGCTCGCGGCCGGGGTGGTGCTGCTGGGGGCGTTCGCGGCCGTGGAGCGCCGGGTGTCCGCGCCGCTGGTGCCGCCCCGGGTGCTGGGCCGGCGGTCGGTGGCGTGGGGCAACCTCGCCGGGCTGGTCGCGTTCCTCACCGAGACGTCCCTGGTGTTCCTGCTGACCCTCTACCTCCAGGAGGTGCTGGGCTTCTCCCCGCTGGCGGCCGGGCTGTCGTTCGGCGTGCTGGGCGCGGGGACCGTCGTCGGCGGCGCGCTCGCCCCGCGGCTGATCGGCCGGTTCGGCACGGCCCGGTCCCTGCTGGCCGGCGGTCTGGTGCAGGCGCTGTCCACCGCGGCCCTGCTGGGGCTCGGCACCGGGCAGTCCTCGCTGGGGCTGCTGCTGCCCGCGACCTTCGCCGGCGGGGTGGGCAACATGCTCGTCATCGTCGGGTTCATGGTGAGCGCCACCTCCGGTCTCGCCGACGACGAGCAGGGGCTGGCCACCGGGCTCGCGACGATGACCCAGCAGATCGGCATCACCATGGGCACGCCGGTGATGAGCGCGGTCGCCACCGCCGCCATGACCGGTACGGGCACCCTGGCCGTCCTCGGCGGGCTGAAGACCGCGATCGCGCTGAACGCGGTCCTCGCCCTCGCCGGCACCCTCGGCGGCGCGGTGTTCCTGCGGACGGCCCGCCGCCGGTGACCGGCCGGTCAGTCCCGTTGCAGGAGGTCCGCGAGCCCCGCCTCCTCGAACGCGCGCACCACGTGCTCGCGGCCCTCGGTGAAGTGGGTCCAGCTGTCGCAGTGGGCCGCGACCACCCGGCGGGCCTCCAGGAGGCGGGCGGCGGCCGCCGTGCCCTCGCCGTCGAGGACCAGCAGGGCGTTGTCCAGGACGGGCAGGCGGGGCGCGCCGGCGAAGAGGACGGCGGTGTCCACGGGGGCGAACCGGGCGGCGATCTCCTTGACCAGGTCCAGGGAGGCGTTGTCGCCGCTGACGTAGACGGTGGGCAGGTCGTCGGCGGTCAGCACGAAGCCGGTGACCTCGCCGACGATGGGCTCGCTGCCCTCGGGGCCGTGCAGGGCGGGCGCGGCGGTCACGGTGACGGTGCCGCCGCCGGGGCGGGGCAGGTCCACGGTCTGCCAGGGGGTGAGGGCCTCGGTGGTGCCGCCGAGCCGGCCGGCCGCCGCGGGGGTGGTGAGGACGCGCGGGACGTCGGCGAGCAGGGCGCGGCCGGAGGTGTCGAGGTTGTCGGCGTGCTGGTCGTGGGAGAGCAGGACGACGTCGACGGGGCCGAGTTCGGCGAGCGGCACGCGGGGCCCGGCGGTCTTGGTGAGGACCCGGCCGCTGGGCGAGGGGTAGTCGCCGGGTTCGTCGAAGGTCGGGTCGGTGAGGAGGCGGAGGCCGCCGTACTCGATGAGGACGGTGGGACCGCCGAGGACCTGGACGGGGATCTGCATGCCGACTCACCTCATGGACAGATGGGATGTCATCCGTGAGGGACGCTAGCCCTTTCTCATGGATGGAGGCAAGCCCTACCATGAGGTGTGTGAAGCTGTCCCCCGCCCCCGGCGCCGATCGGTATCCCGCCCTCGCCCTGGCCGACACCGCCGTCACCCTGCCCGGCGGCCGGTCGGCGGACCTCCTCGCCACCCCCGCCGACGCCCGGGACTGGCTGGTGGACCGGGGTCTGGCCCCGGCCGGCGCCGACCTGCGCGAGCACTGCGCCGGCCGGCTGCGCGCGCTGCGCGAGCAGATCCGCGCGCTGCTCGCCGCCCGGGCCGGCGGCCGCCCGGCCCCGGCGGAGGCGCTCGCCGCGCTCAACGCCGCGCTGACCCTCGCCCCGGCCGCCTCGCTGCTGCACTGGTCCCCGGACCGGGGTCTGTACCGGGCCGCCGCGCATCCCACCACCCAGATCGTCGAGCACGCCCTGGCGGCCCTCGCCGCCGACGCCGCCGACCTGCTGACCGGGCCGGACGCCGAGCGCCTGACCGCGTGCGGCTCGCCGCCCTGCAACCGCTACCTGCTCCGGCACGGCCGCCGCCACTGGTGCTCCACCCGCTGCGGCGACCGCGCCCGCGCGGCCCGCGCCTACGCCCGCCGCACCGCCCGCGCCACGACCGCCTGAACGGCCGTGGGAGCCGGCCGTCCGGCCCGGCCCCGCGCGCGGTCCCGGCCGCCGGGACCGGACGTCGTACGCGTCGGCCTCGACGACCCTGCGTGTCGCCCGTGGCGACCTACGTATGGTTGGTTCGCAACCGCCAGCAGCCACCAGGCTGTTCACAGCCTGTTCCACGGGGGACCCATGCAGGACACGACCGAGACGGAGCCCGGCACGGAGGTCTGTGCGCACAGTCTCGCGCCGACGGTGGCCGTGCTGGTCGTCAGCCTGGTCATCGCCGCCGTCGGCGTGTACGAGCTGTGCGGCTTCGGGCTGCACAGCCTGGACCGGCGCCCGCACCTGTTCAGCGACGGCCTGGCGACCGGCGGGGTGATCGCCGCCGCGGTGGCCGCCGGGGCGGCGGTGGGCAACCTGGGCTGGCTGCTGACGGCGGCACGGCGGCGGAGCGGGGCCCCGGGCGACGACGCGTGACGCTCACCGGCGCCCCGGCCCGAGCGCGCGCGACGACACGGCCCGGGCGGCGGTGTACGGGTCGTACGACGCGGTGTCGCCGTGCGTCCAGGCCGGGTCGTAGGCACAGGGGACGCCCGCGCCGCCCGTGAAGTACCGCCGCTCCGGGTCCCAGGTGAAGGTCATCCACTCGGCCCGGTGGTCCCGCTGGACGTACAGCGACCAGTCCTTGCCCCTTTCACCCTCGGTGTACGACGTGACCTTCCAGCCCTCGTCCGCCAGCCGCCGGTGCAGCCGCCGCAGCCCCGGGACGGCCTGGCCGGCGGGGACGCGGTCCAGCGCCCACTCGTGGTAGAGCCGGTAGGCGCCGTCGACGGTCTTGTCCTCCATGCCGAGCGGCCCGCCGTCGTGGCAGTACTCCGCGCCGAACGTGTTCCGCGTGCCGACGCCGGTCTCCTCGACGCCCGGCGGCAGCGTGCGCGTGAAGCCCATGACGTCGTACGCCTCCCGGGAGTACCCGAAGGCGCGGTCCGCCCTGTCCTCGGGCGCGACCCGGGGCAGGTCGGTTCCGCCCCCGGCGTTCCAGGCGAGCACGGCGACCAGGACGAGCACGAGGGCGACGACCGCCCCGCCGCAGCCCAGGCAGCCGGCGCCGAGGCCGCGCGGGGTGCCGGCGGGGGTGTCGCCGCCGGTGGAGGTGTCGCCGCCGGCAGGGGTGATCTTGTCGGGCATGCGGCGACGCTACGGCGGCCCGGGCGGCCGGAGGATGGGCGTGGCTACCCGCTCCGGGTAGGTACCCGTACTCAGCCGCCGCCCCCGCCGTCCCCCGTCAGACCGCCGCCCACCGTGAACCCGATGACCGACCCGCCGCCCTCGCGCCGGTAGGCGAACGGCGCCCCGCCGTGGGCGAGGGCGACCTCGCGCACGATGGACAGGCCCAGGCCCGAGCCGGGCAGGGAGCGGGCGTCGGCGGCGCGGTAGAAGCGGTCGAAGATGCGCACGAGGTCGCCGTCGGCGATCCCGGGCCCCCGGTCCAGCACCTCCACCCGTACCGTGCCCGGCCGGGCCGGCCCGGTGACGCCGACCTCGATCGGCGCCGTGCCGTCCCGGTCGAACTTGGAGGCGTTCTCGACCAGGTTGGAGACCGCCCGCTGGAGCATCCCGGGCCGCCCGTGGGTCGTCGTGTCCCCGCTCACCCGCAGCACGACGTCCCGGCCGGTGCGGCGCCGGGCCAGCCCGACCACGTCCTCGGCGAGGTCGGCGAGGTCCACCCGCCGGGGCGGTTCGGCGTCGGACTGCCCGGCGGCGAGGTCGACCAGCTCGTTCACCAGGTCGGTCAGTTCCCGGGCCTCCTGGGAGAGGTCGGCGACCAGCTCCTCGCGGGTGTCGGGCGGCAGCTCGTCGATGCGCCGCAGCAGCGAGATGTTGGTGCGCAGCGAGGTGAGCGGCGTCCGCAGCTCGTGCCCGGCGTCCTGCACCAGCCGCCGCTGGTCCTCCTCCGACTGCGCGAGCCGCCCCAGCATCCGGTCGAAGGCACGCCCCAGCCGGCCGACCTCGTCCGGCCCGGTCACCGGCACCTGGATGCCGAGCCGCCGGGTGCGGGCCACGTCCTCGGCGGCGGAGGTGAGGATCACCAGCCGGCGGGTGATGCGCCGGGCCAGCCACCAGCCGAACAGCCCGGCCGCCACCACGACCGCCGCCATCAGGATCAGCGTCCGCTGCTGGAGGGCCCGCAGCAGGTCCTCGGTGTCGCTGAACTCCTGCGCGACCTGCACCGCCCCCCGCCCGTCGCCGAACGAGACGGTGGCGATGCGGAACAGGTCCTCGTCCACCCGGACGTCCCTGTGCTCGACGACCTCCCCGGCCGGGCGGGCGACGGCCATCGCCCGGTCCCGGGGGGTGACGGGCAGCACCGGACTGCCGTCGTCGACGATCTGCCCCCACGCGCCGAGCACCTGCACGTCGGTGCGGGCGGGGCGCACCACGTCGTGCCCGGGGCGGGAGGAGGAGAAGTCCTCCGGGCCCATCGGCTGCTGCCGCACCACGTCCCGCACGTCCTGCACGACCTGGGTGAACACCGTCTGCTGGTCGACCCGGACGAGCCGCGCGGCGGAGTTGTACGACAGGATGCCCACGAGGATCGTGACGGCGGCGGTGACGGCGGCGAAGGAGACCGCGAAGGTGGTGCGCAGGGAGACCAGCTTGGGCCGGGGCCGGTCCGGCAGCCGCCAGCGGCGGCCCATCTAGTCCTCCCGCAGCACGTAGCCCACGCCCCGCACGGTGTGGATCAGCTGCGGGGCGCCGGGCTCGTCCAGCTTGCGGCGCAGATAGCCGACGTAGACGGCGAGGTTCTTGGAGCCGGGACCGAAGTCGTAGCCCCAGATCCGGTCGTAGATCGTGGAGTGGTCCAGGACGATGCCCGCGTTGCGGACCAGCAGTTCCAGCAGCTCGAACTCGGTGCGGGTCAGTTCCAGCTCGCGGCGGCCGCGCCAGGCCCGGCGGGCCTGGAGGTCCACGCGCAGACCGGCGGCCTCCAGATGCCGTCCGGAGACCTGCGGCGCCTCCCGCACGGGGGGCTCCGGGGCGGCGCCGGCGGCGGGCGGGGGGCTGGTGCGGCGCAGCAGGGCGCGCAGCCGCGCGAAGACCTCCTCGACGTCGAACGGCTTGACCACGTAGTCGTCGGCGCCCGCGTCCAGGCCCGCGATGCGGTCGGCGGTCTCCACGAGGGCGGTGAGCATGAGGATCGGGGTGCGGTCGCCCTCGGCGCGCAGCACCCGGCACACCTGGAGACCGTCGATGCCGGGCATCATCACGTCGAGGACGAGGACGTCCGGCGGGTTCCGGTGGGCCTGCGCCAGCGCTTCCACGCCGTCGGCGACCGCCGTCACCGCGTAGCCCTCCAGCGTCAGGGCACGCTCCAGGGCATGACGGATGGCGCGGTCGTCTTCGGCGAGCAGCACAGTCTGGGGCACGCCCCCAGTCTGCCAAGGCCGCCGGCGGCCCGGCCGGGGCCGAGCGCCCCCGGCCGGCCTTTTTACCGCCCTCTCACCGAGCCACCGCCACCCGACGGACCACCACGTATCCGACGAGCCACCGCCTGCCCGAGGGACCACCAGACGCCGACGCGCCACCACCCTCCCGACGACCACCACATGCCCGACGGGCCACCGCACGCCTGACGCGCCACCGCCCTCCCGACGGACCACCACGTATCCGACGAGCCGCCGCCTGCCCGAGGGACCACCAGACGCCGACGCGCCACCACCCTCCCGACGACCACCACATGCCCGACGGGCCACCGCACGCCTGACGCGCCACCG
>NZ_JBVJOT010000042.1:68772-88477 GCF_055583025.1 Streptomyces sp. NPDC104831
ACGCCCTCCCGACGGACCACCACATGCCCGACGGGGCACCGCACGCCTGACGGACCACCGCCCGCCCGACGGATCACCGCGTATCCGACGAGCCACCGCCCACTCGACGGACCACTACCCGCCCGAGGGGCCACCGCACGCCCGACAGACCACCACCCGCCCGACGGACCACCGCGCGCCCGAGGGACCACCAGACGCCGACGGCGCCACCACCCTCCCGACACCACCGCCCGCCCACCGAGCCACCAGCCCCGCACCGAGCGACCGCCGCCCACCGCGACCGATCCACCCCTGGGACCGATCCACCACCGCGACCGATCCGCCACTGGGACCGGTCCGCTCCACCCGTCCGAGCCGTCCGCCGAGGCCGACGGCACCGGGCGGAGGGCCGCCCTCGCGCCGGGGCGCCAGCGGCTCGGCGCGACCGCGGGCGCGGCCGTTCACCGCGAGCGGGAGACCCGGGAGGCCGCCCCGGACCGCACGCCCCCCGTCGGCCCACGCGGCCGGCCGACCCTGACCACCGCCCGCCCGGACCGACCGGTACCTCCCCGGTCGGCCACAACAGGCGGCGGGCGGCGCCTCAGTGCCCCAGGGCCGCCAGCCGCTCGGCGAACGGGACCACCCCGTCCCCGAGGCCGTCCTCGTCGTCCGCCACCCGCCGGGCCGCCCCCGCCGGCAGCAGAGCGGTCAGCTCCGCCGCCGCCCGCTCGATCCGCTCGGCCAGACCCGGCGCGCCCCAGTCCTCGGAGGCGGCGTACACCGCGGTCGGCACGACCACGGCCCGCAGGTAGGCGAACAGGGGCCGCAGGGCGTGTTCCAGCACCAGGGAGTGCCGGGCCGAACCCCCGGTCGCCGCGATCAGCACCGGCTTGCCGGCCAGCGCGTCCTTGTCCAGCACGTCGAAGAACGACTTGAACAGCCCGCTGTAGGACGCGCTGAACACCGGGGTGACCACGATCAGCCCGTCGGCCCCCGCCACCGCGTCCTGCGCGGCGGCGAGACCCTTGCCCGGGAACCCGTTGGTGAGCTGGTGCGCGATCTCCACGGCGAGGTCGCGCACCTCGACCACCTGGACGTCCACCGGGGCCTGCCGGCGGACGGCGGTGGCCAGCCGGTCGGCGAGCAGCCGGGTGGAGGACGGGACGCTCAGTCCCGCCGAGACGACGACGAGCTTCATACGAGGGCCTCCTTCCGCGCGGCGGCGGTCAGGGACTGGTGGGTGGGGGCGTCCGGCACGTCCGCCGGACGGTTCTTGGCGAACTCCTTGCGCAGCACGGGGACGACTTCCTCGCCGAGGAGGTCGAGCTGCTCCAGCACGGTCTTCAGCGGCAGTCCCGCGTGGTCCATCAGGAACAGCTGGCGCTGGTAGTCGCCCGCGTACTCGCGGAAGGACAGCGTCTTCTCGATGACCTGCTGCGGGGAGCCCACGGTGAGCGGGGTCTGCTCGGTGAAGTCCTCCAGCGAGGGCCCGTGCCCGTAGACGGGCGCGTTGTCGAAGTACGGCCGGAACTCCCGCACCGCGTCCTGGGAGTTCTTCCGCATGAACACCTGGCCGCCGAGGCCGACGATGGCCTGCTCCGGGGTGCCGTGCCCGTAGTGGGCGTAGCGCTTGCGGTACAGCTCGACCATGCGCCTGGTGTGGTCGGCGGGCCAGAAGATGTTGTTGTGGAAGAACCCGTCGCCGTAGAACGCGGCCTGCTCGGCGATCTCCGGGGAGCGGATGGAGCCGTGCCAGACGAACGGCGGTACGCCGTCCAGCGGGCGCGGCGTGGACGTGAAGCCCTGGAGCGGGGTGCGGAACTTGCCCTCCCAGTCGACGGCGTCCTCGCGCCACAGCCGGCGCAGCAGCGCGTAGTTCTCGATCGTCAGGTCGATGCCCTCGCGGATGTCCTTGCCGAACCACGGGTACACCGGCCCGGTGTTGCCCCGGCCCATCATCAGGTCCACCCGGCCGCCGGCCAGGTGCTGGAGCATCGCGAAGTCCTCCGCGATCTTCACCGGGTCGTTGGTGGTGATCAGGGTGGTGGAGGTGGACAGGATCAGGTTCTCGGTGCGGGCGGCTATGTAGCCGAGCATCGTGGTCGGCGACGACGGCACGAACGGCGGGTTGTGGTGCTCACCGGTCGCGAACACGTCCAGCCCGACCTCCTCCGCCTTCAGCGCGATGGCGACCATGGCCTTGATCCGCTCGCCCTCGGTCGGCGTCCGGCCGGTGGTCGGGTCGGTGGTCACGTCCCCGACGCTGAAGATCCCGAACTGCATGACCGCCTCCATTTGGTTGACCGTTCAACTACACCCCCACCAACGGTCACCCCGGCCCGGCTATTCCCCCCTGCGGCCACCTCCTTCAGAACGCGTACGCGTCCCCCGTGGCCAGCACCAGCACCTGCGCGCGGTCGTTCGCGCGGTCCTGGTCGGGTACGTCGGAGCGCCAGGCCGTCTCGATCTCCAGGGTCAGCTCCGACGGCCGCTCCCGCAGGCGCACCGGAAGCCGCACCGTCTCCCCCGCCGCACCCGCGGCCAGCGGTCCGGTGGCGCACAGGACCGTCCGCTCGTCCTCGCGGACGCATCCGCCGGGCAGGTCCTGCCGTCCGGCCAGCGGGACCGACCAGCGCAGCCGGACCGTGGCGTCCGCGACCTCGGCGGGCCCGGTGTTGCCCGGGGTCAGCAGCACCTCCGTCAGGTCCCCGTCCAGCACCGCCGTCCCGTGGAACGCCACCTCGGCCACGGCGGCCACGGCGGCCCCCGGCACCAGCAGGGCACCGGCGCACACCCCCGACACCGCCCACGCCCGCATCCGCATCCGCATCCGCACGCCCTCACCACTCCCGCTCGCGGCTCCACTGCCGTACGGATGTATGCCACCCCCGCCGCCCGGCAGGCGCCCTCCAACAGGTGACGCGGGGCGGCCGGGCGCCTCGTGCGAAGCTGCCCTCATGTCGATCCTCCGCTCCGCCGCCCTGTTCGCCGTCGCCGCGCTGTTCGAGATCGGCGGCGCCTGGCTGGTCTGGCAGGGCGTGCGGGAGCACCGGGGCCCGCTGTGGATCACCGGCGGCATCCTCGCCCTCGGCGCGTACGGCTTCGTCGCCACCTTCCAGCCCGACGCCCACTTCGGCCGCATCCTCGCCGCGTACGGCGGGATCTTCGTGGCCGGCTCGCTCCTGTGGGGCGCCGTCGCGGACGGCTACCGGCCCGACCGCTGGGACATCGCCGGCGCGCTGGTCTGCCTGGCCGGCATGGCGATCATCATGTGGGCACCCCGGAACGGCGGCTGAGACCTCACTTACGCTGGACGGAACCGCCCCGACGCAGCAACAGGAGCCGCCATGGCCACCGCCGCCCCGTCCGCCGCCTCCCGCATCGCCGTCGTCACCGGCGCGAGCAGTGGCATCGGCGCCGCCACGGCACGGCAGCTCGCCGCGGCCGGTTACCGCGTCGTCCTCACCGCGCGCCGCAAGGACCGCGTCGAGGCCCTCGCCGAGGAGCTGACCGGGGCCGGGCACTCGGCGGTGGCCTACCAGCTCGACGTGACCGACCGTGCGGCCGTGGACGAGTTCGCCTCCGCGTTCAAGACGATCGGCGTCCTGGTCAACAACGCGGGCGGCGCCCTCGGCGCGGACCCGGTGGCCACCGGCGACCCCGCGGACTGGCGCTCGATGTACGAGACGAACGTGCTCGGCACGCTGAACGTCACCCAGGCGCTGCTGCCGAAGCTGGAGGCGAGCGGTGACGGCGTGGTCGTGGTCGTCTCCTCCACCGCGGGCCACGGCACCTACGAGGGCGGCGCCGGGTACGTCGCCGCCAAGCACGGCGCCCACGTGCTCGCCGAGACCCTCCGCCTGGAGATCGTCGGCCGGCCGGTCCGGGTCGTGGAGATCGCGCCCGGCATGGTCCGCACGGAGGAGTTCGCGCTGACCCGCTTCGGCGGCGACACGGACAAGGCGGCCAAGGTCTACGAGGGCGTCGCCGAGCCCCTCACCGCCGACGACGTGGCCGAGACGATCACCTGGGCGGTGACCCGCCCCAGCCACGTCAACATCGACCTGCTGGTCGTGCGCCCGCGCGCCCAGGCGTCCAACACCAAGGTGCACCGGGAACTGTGAAGACCGACGGCGCGACCCCGCCGCCCGCTCCCCCCGACTCCGCGGAGCGGCGCCGCCTGGCCCAGGAGACGAAGGACGAGCGCCAGGTCTGGTACTTCCTGGCCTACTTCCTCTTCGGCATCCACTTCATCGCGTTCGTCATGATCTACGCGGTACGGCACGCGAAGTAGCGTCCGGGACGCCGCTGCCTATAGTCGGTCGGATGACGAACTCTGTTGACCGGCGGGCGCAGGCCGCGCAGAAGCGCCGGCGGCTCTCCGCGGCGGCGGCCCGGGTCCTGCACGAGCGAGGGGTCGAGCGGACGACCCTCGCCGACATCGCGTGCGAGGCCGGCGTCCCGGTGGGGAACGTCTACTACTACTTCAAGACCAAGGACGAGCTGGTCCGGGCCGCGCTGGCGGAGCACCGCGCCCGGCTGGAGGAGTTCACCGCCGGGCTGGACCGGCTGCCGGCCCCGCGCGACCGCCTGGCGGCCCTGGTCGAGTCGTGGACCGCCGGCCGCGAGACCATCGCCCGGCACGGCTGCCCCACCGGCACCCTGGCCGCCGAGCTGGGCAAACGCGCGGACGGCACGCTGGATGCCGAGGCCGGCGCGGTGCTCGGCCGGCTGCTGGACTGGTCCGCCGCCCAGTTCCGCGCCTGGGGCCTCCCCGACCCCGACGACCACGCCCTCACCCTCGTCTGCGCCTACCAGGGCATGTCCCTGCTGGCCCACGCCCTGCGCGACCCGGCCGTCGTGACCCGGGAGGGAGCCCGCCTGCTCCGCTGGCTGGACTCCCTCGGGGGCGGCCCGGGCGTCAGCCCTTGACGCAGACGACCTGCCTCAGCCTGGCCACGACCTCCACCAGGTCCCGCTGCTGGTCGATGACCTGGTCGATCGACTTGTAGGCGCCCGGGATCTCGTCCACGACACCGGAGTCCTTGCGGCACTCCACGCCCCGCGTCTGCTCCTCCAGGTCCCTGGTCGTGAAGCGCCGCTTGGCCGCGTTGCGGCTCATCCGCCGGCCCGCCCCGTGCGAGGCGGAGTTGAAGGACCGCTCGTTGCCGAGGCCCCGCACGATGTACGACCCGGTGCCCATGGAGCCGGGGATGATGCCGTAGTCGCCGGAGCCGGCCCGGATCGCGCCCTTGCGGGTGACGAGCAGGTCCATGCCCTCGTACCGCTCCTGCGCCACGTAGTTGTGGTGGCAGGAGATCTCCTCCTCGAAGACCGGCTTGGCCTTCTTGAACTCCTTGCGGACCACGTCCTTCAGGAGCGCCATCATGAGCATGCGGTTGTACTTGGCGTACTCCTGCGCCCAGAACAGGTCGTTGCGGTAGGCCGCCATCTGCGGGGTGTCCGCGACGAAGACGGCGAGGTCGCGGTCGACCAGGCCCTGGTTGTGCGGGAGCTTCTGGGCCACGCCGATGTGGTGCTCGGCGAGTTCCTTGCCGATGTTGCGGGAGCCGGAGTGGAGCATGAGCCACACCGCACCGGAACCGTCCGTGCACACCTCGACGAAGTGGTTCCCGCCGCCCAGGGTGCCCATCTGCGCGACGGCCCGTTCGCGCCGGAACCGCACGGCGTCGGCTACCGAGTCGAACCGCTCCCAGAAGTCCTCCCAGCCCGCCGTGGCGAGCCCGTGGAAGCCCCGCGGCTCGACCGGGTCCGTGTGCATCCCCCGCCCCACCGGAATCACCTGCTCGATCCGCGACCGCAGCCGCGACAGGTCGCCGGGCAGGTCGTTCTCGGTCAGGGAGGTCTTCACCGCCGACATCCCGCAGCCGATGTCCACGCCCACCGCCGCCGGGCACACCGCGTCCCGCATCGCGATGACCGAGCCGACCGTCGCGCCCTTGCCGTAGTGCACGTCCGGCATCACGGCCAGGCCCTCGATCCACGGCAGGGTCGCCACGTTCTGGAGCTGGCGCAGCGCCACGTCCTCGACCGTCGCCGGGTCCGTCCACATCCGGATCGGCACCTTCGCGCCCGGTATCTCCACGTACGGCATGTCTTCCTCTTTCCCCCGGGGAATGGCAACAAAAGGTTTGATCTCGGCACAACGCAAAAAGCGGCGCCAAGGCCGTCGAAAGGGACAAGGGACCGGCGTTCACCGCGGTGCGTGCGATACACATTGTCTGCAGGGGGCGCCCCGCCGCGGCAAGCGAATAACCAGCGGGGACACTGGAACACCGAGCGCGCACACCGTCGAGAGGAGCCCGACGTGCAGCGGAAGGCGTACGTAACCGGCACCGCCGCCCTCCTCGCGGCGCTGCTGGCCGGCTGCACGAGTGGTTCCGGGGACGACGGCGCGACGGACAACGCCAACCCGGGCGACGCCGGCACGGCCACCGTCGCCGCCGAGCCCGGCAAGTACCGCACGCTCCCCGAGCCCTGCGGCGCGGTCGGCCACGACACCCTGGACGCGCTGCTGCCCGGCGTCCAGCGGATCACCGACCCCGTCCAGCGCGACCACGCCTACCGGGGCGAGGCCGCGCTCACCTACGACACCGGCCGCAAGGTCGGCTGCCGCTGGAAGGTCGAGTCCGCCGACGTCACCGACCGCCTCTCGGTCGACTTCGAGCGCGTGGTGTCGTACGACAACACGGTCAGTGACGACGACCAGGCGCAGCGGCTGTTCCAGGAGAAGCAGGCCGCCGCCGACCTGCCCGCGCCGAGCGGCGTCACGGCACCGCCGTCCCGGCCCACGCCCACCGCGTCCGGGAAGGGCTCCCCGAGCGGCACCGCGTCCCCGCCCGCGACCGGTCCCTCCGCCGAGTCCCCCGTGTCCGCCGCCGGTTCGGGCTCCGCCTCCTCCCCGGCGTCCGGCTCGCCGGACGACACCCCCGCCCCGGAGGACACCGCCGAACTCCAGCCCCGCACGCTGTCCGACCTCGGTGACGAGGCGTATCTGGACGACCAGGCCGGCACCTCCGGCTCGACGGCCGAACAGCGCACGGTGACTGTGGTGTTCCGCACGTCCAACGTCGTCGTCACCATCCAGTACGAGGAGCAGCCGACGGCCGCCGGAACGGTCCCGGACAGCAAGGAAATGCAGGACAGGGCCCGTGATCTGGCCGCGCGGCTGGACGACGCGCTCGGCGGCTGACCGCCCGGCCGGCCCCGCCACCGGGCGCGCGGACGGAAACCGCACGGCTTCCGCACCGCGTACGGTGGCCCCGCAGGAACCCGCACGAACACCGAGCGTCATGAGTGAAGGAACCATGCAGCGAGCAGCCCAGCGAGACGACCGTGCCCAGCGACACCAGCGAGCCAAGCGCCTGCGCCACGCGCTTGTCTGCGCGGCAGCCGTTCCCGCGGTCCTGATCACCGCCGGCTGCTCCTCGGACTCCGGTGACGCCAAGGCCGAGGCCGGCTCCGGGAGCACCCGGCAGGCGGACCCGGGCAGCACCAAGCCGTCGGCGAGCGCGTCGCCGACCGTGCGGCCCGCCGCGTACGGCAAGCTGCCCGACGCGTGCGGCGTGCTGGCGAAGAAGACCCTGACCGACCTGGTCCCCGCGGGCGCGAAGTCGGCGAAGAAGGGCGGCTCGGACGAGCCGTCGTCGCGCGCCTCCTGCTCCTGGAACAGCCTGGACAACAACGGCGTCAAGGGCTCGCAGTTCCGCTGGCTGAACATCTCCCTGCTGCGCTTCGACTCGGACGAGACGCGCGGCGCCGCCGACGAGCAGGCGCACGCGTACTTCGGCCGGCAGGTGCAGGACGCCCAGGCGGTGGACGGCGCCAAGGGCACCAAAATGGTGCCGCTGTCCGGGATCGGCGCGGAGGCGGCCGCGGTGCGCTACGACCTGAAGAAGAAGGAAGGCCTGTTCAAGCAGCAGACGGTCGTCGCCCGGGTCGAGAACGTCGTCGTGACCCTGGACTACAACGGCGCCGGCCTCGCGGGCGAGAAGACCCCGGACGCCGACGACCTGACGAAGGACGCCCAGAAGGCGCTGAAGGAGGTCGTGGCGTCGGTCTCCGAGGCCAACGGCGCGTCGGGCGGGGCGAGTTCCCCGGAGTCGGACTCCCCCTCCGCGTCGGAGTCGACGTCCGGAAAGCCGGACTCCCCCGCTTCGTCTCCGTCCGAGTCGGCCGTCAAGAAGAGCTGACCGTACGGCCGCAGCGGGTGACCGGTCCCACGTTCGCCGTACACGTGTGCCACCCTGTTGCGCGCAACAACACGCAACGGGAGGGGAGTACGAGTGGCCGGGCCACCGAAGCTGACTCGGATGCACCGCGTTCTCATCGGCGTGGTCGTAGCCGGCGCCTTGATCATCGCCGGTATCGGCTTCGCCGGCTCGTACGCGGCCGTCCGTGAGCTGGCCCTCAAGAAGGGCTTCGGGAACTTCTCCTACGTGTTCCCGGTGGGCATCGACGCGGGCATCTGCGTCCTCCTCGCCCTCGACCTGCTGCTGACCTGGATCCGCATCCCCTTCCCGCTGCTGCGCCAGACGGCGTGGCTGCTGACGGCGGCGACGATCGCCTTCAACGGCGCCGCCGCCTGGCCGGACCCGCTGGGCGTGGGCATGCACGCGGTGATCCCGGTGCTGTTCGTGGTGTCGGTCGAGGCGGCCCGGCACGCGGTCGGCCGCATGGCCGACATCACGGCGGACAAGCACATGGAGGGCGTCCGCCTCACCCGCTGGCTGCTCTCCCCGGTCCCGACGTTCCTCCTGTGGCGCCGCATGAAGCTGTGGGAGCTGCGCTCCTACGACGAGGTCATCAAGCTGGAGCAGGACCGTCTCGTCTACCAGGCCCGCCTGCGCTCCCGCTTCGGCCGCGCCTGGCGCCGCAAGGCCCCGGTGGAGTCCCTGATGCCGCTGCGCCTGGCCCGCTACGGCGTCCCGCTCGCGGAGACGGCCCCGGCGGGCCTGGCCGCGGCGGGCATCGACCCGGTGCTGCTCCCTGCGGCACCGCAGCAGCCGGCCCTGGCTCCCGCCCCCGCCCCGGCCGTGGACGACCGCACCCCCGTGGCGGCGGTCCCCGCCCCGCGCCGGCCGGACCCGGCCGCCGGACAGCGGCCCGCCGAGGCACCCCCGGCGGACGACGAGAGCCCCTGGTTCCAGGCCCCGCGCGAGGTCGAGTACCACGGCGGCTACGACCCCACCTACGACCCGATGCTCCAGGAACCCCAGTACGCCCCCGAGGAGCAGTACGAGGACTGGTACGAGGAGCAGGCCCCGGAGGACTTCCAGCAGCCCTCCCCCCAGGAGACGGGCAGCTTCCCGCTACCGGTCCCCACCCACACCCGCGGACCGGGCGAGGGCGAGGGCAGCCCGGAACCGAACCCGACGGGCGAGGACTACTACCAGCTCTTCCGCAAGTTGAGCGGCGACGAACCCGCCACTCTGCCCCAGTACGTCGAGGCGGTCGAGGCGACGTACGGCATCGCGCTCGCCCCGCGCGACGCGGAGCGCATGGTCAAGCGCTTCACCGGCCGCCTCAACGCGGAACGGAAAGAGGAGCACATCGCGTAACGGAAAAGGGCCCCCGCCGGAAAGCAGGGGCCCTTTCCATTGCCGTTTACTCGCTAGCCGCTAGCCGCTACTCGCCGAGCAGCGTCCGCACCCGCTCCTGGCCCACGGCCAGCAGCAGGGTGGGCAGGCGGGGGCCGGTGTCGCGGCCGACGAGCAGGTGGTACAGCAGGGCGAAGAACGTCCGCTGGGCCGTCTTGATCTCCGGCGGCAGCTCCTTCGGCGTGGCGTCGGCGGAGAAGCCGGCCTGCACCTTCGGCACGCCGTACACGAGGTGGGTCAGCCCGTCGAGCGACCAGTGCTCGGCGAGCCCGTCCAGCAGCAGCCGCACGGACTGCCGGGACGCCTCGTCCAGGGACTTCAGCAGCTCGGCGTCGGGCTGCTCGCGCACGATGGTCCGCTGGTCGGCGGGCACGTACGTGTTGATCCACGCCTCGGCCTTGTCGTAGCGCGGACGCGCCTCGTCCAGCGAGGCCAGCGGCTGCTCCGGGTCCAGCTCGGACAGGATCCGCAGCGCCTGGTCCCCGTGACCGGCGGTGATGTCGGCGACGGACGCCAGCGTGCGGTACGGCAGCGGGCGGGACGTCTTCGGCAGCTCGCCGGCGGCGGTGCCGACGGCGCGGGTGTGGGCGGCGACGTCGGCCGGCAGCGCGGAGCCGTCGGCGACCTTCGCGGCCAGCTTGTCCCACTCGTCGTAGAGCCGCTGGATCTCCTGGTCGAAGGCGATCTTGAAGGACTGGTTGGGCCTGCGGCGGGCGTACAGCCAGCGCAGCAGCTGCGGCTCCATGATCTTCAGCGCGTCCGACGGGGTGGGCACGCCACCGCGCGAGGACGACATCTTCGCCATGCCGGAGATGCCCACGAAGGCGTACATCGGCCCGATGGGCTGCTCGCCGCCGAAGATCGGCACGATCTGCCCGCCGACCTGGAAGCTGGAGCCGGGCGAGGAGTGGTCCACACCGCTGGGTTCGAAGACCACGCCCTCGAACGCCCAGCGCATCGGCCAGTCGACCTTCCACACCAGCTTGCCGCGGTCGAACTCGCTGAGCCGGACGGTCTCGGCGAAACCGCAGGCGCCGCAGGTGTACGCCAGCTCGGTGGTGTCGTCGTCGTAGGAGGTGACCGTCGTCAGGTCCTTCTCGCAGCCGCCGCAGTACGGCTTGTACGGGAAGTACCCGGCGGCGCCGGCGCTGCCGTCGTCCTCGGACGCGGCGCCGGAGCCCTCCTCGGCCTCCAGCTCGGCCTCGTCCACCGCCTTCTGCTGCTGCTTCTTCGGCGCCTTCTTCGTCCGGTACTGGGCGAGGATCGCGTCGATGTCGCCGCGGTGCCTCATCGCGTGCAGGATCTGCTCGCGGTAGACACCGGAGGTGTACTGCGCGGTCTGGCTGATCCCGTCGAACTCCACGCCGAGCTGGGCCAGCGCCTCGACCATGGCGGCCTTGAAGTGCTCCGCCCAGTTCGGGTGGGGCGAGCCCTTCGGCGCCGGCACCGAGGTCAGCGGCTTGCCGATGTGCTCGGCCCAGGCCTCCTCGTCCACCCCGGCGATGCCCTTCGGCACCTTGCGGTAGCGGTCGTAGTCGTCCCAGGAGATCAGGTGCCGGACCTCGCGGCCGCGGCGGCGGATCTCGTCGGCGACCAGGTGCGGGGTCATGACCTCGCGGAGGTTGCCGAGGTGGATCGGACCCGAGGGGGAGAGTCCGGACGCGACGACGACCGGTTTGCCCGGGGCCCGGCGCTCCGACTCCTCGATGACCTCATCCGCGAAACGGGAGACCCAGTCGGTGGTCTCGGTGCTCTGAGCCACGATCGGCACGTCCTTCTTTCTGAACGGGGTGAGACTCCATTCTCACAGACCGCCCGTCGACCGGGAAAACGGCTTTACCCCCCATGGGATACTGGGCGGGTCTATCCATCCACGAGGAGAACGGCACCCACACCCATGGCCTCGGTCACGTCCCTCAGCGACAACGTCCAGCAGCACCTCGCCTCCGCCCTCGCGGCCACCCTGCCCGAGGCCGCCGGCGCGGACCCGCTGCTGCGACGAAGCGACCGGGCCGACTTCCAGGCCAACGGCATCCTGGCCCTGGCCAAGAAGGCGAAGGCGAACCCCCGGGAGCTGGCGACCCAGGTCGTCGGCCGGGTGGTGACGGGTGACGTGATCCAGGACGTCGAGGTCTCCGGCCCCGGCTTCCTGAACATCACGGTCTCGGACAAGGCGATCACCGGCAACCTGGCCGCGCGGTACGCGGACGACACCGGCCGCCTCGGCGTGCCGACCGCCGTGCACCCCGGCACCACGGTGATCGACTACGCCCAGCCGAACGTGGCCAAGGAGATGCACGTCGGCCACCTGCGCTCGGCGGTGATCGGCGACTCGGTCGTGCAGCTGCTGGAGTTCACCGGCGAGAACGTGGTCCGGCGCCACCACATCGGCGACTGGGGCACCCAGTTCGGCATGCTCATCCAGTACCTGGACGAGCACCCGCACGAGCTGGACCACAAGGCCGGCCAGGTGACGGGCGAGGAGGCGATGTCGAACCTCGACCGCCTCTACAAGGCCGCGCGGAAGCTGTTCGACTCCGACGAGGAGTTCAAGACGCGGGCCCGCCGCCGGGTGGTCGACCTCCAGGCCGGCGACCCGCACACGCTCGCCATGTGGCAGAAGTTCGTGGACGAGTCGAAGATCTACTTCTTCTCCGTCTTCGAGAAGCTGGACATGGAGATCCGGGACGCGGACATCGTCGGCGAGTCCGGCTACAACGACATGCTCGCGGAGACCTGCCGCCTGCTGGAGGAGTCGGGCGTCGCGGTCCGCTCCGAGGGCGCGCTGTGCGTGTTCTTCGACGACATCAAGGGCCCGGACGGCAACCCGGTCCCGCTGATCGTGCAGAAGTCGGACGGCGGCTACGGCTACGCGGCGACCGACCTGTCCGCGATCCGCGACCGCGTCTTCAACCTCAAGGCGAACACCCTGCTGTACGTGGTGGACGCCCGGCAGGCCCTGCACTTCCGGATGGTCTTCGAGACCGCGCGCCGGGCCGGCTGGCTGGGCGACGACGTCACGGCGACCCAGCTGGCCTTCGGCACGGTCCTCGGCAAGGACGGCAAGCCGTTCAAGACCCGTGCGGGCGAGACGATCCGCCTGGTCGACCTCCTGGACGAGGCGATCGAGCGGGCCTCGGCCGTGGTCCGGGAGAAGGCGCAGGACCTGTCCGAGCAGGAGATCGCCGAGCGGGGCACCCAGGTGGGCATCGGCGCGGTGAAGTACGCGGACCTGTCGACGTCGGCGAACCGGGACTACAAGTTCGACCTGGACCAGATGGTCTCGCTCAACGGCGACACGTCCGTCTACCTCCAGTACGCCTACGCCCGCATCCAGTCCATCCTGCGCAAGGCCGGCGAGGTCCGCCCGGCGGCCCACCCGGAGCTGCCGCTGGCGGACGCCGAGCGCGCCCTCGGCCTGCACCTGGACTCCTTCGCGGAGACGGTCCGCGAGGCGGCCGCCGAGTACGCCCCGCACAAGCTGGCGGCGTACCTGTACCAGCTGGCCTCGCTGTTCACGACGTTCTACGACAAGTGCCCGGTGATCAAGCCCGCACCGCCGAAGGACGTCGCCGAGAACCGCCTCTTCCTGTCCGACCTCACGGCCCGCACCCTCCACCAGGGCATGGCCCTCCTGGGCATCCGCACCCCCGAGAAGCTCTGACACCTCAGGGGCCGTGGGCCGCGAGGAGTTCCCTGGTCCGGTGGACCAGGGCCTCGCGGACCGCGTCGGGGGACAGGACCTGCAGGGGAGTGGCCAGGCCCAGGAGGTAGTGGGCCAGGCCCTCCGGGGTCGGACCCCCGATGTCGACCACGGTGGCCTCGGGGCCGTCGGGGCGGTGGGTGCCGATGGTCGGCGGGATCAGGCGCCGGGCCTCCCCCAGCGGCAGGGGGAGGCGGATCCTCGCCGACAGGGGGTACGGGCCGTTCGCCGTGTTGTGGGACACCAGTTCCGCCGGGTCCGGCGGATCGGTGATCTCGACCCGGTGTCCGGTCGGGTCCACGTGCTCCACCCGGTCCGCCCGGAACGTCCGCCACCCCCGCACCACGTCCCGCGCCACGAAGTACCAGCGCCGTCCCGTGTGCACCAACCGGTACGGGTCCACGTCGCGGACCGTGCTCCTGCCCTTCCCGTCGCAGTACGACAGCCGCACCCGCTCGCCCCGCCGGCACGCCGCCGCCAGCTCCAGCAGCATCCCCGGCCGCACCCGTGCCTCCTCCGGCCACGGCAGCCGTACGAACGCCTCGTCCCACTCCCCCAGCCGCTCGGCCACCGCCGCCGGCAGCACCTGCCGCAGCTTCAGCAGCGCCGACAGCGCGGCCTGGTCCCCGCCGAGCACTCCCCCGAGCGCCGCCTCCCGCAGCCCGACCGCCACGGCCAGCGCCTCCTCGTCGTCCAGGATCAGCGGCGGCACCCGCGAGCCGGCCCGCAGCCGGTAACCACCCCACGGCCCCGCCTCGGAATCGACGCTGTACCCCAGCTCCCGCAGCTTCGCGACGTCCCGCCGCACCGTGCGGTCCGTGACCTGCATCCGCTCGGCCAGCTCACCGCAGGTCCACGAAGGACGGGCGGCGAGCAACGACAGCAGACGCAGCAGACGGGCGGAGGCGCTCAGCACGGACGGAAGTTTTCCATACCGTCCGCATCAACCAGGACCGGATCTGTCCGGGTCGTGTCCTACCGTCTTCCCCATGAGCACGGACACCGCTTCCGCACCCGCCTTCCGCTACGTCGCCGTCACCTTCGACTGCGCCGACCCGGCCGAACTCGCCCGCTTCTACGGCGACATGTTCGGCCTCGCCGTCACGTACTCCACCGACGACTTCGTCTTCCTCGGCGGCGACGGCGCAACGGCCGGCCTCGGCTTCACGCGCATCCCCGACTACCGCCGTCCCACCTGGCCCGACCCCGCGCAGGAGAAGCAGGCCCACATCGAGGTGGGCGTCGAGGACCTGGACACCGCCGAGGCCCACCTGATCGCCCGGGGCGCGGTCAAGCCGGACGCCCAGCCGCGGCCGGACCGGTGGCGGGTCCTCCTCGACCCCGCCGGACACCCGTTCTGCATCACGACCATGGCCTGACACCGGGCGCCCCCACGGCGACCGGGGCAACCCCGGCCCAGCTCAACGCCGTTGTCAGTGCCTGCCCCTACAGTCGGCGGCATGGCGACTCTTCCCAACCCGCTGCCCCGACTGGCCACCGACCCCAGCGGTCGTTCCCTGGGGCTCCAGCTGCCGCCCGGCAGGCTGGTGGACGAGACGGACGACGGGCGCTGGCACCAGCCCCTGCTGTGGCACGCGGAGAAGCCCTCCTCCCCCGGCACCTGGAGGGCCCTGGGCGCGCCGGCGGCCCGTGCGGGGCTGCTGCCCGTGCTCGTGGACCTGGCCGGCTCCCGGGTCGGGATCGAGGACTGGGGACTGCTGCCGGGCGACGCCTCGTACCCGGGGGACCACCCGGTCGACGACGTCCTCGCGGAGTACTGGGAGGAGGAGACCGACGGTCAGGCCGACGAGGAGATCGAGCCGTTCGGCGTCGAGTGGCCGGGGCTGGCGGCCCCCGGCGTGCCGAGCGCCGACCCCGACACCCGGGCCGCGACGGTCGCCGACGCCCTGCACCGGGACCCGGCGCGCTGGGCGGAGTGGATCGAGGAACCGCACCTGGCCCTCGTCCCGGCCCGCCGGTCCGCCGACATACCGGCGGCGATCGGCTGGACCGGCGCCCTGAACTACGACCACGACGTGGCCCGCGTCTGCGCCGTGCTGCGCTCCTGGGAGGACCGGTTCGGCATCCGGGTCGTGGCCCTCGGGCCGGACGCCCTCGTGGTGTCCGTCGCGGCCCCGCCCGCGACGCTCGCCGACGCCGAGGTCCTCGCCGCCGAGCACTACGCCCTGTGCCCGCACGCCGTCGTCCAGAGCGGTCCGGGAAGTGTGCGGGCGTACGCCGAGACGCTGACCGGCGCGACCAGCTGGGCCTTCTGGTGGGACTGAGACGGGACCGGTCAGTCGAACTCCGAGGCCGGCTTCCACTTCTGACCGCCCAGCGGGAAGGCGTACGCGGGCCGCCCGTTGTTGCCGCTGGTGCGGAACGGGTGGCCGGCGTCGTCGATCGCCAGCGTGCCGTGGCGGCCGCCGCTCGACCACGTCAGCTCCAGGTACCAGCTGACGTCGTACGCCGACGCGTCCGCCGTGACGTAGAAGACCTCCGGGTCCGACTGGCTCACCTTGAACGGGAAGTTGTCGCCGCCGGCCTCCGGTACGGGCGAGGGGCGCATCGCGTCCAGGGCGACCGTGAAGGAATGCGTCGGCACGCCACCGCCGCAGCCGACACCCGGGTAGCCCATGGCGTAGTCGTTCCAGGGGAGCGGCGAGCGCTTGCCCGCCATGTGGACCGACAGCCGCTCCAGGACGACCGTCTGGTTCCCGGTGCCCTGCACGGTGAACGTGATGAACTGCTCCCCCGCCGACACCGCCTTGTTGACGGCCACCCACGCGGGGGCCTGCGGCTCCGACGGCGGCGGGCCCACGGCGGTCGGCGGCCGGTCGATCAGGTAGTGCTGTGAACAGGGAGTCAGCCAGCTGTAGGGGTTGGTGTTGACCGTCAACGGCACTGCCTCCGGCGCTTCGTGGCGTGCGGTCGCCGACGGCTTCCCCGTGGGCTTGCCGTCGGTGGTGTCGGGCGCCAGGTCCGGAGCCTCGGAGGAAGCGGCGGAGGCGGAGGCGGAGGGGGAGGCCGAACGCGTGGCCGAAGGGCTCGGGTTCCCGGGCTTCGGCGACCGGGGGGAGGCGCCGCCCTGGGCGAGGGCGGAGTCCGCGGTGGCCGTCGTGGCCTTCGCGCCGTCCCGCCGCCCGCCCTCGTCCGACGGCAGGTTCAGGGCGAACACCGTGCCGCCGACGATCAGCGCGGTGACCGTGACGGCCGCCAGGAGGGCGGTGCGGCGACCGCCGGCGATCAGGGACCGGCCCCGACGCCACCGGCCGGCCGGTGGGGGTTCGGGTGCCGCCACCGGTGCCACCGAAGCCGGAGCTGGGTCCGGGTCCGGGTCCGGTCCGCCAGCCACCTCCGGCTCCGGGACTGCCTGAGCCACCACCTCCGGGACCGCTTGGGCCGCAGCCTCCGGCTCCGGGGCCGGCTCCGGTACGACGACCGGCTCCGCGCCCTTCCGTCCCCGCCCCGCGTCCGCCAGGACCCACCGGCGGTGCAGTTCCACCAGTTCGCCGGGCGTGGCCTTGCAGAGCCGGGCGAGCCGCTCCACGGGGGCGTAGTCCGTCGGTACGGCGTCCCCGTTGCAGTAGCGGTGGAGCGTCGACGTACTCATGTGGAGCCGCTTGGCGAGCGTGCCGTAGCTGTGCCCGGAGCGGTTCTTCAACTCCCGCAGCAGCTCGGCGAAACCGCTCTCGGGGATGCCCTCCGCCACCGTTCCTCCAGTCCCCCTCGTCCCACCCCGGCGTTCCAGGGAGGTGTTGTTTCCGCAGGTCAAAGCCGGTTCCGGCGTTCCAGCATCCCGGATTGGCGGTCAACGCTGGCCGCCGGGACGCATGCGCCCACAGGCTGTTGGTCATCCAAGCACGACAACCGGCCCAGCCCGAAAGAGGACTTGCCATGCGTATGCGCCACATCCGTCTGATCGCCGCTACCGGAACCGCCGTGGCGGCCCTCGCCCTCACGGCGTGCGACAACGGGACGGGCACCCAGGACGAAGGTGCCTCCCGCCCCGCGGCGGCAGAGGTGAGCGCGTCCGGGACGCCCGGGGACACCGCCGGTACGTCGGACACCACCCGTACGGGGGGCACCGACGACGCGAAGGGCACCACCGGCGCCACCGAGGCCACCCCCGCGGCCCGAAACCACGCGCCCGCCGCCGAGCCCGCCGCCTCCACCACCCGCGAGGGCAAGAGCACCGGCGGCTCCCTGGTGCTGTGCAACGGCACGAACACCTCCGTCACCGCCCAGCCGCTCGCCCGGCCGCTGAACCACATGCTGCTGACGGTGAAGAACACCGGGAGCAAGAGGTGCGAGCTGCCGTACTACCCCGTCCTGCGCTTCGACCAGATGCAGTGGGTGCCGCAGGCCGACGAGTCCACCCAGCCGCAGTCCGTGGTCTCGCTGGCGCCCGGCGAGTCGGGGTACGCGGGGGTGCTGCTGTCGGCCGCCGACGGCAGCGGCAGCGGCGGGATGACCGCGCACAAGCTGACGGTGGCCTTCCAGGGCATGACCCCGAACAGCGACGGCGGCCCGTCGGCCACGCCGTCCCTGCCCGCCAAGGGCGTCTACTACGACAGCACGCTGAAGGTGACGTACTGGCAGAAGGACCTGGACGCCATCTCGAGCTGGTGAACGGCAACGCCTTCATCCGCATATCACCTGTACAGGCGGTTTGCCGCATTCGGGGGCGGTGTCCGGGAAAGTCTCCCGGCGCACCGCAACCTCGTCGGATGAAAGGCGTTCCTCTCATGGCCCTCGCGTTCCGCAAGTCCCTCGGCGTCCTCGCTCTCGCGCTGACGGCCGCCGTCTTCCCGTCGGCCGGCGCCACGGCCGCCGCGCCCGGCGCCTCCGAGATCGGCAACTACTGCCTGTCCAACACGTGGGGCTCACCCGAGGTCCGCACCCGGGTGTGTGCCAACGAGCCCGGCCAGCGCTGGAGGGTCGCCGGCGACCACGTCGTGCTGGCCGCCGACCCCCACTACTGTCTGTCCAACACGTGGGGGACGCCCGAGGTCCGCACCCGGCTCTGCGCGGACGAGCCGGGCCAGCGCTGGAGGGTCGCCGGCGACCACTTCGTCCTGGCCGCCGACCCCCACTACTGCCTGTCCAACACCTGGGGGACGCCCGAGGTCCGCACCCGGCTGTGCGCCAACGAGTCCGGACAGCGCTGGGCCGTGACGGGTGACCACATCACCCTGACCGACGCCTGAGGACTAGCGGAGCTTCTGGGCCACCTCGGTGGCCCAGTAGGTGAGGATGCTGCGGGCGCCGGCCCGCTTGATGCCGGTGAGGGTCTCGAAGATGGCCCGGTCCCGCTCCACCCAGCCCTTCTCGGCCGCGGCCTCGATCATGGCGTACTCGCCGGAGATCTGGTACGCGGCCACGGGCACGTCCACGGCGTCCGCGACCCGGGCGAGGATGTCGAGGTAGGGGCCGGCCGGCTTGACCATCACCATGTCGGCGCCCTCGGCGAGGTCGAGTTCCAGCTCGCGCAGGGACTCGCGCCAGTTGGCCGGGTCCTGCTGGTAGGTCTTGCGGTCACCCTGGAGGGACGACGCGACGGCCTCGCGGAAGGGGCCGTAGAAGGCCGAGGAGTACTTGGCGGTGTAGGCGAGGATCGCCACGTCCTCGCGGCCGATCTGGTCGAGCGCGTCGCGGATGACGCCGATCTGGCCGTCCATCATCCCGCTGGGGCCCACGACATGGGCGCCGGCGTCGGCCTGGACCTGCGCCATCTCGGCGTACCGCTCCAGGGTGGCGTCGTTGTCGACCCGGCCGTCGGCGTCCAGCACCCCGCAGTGCCCGTGGTCGGTGAACTCGTCCAGGCACAGGTCGGACATGACGAGCAGGTCGTCGCCGACCTCGGCGCGGACGTCCCGGAGCGCGACCTGGAGTATGCCGTCCGGGTCGGTGCCGACCGTGCCCCGGGCGTCCTTCTTCGCGTCCTCCGGCACGCCGAAGAGCATGATCCCGGAGATCCCGGCCTCCACCGCCTCCAGCGCGGCCTTCTTCAGGCTGTCCCGGGTGTGCTGCACGACCCCGGGCATGGAGCCGATCGGCACCGGCTCGCTCACGCCCTCCCGGACGAACGCCGGGAGGATGAGGTCGGCGGGGTGCAGCCGCGTCTCGGCGACCATCCGCCGCATGACGGGCGAGGTCCGCAGCCGCCGGGGACGCGTACCGGGAAAGGATCCGTACTTCGTCATGCCTTCTACGCTACGCCCGCCCGGACCATGCGTTTGCCGACGCCGAGTCGGCCCGGAACGAGACGGCCGGGGGGGGGGGGGGGGGGGGGGGGGGGGGGGGGCGGGGGTGGGGGGGGGGGGGGGGGGGGGGGGGGTGGGTGTTGTTGCTGGCGGGGGTCGGGGAGGAGAAAGGCATTTACCGCCCACACCTCATCCCT
>NZ_JBVJOT010000043.1:0-32743 GCF_055583025.1 Streptomyces sp. NPDC104831
GGACGTGTGTTGCTATCTTTTTTGTGGCGGCAAGAAAACCACGGGCTGTCCCGGTGACAGGGCAGGGTTGGGGGCGGGGGGCCCCGGCTCGCGCCCCCCCCGGCACGGTGATCAGTTCTCCTGGGCCAGGCGCTTGTTGATCTCGCCCTCGACCTGCTTGGCGGCCTCCGCCGGGGACTTACCGTTCAGCACGGACGTCATGTAGGACTTGATCGGGTTGGGGTTGTTCTCCACCGCGCCCCATGCGGGGATCAGCGGGGTGGTGCCGCCGACCGCGGCGCCCGGGGCGATGGCCTCGGCGACGAGGTTGCCCTTCAGGTTGGACTCCAGCGCCTTCTTGTTCGGGATGACGCCGTTGAGCTTGGCCAGTTCGCCCTCGTACTGGTCGGACAGGGCGATCTTCAGGAACTCCTTGGCCAGCTCCTGCTTCTTGCTGCCCGCGGCGACGGCGAGGTTGGAGCCGCCGAGGAAGACGCTCTCGGGCTTGGCCGCGGTCTCACCGGGGATCGGGAAGTAACCGAGGTCCTTCTCGATGTCCTTGTTGGCGGCGACCGCCGTGGCGGCCTCCCAGCCCATGCCGATGAAGGCGCCGGTCTTGCCGTTGGCGAACACCTCGCCCTGCTGCGGGGTGGCCTCGTCCTTGTCCTTGGGGGCCTTGGAGTAGGAGGCGTACTTCTTGTAGATCTCCATGGCCTTGGCGACCTTGGGGTCACCGAGGTTGGAGACGTACTTGTCACCCTGCTTCTTCACCAGGTCGGCGCCCTGGCCGATGGTCAGGCCGTCGAAGAAGTACCAGTTCTGGCCGGGCATGTAGATCGGCTCGGCCTTGGTCTTCTTGCCGATGGTCTCGAGGTCCTTGAAGAACTCGTCCCGGGTCTTGGGGATGTCCTTGATGCCGGCCTCGGCCCAGATCTTCTTGTTGTAGATGACCACGCGGCTGGTGAAGAACCAGGGCGCGGCGTACTGCTTGCCGTCGTAGACGGAGGACTCGGAGAGCGCCGGCGTCCAGTCGGTGCCGATCTCCTTCTTCAGGTCGTCCAGCTCGGCGAGACCGCCGGTGGCCGCGTAGGCCGGGGTCTGGGTGTTGCCGACCTCGATCACGTCCGGCGGGGTGGACTCGGAGAGGGCGGTGGTGATCTTCTGCTGGATCCCGTCCCACTTCTGCGTCTCGAACTTCACCTTGGCGCCGGTCTTCTTCTCGAACGCGGCGGAGACGTCCGTGACCCACTGGTCCGGCGTGGAGCCGTCCATCGCCCAGACGGTGAGCGTCTCGCCCTTGAAGCTGTCCGGTCCCGCCTTCTTGCCCTCGTCGCCGTCGTCCCCTCCGCACGCCGACACGGAGACCATCATGCCCGCGATCACGATCGCGGCCGCAAGCTTGCGCTTCACGCCACCCTCCTCAGGGATGCTTCTAACCCCCCACGCCCTCGGCGGTGACCTGCGTACGACGCTGTTGCACGTAGGGCTCGGGACCTGGTCACTAATGGTGTAGACCAGTACGGTGGAGCTTGGCCTAGACCTTTTGGAGTGTCAAGGGTGGTTCGGGAAGCCGGTCCGGGCCGTTACGAGAAAGTCACCGGAGTGCGTCCCTCCGCGTTCCGTCCGTTTCGCCCGGCCCGTCGAGTTGGACTAGACCATACGGGAGTTGGTCGCTATAACGGGAGCCCATCGACACAGCCGGGAAGGCAGGCATGACCACCGACGTCAGCAGCGCCCATCCGCACCGGGGGGCGTCCGGCCGCACCGCGCGGGTGCCGAAGTACTACCGGATCAAGCAGCAGCTCCTGACGATGGCCGAAGCACTGCAACCCGGTTCGGCCATGCCCGCCGAACGGCTGCTGGCGGTCCGGTTCGACACCTCCCGGACCACTGTGCGCCAGGCCCTGCAGGAACTCGTCGGCGAGGGCCGGCTCGACCGGATCCAGGGCAAGGGCACCTTCGTCAGCCAGCCCAAGCTGTACCGCACGCTCCAGCTCACCTCGCACACCGAGGACATGCGCGCCCAGGGCCTCACCCCGGCCTCGCAGGTGCTGGACATCGGGGAGGTGCCGGCCGACGAGCAGCTGGCCGGCCTGCTCGGCATCGGGATCGGCGAACGGGTGCTGCGCATCGAGCGGCTGCGGCTGGCCAGCGGCGACCCGATGGCCATCGAGACCACCCATCTGTCCGTGCGGCGCTTCCCCGGCCTGCGCGGCTCCCTGGCCACCTACCCGTCGCTGTACACGGCGCTCGCCGAGGTCTACGGCGTCCATCTGGCCGAGGCCGACGAGACCATCGAGACCTCGCTGTCCACCCCGCGCGAGGCGCAGCTGCTGGCCACCGACGTGGGGCTGCCGATGCTGCTGCTGTCCCGGCACTCGCGGGACGCGGAGGGCACCCCGGTGGAATGGGTGCGCTCGGTCTACCGCGGCTCCCGCTACAAGTTCGTCGCCGCCCTGCGCCGGCCGGGCGGCACGGTGGTGAGGCGCAGGGCGGCCCCGCCGGAGGGGGACGGGCGCTGACCCGGCGAAGAGCGCGGGTCAGCCCTGGACGAGCGTGACGTCCCGGTCCGTCGCGGCGTGGAAGACCGGCAGCAGGACGATGCCCGAGGGACGCAGCTCCACGACGGTGGCCTCCACCCGCGCCGCTCCCGGCTTCGCCGTCTGCCCGTAGGGCTTGCCGGAGTTCTGCCAGCGGTGCTCGGCGCCGTCGCAGCGCGCGGCGCCGCCGCCGATGCCCTGGCGGCGCACGGTGTCGCCCTGGCCGGCCGAGGAGCCGATGAACGCCGGGCCGGTGGCGCCGGTGCAGCGGTAGCTGCCGGACAGCGTGACCGTGCCGTCGGCCGCGATCCGGCCGGTCGGGTCGACGGTGATGTACTCGCCGGGGGCGGCGGCGGTCGGGCCCGCGGCGGCGCACAGCAGGGCCGCGGCGCCGAGGGCGGCGCACAGGGAACGGCGGACGGGCATGGGGTACCTCCCGGTTTCCAGGGGCTGAAGGCTTCCACTGGTACCGGGCGGCCGGGCCGGCGGGCGTGACCGTCACCCCTACGGTGGCGCGTCCGTGCTCCTGACGGTTGTGCGGGGCGGGCGGCGGTCCCGGGGGTCAGGGCAGCACGGCGAAGCCGTCCAGCTCCACCAGCGCCCGCTCGTCCCACAGCCGTACGACCTGGACGACGGCCATCGCCGGGTAGTCGCGCCCCGCCGACCGCCGCCAGATCCGCCCCAGTTCGGGCGCGTGGGCGCGGTAGGCGGCGAGGTCCGTGGCGTAGACGGTGACCCGGGCCAGGTCGGCGGGGGTGCCGCCGGCCGCGTGCAGGGCGGCGAGGAGGTTGCCGAGGGCCCTGCCGAACTGCTCGGGCAGCGTCTGCCCGGTGATCTTGCCGTCGGCGTCGAGGGCGGTCTGGCCGGCCAGGAACACCACGCGGGAGCCGGTGGCGACGACGGCGTGGCTGAAGCCGGTGGGCGGGGACAGCCCGGGCGGGTTGACGCGCTCGGCCGTCACCGCGCCGCCTTTGCCGCCGTGGCGTACAACTCCTTGGCGATGATGCCCCGTTGGACCTCGCTGGCCCCCTCGTAGATGCGCGGCGCGCGCACCTCGCGGTACAGGTGTTCCAGGAGGTGGCCGCGGCGCAGGGCGCAGGCGCCGTGCAGCTGGACGGCGGTGTCGACGACGTACTGCGCGGTCTCGGTGGCGAGCAGCTTGGCCATCGCGGCCCGCCGGGGCACGCCGGCGGCCCCCGCGTCGTACGCCGCGGCCGCCGCGTACACCATCAGCCGGGCGGCCTCGGTGCGCAGGGCCATCTCGGCGACCTGGTGGGACACGGCCTGGAGGTCGCGCAGGGTGCCGCCGAACGCCTCGCGCCGGCCGGTGTGCTCCACGGTCGCGTCCAGCGCGGCCTGGGCCATGCCGACCGCGAAGGCGCCGACGCTGGGGCGGAAGAGGTTGAGGGTGCCCATGGCGACGGCGAAGCCGCGGTCCGCCGCGCCGAGCAGGTCGGCGGCGGTGACGGGGACGGCGTCGAAGTCCAGGGCGCCGACGGGGTGCGGCGCGAGCATCTCCAGCGGGCGGCCGGTGAGCCCGGGCCGGTCGGCGGGGACGAGGAAGGCGGTCACTCCGCGGGCCCCGGCGCCGGGTGTGGTGCGGGCGAAGACGGTGTAGAAGTCGGCCTCGGGGGCGTTGGAGATCCAGCACTTGGCGCCGGTGAGCCGCCAGCCGTCGCCGTCGGGCTCGGCGGCCAGGGACAGCGCCGCGGCGTCCGACCCGGCGCCGGGCTCGCTGAGCGCGAAGGCGGCGACCGCGCTGCCGTCGGCCACCCGGGGCAGCCAGCGCTCCCGCTGGGCCGGGGTGCCGTGGGCGTGCACCGGATGCGCGCCGAGGCCCTGGAGGGCGAGGGCGGTCTCGGCCTCGGTGCAGCCCTGCGCGAGGGACTCGCGCATCAGGCACAGGTCCAGCGCCCCGGAATCGAAGAGCCGGGCGAGCAGGCCGAGCCGGCCGAGTTCGGCGAGCAGCGCCCGGTCGACGCGGCCGGGCGTGCCCCGGCCGGCGAGCGGGCGCAGCCGCCCGGCGGCCAGCGCGCGCAGCTCGGCGCACCAGGCGGCCTGCTCCGGCGCGAGTGCGAATGCGGACACGGCCGTTCCTCCCTCCGGGGCGGGTCCCGGCGCCCTCGCCCGTCCCCCCTCGACGGTATCGCGTACCGTTGACTGCCGTCACCAAGGCGATACGCTCAAGGCGCGAGCCCACCAGGAAGCCCGTTCGGGCGGCCGGCCCGGACCTCCGTCACGGCAAGGGGGCGCACCGCCATGCACCGCTCGGCCCATGTCGACACGTTCGCCCGCGACCATCTGCCCCCGCCGCACGAATGGCCCGAGCTGCGGTTCGACCTGCCGGAACTGCGCTATCCGGCCCGGCTGAACTGCGCCGCGGAGCTGCTGGACCACGCCGAGGCGTCCCGCCCGGTGTTCCGCACTCCCGCCGGCCCCGCCTGGACCTACGGCGAACTGCGCGCCCGCGTCGACCGGATCGCGCATCTGCTCACCGGCGCGCTGGGCGTGGTCCCCGGCAACCGGGTGCTGCTGCGCGGCCCCACCACTCCGTGGCTGGCCGCCTGCTGGCTGGCCGTGCTGAAGGCGGGCGCGGTCGCGGTCACCGTGCTGGCCCGGCAGCGCCCGCAGGAGCTGGCGGCCCTGTGCGCGATCGCGCGGGTCGGGCACGCGCTGTGCGACGCCCGGTCGGTGGAGGACCTGACGAGGGCCGCCGTACCGGGGCTGCGCGTCACGACGTACGGCGGTGACGGCCCCGACGACCTGTTGCGCCGCCCGGCCCCCGCCGCCCCCTATCCGGCGGTGGACACCGCCTGCGACGACGTCGCGCTGATCGCGTTCACCTCGGGCACCACGGGTCGCCCGAAAGGGTGCGTGCACTTCCACCGGGACGTGCTGGCGGCAGCCGACACGTTCTCCCGGCACGTGGTGCGCCCCCATGAGGACGATGTCTTCGCCGGCAGTCCCCCGCTCGGCTTCACCTTCGGCCTCGGCGGACTGCTGGTCTTCCCGATGCGCGCCGGCGCCAGCAGCCTCCTGCTCGAACAGGCGGGCCCCCGGCAGCTGCTGCCCGCCGTCGCCGCGCACCGCGTCTCCGTGCTGTTCACCGCGCCGACCGCCTACCGGGCGATGCTGCGGGACCTGGACGGCCACGACCTCTCCTCCCTCAGACGCTGTGTGTCGGCCGGCGAGAACCTGCCGGCGGCCACCTGGCGCGCCTGGTACGAGCGCACGGGCCTGCGCCTGATCAACGGCATGGGCGCCACCGAGCTGCTGCACATCTTCCTGTCCGCCGCCGACGAGCACGTCCGGCCCGGCACCACGGGCCTGCCGGTGCCCGGCTGGCAGGCCCGCGTCCAGGACGCCGACGGCCGGCCCGTGCCCGACGGCGTGCCCGGGCTGCTGGCCGTGCGCGGCCCGGTCGGCTGCCGCTACCTCGCCGACCCGCGGCAGCGGGAGTACGTGCGCGGCGGCTGGAACGTCACCGGCGACACCTGTGTCCGCGAGCGCAGCGGCCACTTCCGGTACGTGGCCCGCGCCGACGACATGATCGTCTCCGCCGGGTACAAGATCGCGGGACCGGAGGTGGAGGAGGCGCTGCTGCGCCATCCCGACGTGGCCGAGGCGGCGGTCGTCGGCCGCCCCGACGAGGACCGCGGCCAGGTGGCCGTCGCCTACACGGTGCTGCGCCCCGGCGCCCGGCGGGACCCGGAGGCGCTGCGCGCGTTCCTCACCGCCGAGCTGGCGCCCTACAAATGTCCGCGCGCGTTCGTCTTCCTCGACGCGCTGCCCCGCACGGCCACCGGCAAGGTGCAGCGGTTCCGGCTGCGCACCGAAGGTGACCAGCAGTGATGCCGACGACCTAAAATGATCAACGTGTCCGAGCAGCACGCCCCCAGGTCCCTCATCGTCACGCTCTACGGCGCGTACGGCCGCTCCATGCCCGGCCCGGTGCCCGTCGCCGAGCTGATCCGGCTCCTGGCCGCCGTGGGTGTGGACGCCCCCTCCGTACGTTCCTCGGTGTCCCGGCTCAAGCGGCGCGGTCTGCTGCTGCCGGCCCGCACGGAGTCCGGCGCCGCCGGGTACGAACTGTCCCCCGAGGCCCGCCAGTTGATGGACGACGGCGACCGGCGGATCTACGCGGACAGCCCCGTGGCGGACGAGGGCTGGGTGCTCGCGGTGTTCTCGGTCCCCGAGTCGGAGCGGCAGAAGCGGCACGTGCTGCGCTCCCGGCTGGCCGGTCTGGGCTTCGGCACCGCGGCGCCGGGGGTGTGGATCGCCCCGGCCCGGCTGTACGAGGAGGCGGAGCACACCCTGCGCCGGCTGCGGCTGGACGCGTACGTGGACTTCTTCCGGGGTGAGCACCTGGGCTTCGCGCCCACGGCCGAGGCGGTGGCCCGCTGGTGGGACCTGGCCGCGATCGCCAAGGAGCACGAACGCTTCCTGGACCGGCACGCGCCGGTGCTGCGGGCCTGGTCCCGCCGCTCCGACACCCCGCCGGAGGCGGCCTACCACGACTACCTCCTCGCCCTCGACTCCTGGCGCCACCTGCCCTACACCGATCCGGGCCTGCCCACCCGGCTGCTCCCGCCCGACTGGCCCGGTGTCCGCTCGGCGGAGGTCTTCCGGGGCCTGCACGAACGCCTGCGGGACGCGGGGGCGCGGTTCGCGGGACTGTGAGGGCTGCGGGGACTCCTCAGCTCTCCAGGGAGAGGCGGGGTTTCGGCGCGTCGGTGCGGCCGGTGCGCGGAGGGCGGCTGCCCGCGCGGTAGGGGGCGGGCCAGGGGGCGCCGGGACCCTCGTAACCCTGTTCGGCCGCCGCGTGCAGGGTCCAGTGCGGGTCGTACAGGTGCGGGCGGGCCAGGGCGCACAGGTCCGCGCGGCCCGCCAGGATCAGCGAGTTGACGTCGTCCCAGGAGGAGATCGCGCCGACCGCGATGACGGGGACGCGGACCTCGTGCCGGATCCGGTCGGCGAACGGCGTCTGGTACGACCGCCCGAACTCCGGCCTCTCCTGGGCCACCACCTGTCCGGTGGAGACGTCGATGGCGTCGGCGCCGTGCGCGGCGAAGGCACGGGCGATCTCCACGGCGTCCTCCGCGCTCGTCCCGCCGTCGGCCCAGTCGGTGGCCGAGATCCGGACGGTCATCGGCCGCTCGGCCGGCCACACCCCGCGGACGGCGTCGAAGACCTCCAGCGGGAAGCGCAGGCGCCGCTCGGGGGAACCGCCGTAGGCGTCGGTGCGGAGGTTGGTCAGCGGGGAGAGGAAGCCGGAGAGCAGATAGCCGTGGGCGCAGTGCAGTTCGAGCAGGTCGAACCCGGCCCGGGCGGCCCGCCAGGCGGCCGCGGTGAACTGCTCGCGGATGTCGGTGAGCTGGGCCCGGGACAGCTCGCGCGGTATCTGGCCGCCCGGCCGGTACGGCAGCGGGGACGCGGCGACGACCGGCCAGTTGCCGGTGGGCAACGGCTCGTCCATGCCCTCCCACATCCGCTTCGTGGACCCCTTGCGCCCGGAGTGCCCGAGCTGGACGCCGATCGCGGTGCCCGGGGACTGGCGGTGCACGAAGTCGGTGACGCGCCGCCACGCCTCGGCCTGCCGTCCGGTGTAGAGGCCGGTGCAGCCGGGGGTGATGCGGCCCTCCGGGCTGACGCACACCATCTCGGTCATCACCAGGCCGGCCCCGCCGAGGGCGCGGGCGCCCAGGTGGACGAGGTGGAGGTCGCCGGGGACGCCCTCGGCGGCCGAGTACAGGTCCATCGGCGACACCACGACCCGGTTGCGCAGGGTCAGGCCGCGCAGCCGGAACGGGGTGAACATCGGGGGTGTGCCGGGCGGGCAGCCGAAGTCGCGCTCCACGGAATCGGTGAAGCGGGCGTCGCGCACCCGCAGGTTGCCGTGGGTGACGCGGCGGGAGCGGGTGAGCAGGTTGAAGGCGAACCGGCGGGGCGGCTGGCGCACGTACAGCCGCAGGTTCTCGAACCACTCCAGGCTGGCCCGGGCGGCCCGCTGGGTGGAGGCGACGACGGGCCTGCGCTCCTCCTCGTAGGCCGCGAGCGCGCCCGGTACGTCCGGCCGCTCCGCCAGGCAGGCGGCGAGGGCGAGGGCGTCCTCGACGGCGAGCTTGGTGCCGGAGCCGATGGAGAAGTGCGCGGTGTGCGCGGCGTCGCCGAGGAGGACCACGTTGCCGTGCGACCAGCGGTCGTTGACGACCGTGCGGAAGGTGGTCCAGACGGAGTTCCCGGCGCGCAGCGGACGGCCGCCCAGGGCGTCGGAGAAGAGCTTGGCGCAGCGTTCGGCGGACTCGCGCGGGGTGAGTCCGCCGTACCCCGCGGCCCGCCAGACCTCCTCGCGCATCTCGATGATCACCGTGGAGGCGCCGGATCGACCCTGCGCCCCGGAGGACCCCGTCGAGGGATGGTGGCCGGGAGACGGGCGGGCGTAGGGGTAGCCGTGCAGCTGGGTCACGCCGTGCTCGGTCTCGGCGATCTCGAAGCGGAAGGCGTCGAAGGCGAAGTCGGCGGCGAGCCAGATGTAGCGGCAGCGGTGTGCGGTCACCTGGGGGCGGAACACCTGCGCGTACGTCTCGCGGGTGGTGCTGTGCACGCCGTCGGCGGCGACGACCAGGTCGTACTCGGCGCGGAGGGTGTCCGGGTGGGGGGCCTCGGCGCGGAAGTGGATCCGTACCCCGAGCGAGTGGCAGCGCTGGTGCAGGATCCGCAGGAGCCGGTGGCGGCCGAGCGCGGCGAAGCCGTGGCCGCCGGAGCGGTGGTGTGTGCCCCGGTGCACGATGTCGATGTCGTCCCAGCGGACGAGTTCCCGCCGCAACGCCTCGTGGACGACGGGGTCGGCGTGTTCTATGCCGCCGAGCGTCTCGTCGGAGAGGACCACCCCGAAGCCGAAGGTCTCGTCGGGGGCGTTGCGCTCCCAGACGGTGATGTCACGGGCCGGGTCCAGGCGTTTGAGGAGGGCCGCGGCGTACAGCCCGCCGGGGCCGCCGCCGATGACCGCCACGCGCAGGGGGCGGTGCGCCGTCGGCGGGCGCGGGTCGTCCGTGGCCGGCATGCGCGATCACCTCCCCCGCCACTTCGGCGCGCGCTTCTCCGTGAAGGCCGTGTGGAACTCCGCGTAGTCCTCGCCCGTCATCAGCAGGGCCTGGGTGGCGGCGTCCAGTTCGACCGAGGCCGCCAGGGGCATGTCCAGTTCGGCCGTGAGCAGGGCCTTGGTCTGGGCGTGGGCCAGGGCCGGACCGTCGGCCAGGCGCCGGGCGAGGGCGGCGGCGGCCTCGTCGGCCCGGCCCTCCTCGGCCAGCTCGCTGATCAGGCCGATCCGCTCGGCCTCGGGGGCCCGTACCGGGTCGCCCAGCATGAGCAGGCGGGTGGCGTGGCCGAGGCCGACGACCCGGGGCAGCAGATAGGCCGCGCCCATGTCGCCGCCGGACAGGCCGACCCGGGTGAAGAGGAACGCGAACCGGGCCGAGGGGTCGGCGACCCGGAAGTCCGCCGCCAGGGCGAGGACCGCGCCGGCGCCGGCCGCCACGCCGTGCACCGCGGCGACCACCGGGAAGGGGCACTCGCGGATCGCCCGCACCACCTGCCCGGTCATCCGGTTGAAGTCGAGCAGCCGGGCGGTGTCCATGGCGAGGGTGGCGCCGATGATCTCGTCCACGTCGCCGCCGGAGCAGAAGCCGCGGCCCTCCCCGGCGAGCACCAGGGCCCTTGCCGCGCGCTCCCGCGACAGCTCGGCGAGCAGGTCGCGCAGGTCGGCGTAGGCGCCGAAGGTGAGGGCGTTGAGTTTCTCGGGGCGGGCGAGGGTGACGGTGGCGACCTGGTCGGCGATCCGCACCCGCAGGTGCTCCCAGTCGGCCGTGCGGGCGGCCGAGCCGGTGAAGGGACTCATGACGTGCGGCCTCCCTGGGCGACGGCGCCGTACGTTGCTGTCCCTCGAAGTTATCACCGCTTTGTGACTGTCGTCACGAGGGCGCGACACAATCGTCCGGAGCGACCGGCCCGGCGACGGCCGGACGCGGCGGGGCCCGTACCATGCCTGGAGTCGTACAGCAGGACAGCCTGCTCCATGAAGGACTCGCCGTGCACGAACCCCCCGCCGAATCGGCCTCCTGGCGCATCGCGCTGCCGCACACCGCGGCGGCGGTGCCGGTGGCGCGTGCCCTGGTGCGCTCGGCCCTCACCGAGGGGGAGCACGTGACCGACTGCGACACGGCGGAGCTGCTGACCGCCGAGCTGGTGGCCAACGCGGTGGAGCACACCGCCGGGCGCGGCCCGATAGAGCTGGTGGTGGAGCTGCGGCCGACCGACTGCCGGGTGGAGGTGCACGACCCGGACCCGGCGCCGCCCGGCCATCTGACCCGGCCGGTGATCGAGGAGCCCGACGTGTGGCAGGAGGGCGGGCGCGGGCTGCTGCTGATCCGCGCCCTCAGTTCCGCCTGCGGTCACCGCCCCACCCCGTCGGGCAAGGCGGTGTGGTTCAGACTGCCTGTGGTTCCCGCTCGGCCGCGGCCGGCGTGACCTCGGCCGGCGCCGCCGCGAGCGTGGAGTGCCGGCGGCCGTAGGCGGCGTAGACCGCGAGGCCCACCGCGAGGAACACGGCGAACTGGATCCAGGTCCGCCAGCCGGTCTCCCACATCAGGTACAGGCAGAAGGCGATGCCGAGCAGCGGGGCCACCGGGTACAGCGGGACCCGGAAGCTGCGGTCGAGGCCCGGTTCGCGGCGGCGCAGGGCCATCACCGTGATGTTGACGGCGGCCATGATGGCGAGGGTGCCGATGGTGCACAGGTTCATCACGGCGTCGAGGGAGGCGAAGGCCGCCGGGAGCGCGAAGACGACGGCGACGATCAGCGTGCCGGCGACCGGGGTGGAGGTGCGCGGGCTGACCTTCTCGAAGACGCGCGGGATCAGACCGTCCCGGGACATCGACATCAGGATGCGGGTCTGGCCGTACATCACGGCGAGGACCACGGAGGCGATGGCGACGACCGCGCCGAAGGCGATGACGCCGCCGCCGACGGCCGAGCCGGTGACCTCGTTGACGACGTAGGACAGGGCGGCGGGGCGGCCGGCGACCTGGTCGCCGCCGATGGCGCCGATCGCGGCGAGCGCGACCGCGCAGTACAGCAGGGTCACGATGCCCATGCAGACCATGATCGCGACGGGGATGTGCCGGCGCGGGTTCTTCGCCTCCTCGCCGGCGGTGGTGATCGCGTCGAAGCCGATGTAGGAGAAGAACGCCGCGGTGGTGCCCGCGCCGATGCCGCCGAGGCCGGCCGGGGAGAACGGGGTGAGGTTGCCGTCCTTGAAGGCGCTGTAGCCGACGGCGCAGAAGGCGAGCAGGATGGCGAGCTTCACCGCGGCCATGGCGGCGGTCGCCCGGGCGCTCTCCCGCACCCCGCGCACCAGCAGCACCGAGGCCATGGCGATGACGATCACGGCCGGCAGGTTGACCACGCCGCCGTCCCCGGGGCCCGCGGACAGGGCGTCCGGGAGCTGGAGGCCGGTGAGGCTGTGCAGCAGCTCGTTGACGTACTGGCTCCAGCCGACCGCCACGGCGGAGATGGACACGCCGTACTCCAGCAGCAGGCACCAGCCGACGAGGAAGGCGGTGGACTCGCCGAGGCCGGCGTAGGCGAAGGAGTACGAGGAGCCCGAGACCGGGATCGCGCCGCCCAGCTCGGCGAAGGAGAAGGCGGTGAAGACGCAGGTGAGGGCCGCGAGGACGAAGGAGACGACGACGGCCGGACCGGCCTGGGCGACCGAGTCGGACAGGCCGACGAAGATGCCGGTGCCGACGATGGCTCCGACGCCGAAGCAGATGAGCTGGAAGAGGCCCATGGTGCGCTTCAGGCCGTGCCCCTCGCGGTCGGCGCCGGATTCGGCGACGAGCAGCCGCGGGGACTTGATACGGGGAGCGGGCATGCGGGTGGTGCTCGATTCTGGTGGTGCGGGCGGCCGTGGTGGGCCGCGGCGGCGGCGCCGGAAGGGGTGGTTCCGGGCCGCCGGTCAGGATAAGGCCTGGTGAGGACGGTCAGGCAAGGGTTTCCCGGGCGAGTGTGGCGACCAGCACCGCCTTGATGGTGTGCAGCCGGTTCTCCGCCTCGTCGAAGACCACGGAGTGGGCGGACTCGAAGACCTCGTCCGTCACCTCCAGCGAGTCGAGACCGTAGGCGTCGTGGATCTGCTGTCCCACCGCGGTGCCGAGGTCGTGGAAGGCCGGCAGGCAGTGCAGGAACCGTACGTCCGGGTTGCCGGTGGCGCGCAGGACGTCCATGGTCACCGCGTAGGGGGCGAGGGCCGCGATCCGCTCGGCCCACACCTCCTTGGGCTCGCCCATGGACACCCAGACGTCGGTGGCGACGAAGTCGGTGCCCCGGACCCCTTCGGCGATGTCCTCGGTGAGGGTGATCCGCGCCCCGCTGGAGTCGGCGAGCGCGCGGGCGCGGTCGAGGACGTCCTGGGCCGGCCAGTAGGACTTCGGGGCGACGATCCGTACGTCCATGCCGAGCAGGGCGCCGGTGACCAGGTAGGAGTTGCCCATGTTGAAGCGGGCGTCGCCGAGGTAGGCGAAGGAGGTCCCGTCGAGCGGCTTGGCGCAGTGCTCGGTCATGGTGAGCACGTCGGCGAGCATCTGCGTGGGGTGCCAGTCGTCGGTGAGGCCGTTGTAGACCGGCACGCCGGCGTACGCGGCCAGCTCCTCCACCTTGGCCTGGCTGTCGCCCCGGTACTCGATGGCGTCGTACATCCGGCCCAGCACCCGGGCGGTGTCCCGCACCGACTCCTTGTGCCCGATCTGCGACCCGGAGGGCTCCAGGTAGGTGGTGTGGGCGCCCTGGTCGGCGGCGGCCACCTCGAACGCGCAGCGGGTGCGCGTCGAGGTCTTCTCGAAGATCAGCGCGATGTTCCGGCCGCGCAGGTACGGGGTCTCGGTCCCGGCCTTCTTGGCGGCCTTCAGCTCGGCGGCCAGCTCGACCAGGCCGCGGAACTCCGCGGCGGTGAAGTCCAGCTCCTTGAGGAAGTGGCGGCCGGCGAGGGCGGTCGGGACTGTCGCCATGGGGGCGCTCCAGGGGTATGACTGCAGGGGACTATGGAAGTCTATACGATCCTTCACATTTCTATACGGCGTCTCGCTGGACGGGACAGCTCATGCACCGGGGGCCGCCCCGGCCCCGGCCCAGCTCGCTGCCCGGGATCTCGATCACCTCGATGCCCTGCTTGCGCAGGTGCGTGTTGGTGGTCACGTTCCGCTCGTAGGCGACCACGACCCCGGGCTCGACGGCGAGCACGTTGCAGCCGTCGTCCCACTGCTCGCGTTCGGCGGCGTGCACGTCCTGCGTGGCGGTCAGCACCCGGATCTCGCCGAGGCCGAGCGCGGCGGCGATCGCCCGGTGCATGTGCTCCGGCGGATGGTCGGTGACCTTCAGCTCCCGTTCGCCGACGCCGGGCTCGATGGTGTAGGAGCGGAGCATGCCGAGGCCGGCGTACTGGGTGAAGGTGTCGCCGTCGACCATGGTCATCACCGTGTCCAGGTGCATGAAGGCGCGCCGCTTCGGCAGGTCGAGCGCGACGATGGTGCGCGCAGAACCGGCCGCGAACAGCTTGTGCGCCAGCATCTCCACGGCCTGCGGGGTGGTCCGCTCGCTCATCCCGATCAGCACGGCGCCGTTGCCGATCACCAGCACGTCGCCGCCCTCGATGGTGGAGGGGTAGTCGGCCTGGCCCCGGGACCAGACGTGGAAGGTCTCGTCCCGGAACAGCGGGTGGTGGCGGTAGATCGCCTCGAAGTGCACGGTCTCGCGCTGCCGGGCGGGCCAGCGCATGGCGTTGATGGAGACGCCGTCGTAGATCCAGGCCGAGGTGTCGCGGGTGAAGAGGTGGTTGGGCAGCGGGCGCAGCAGGAAGTCGTCCAGCTCCATGACGTGGAAGCGCACGGAGGTGGGTTCCTCGTGGCCGGCCAGGTACTCCCGCTTGGTCATGCCGCCGACCAGGGCCTCGGCCAGCTCGGCCGGGGTCATCCGGTCGAACGAGGCGCGCAGGTGGCCGGTGGCGAGGGGGCCGTACTCCTTCTCGTCGAAGACCCGGTCCAGGACCAGCGCGCGGGCCTCGGGGAGCGCCAGGGTCTCGGCGAGCAGGTCGCCGAAGAGGTGGACCTCGACCCCCCGGTCGCGCAGGACGTCGGCGAACCCGTCGTGCTCGGCGCGCGCCCGGCGCACCCACAGCACGTCGTCGAAGAGCAGGGCGTCCTTGTTGCTGGGGGTGAGCCTTTTGAGCTCTAGGTCGGGCCGGTGCAGGATGACGCGGCGCAGCCGCCCGGCCTCGGAGTCGACGTGGAATCCCATGGTTCCATCCTGACCGCCGGGGGCGCCCTTCATCCCCTGCCCGGCGGTTTCCGGCGGGGCGGGGCCCCGGACCGGGGTGCCGGCGGGCGCGGGGAGGTGCCGCGCGGCCCGGGGCGGCCCGGGACGAGGCGTACCGACGCACGGCCGGGGCCGTGCCGAGGCGAACGTCCCGGCCGGCCGTGCACTCCCTCGGCCGGGCCGGGCCGGGTCCCGGCCGGGGTGACGTACGGGGCGACGGAGAAGACGCGGCCGCCCGGCCGGCCGGCGGTCGTTCCCCCAGGGACCGGCGGGCGACAGGGGGGCCACCCCGTCGGCCCCGGCCGGCCGTGCACTCCCTCGGCTGGGCCGGGCCGGGTCCCGGTCTGGGCGACAGAGAAGACGCGGCCGCCCGGTCGGCCGGCGGTCGTTCCCCCAGGGACCGGCGGGCGACAGGGAGGCCGCCCCGTCGGTCCCGGCCGACCGTGCACTCCCTCGGCCGGGCCGGGCCGGGTCCCGGCCGGGGTGACGTACGGGGCGACGGAGAAGACGCGGCCGCCCGGCCGGCCGTCGGTCGTTCCCCCGGGACCGGCGGGCGACAGAAAGGCCGCCCCGTCGGTCCCGGCCGACCGTGCACTCCCTCGGCCGGGCCGGGCCGGGCCGGGTCCCGGCCGGGGTGACGTACGGGGCGACGGAGAAGACGCGGCCGCCCGGCCGGCCGTCGGTCGTTCCCCCAGGGACCGGCGGGCGACAGGGGGGCCGCCCCGGTCCTCGCGGACCACGGCCCTCCCGATCTCCGGGCCCGTCGCTCCCCTGCGGGTGTGCGCGCCCCGGTGCCGCACGGCCCGGTGCGGCACCAGGGCGCGGCGGCGCCTACAGCCGCGGGTCCACCGGCTCCGACTCCAGCGCCAGCACCCCGAACACCGCCTCGTGCACCCGCCACAGCGGTTCCCCGCCGGCCAGCCGGTCCAGGGCCTCCAGGCCGAGGGCGTACTCGCGCAGGGCCAGCGAGCGCTTGTGGTTCAGGAACCGCTGCCGCAGCCGGTCGAGCCGGTCGGGGCGGGTGTACTCCGGACCGTAGATGATCCGCAGGTACTCGCGGCCCCGGCACTTGACGCCGGGCTGCACCAGCCGCCCGTCCGGTCCGCGCACCAGCGCGCCGAGCGGTTTGACGACCATGCCCTCGCCGCCCCGGCCGGTCATCTCCAGCCACCAGTCGACGCCCGCGCGCACCGACTCCGCGTCGCCGGTGTCGACGTACAGCCGCCGGGTGGTGTGCAGCAGCCCGGTGCCGTCGTACTCCACGAGCCGGTCGATGAGGGCCAGCTGTTCGTCGTGCGGGAGCGCGGCGAGGCTGCGGCCCTGGACGGCGAGCAACTGGAAGGGGGCCAGCCGGACCCCGTCCAGGCCCTCGGTGGGCCAGCAGTAGCGGCGGTAGGCGGCGGTGAACGCGGCCGCGTCGGCGGCGCGTTCCCGCTGCCGGTCGAGCAGCGCGCCCACGTCGGCCCCGCGCCCGGCCGCCGCCTCCAGGGCGGCGAGCGCGCCCGGGAACACGGCACCGGCGGCGGCGCCCACGGCCGCGTACTGGCCGCGCAGCAGCCCGGCGGCCTTCAGCGACCACGGCATCAGCTCGGCGTCCAGCAGCAGCCAGTCCGTGTCCAGCTCGTCCCAGAGTCCGGCGTCGGTGACCGCCGTGCGCAGCCGGCCGAGGATCTCCTCGGTGGTGTGCCCGTCGTCGAAGAACGGCCGTCCGGTCCGGGTGTAGAGGGACCCGGTGGGTCCTTCCACGCCGAACCGCCGCCGGGCCGTGTCCGCGTCCCGGCACACCAGGGCCACCGCCCGGGAGCCCATGTGCTTCTCCTCGCACACCACGCGCGCGACCCCGTCCCGCGCGTACTGCGCGAACGCCTCCTGCGGGTGCTCCAGGTAGCCCTCGATCCGCGAGGTGGCCGTCGGGGCCATGGTCGGCGGGAGGTACGGCAGCAGCCGCGGGTCGATCGCGAAGCGGCTCATGACCTCCAGGGCCGCCGCCGCGTTCTCCTCGCGGACGGCCACCCGGCCCGCGTGCCGGGTCTCCACGGCCCGCCGGCCGTGCACGTCCGCCAGGTCCAGCGGCCGGCCGTCCTGCCCGCCGGGCGCCTCGGTGGCGAGCGGCCGGGCCGGCGCGTACCAGACCCGTTCGGCCGGTACGTCGACCAGCTCGCGCTCCGGCCAGCGCAGCGCGGTGAGCTTGCCGCCGAAGACGGCGCCGGTGTCCAGGCAGATGGTGTTGTTCAGCCAGGTGGCCTCCGGTACCGGGGTGTGGCCGTAGACCACGGCGGCCCGGCCCCGGTAGTCCTCCGCCCACGGGTAGCGCACCGGCAGCCCGAACTCGTCGGTCTCGCCGGTGGTGTCGCCGTACAGGGCGTGCGAGCGGACCCGGCCGGAGGTGCGGCCGTGGTACTTCTCGGGCAGGCCGGCGTGGCAGACGACGAGCCGGCCGCCGTCCAGGACGTAGTGGCTGACCAAGCCGTCGAGGAAGCGCCGGACCTCGGCCTTGAACTCCTCGCTCTCGCCGTCCATCTGCGCGATCGTCTCGGCGAGCCCGTGGGTGTGCCGGACCTTGCGGCCCTTGAGGTGCCGGCCGTACTTGTTCTCGTGGTTGCCGGGGACGCACAGGGCGTTGCCCGAGTGCACCATCTGCATCACGCGGCGCAGCACGCCGGGGCTGTCCGGGCCGCGGTCGACCAGGTCGCCGACGAACACGGCGGTACGGCCCTCGGGGTGCGTCCCGTCGGCGTAGCCCAGCTTGGCGAGCAGCGCCTCCAGTTCGGCGGAGCAGCCGTGGACGTCGCCGATGATGTCGAACGGGCCGGTGAGGTGGGTGAGGTCGTTGTAGCGCTTCTCGGTGACGACGGTGGCGTGCTCCACCTCCTCGGCGCCGCGCAGTACGTGCACCTTGCGGAAGCCCTCGCGCTCCAGGTGCCTGAGGGAGCGGCGCAGTTCGCGGATGTGCCGCTGGACGACCCGGCGGGGCATGTCCGCCCGGTCGGCGCGGGCCGCGTTCCGCTCGGCGCACACCTCCTCCGGCAGGTCCAGGACGATGGCGATGGGCAGTACGTCGTGCTCCCTCGCCAGCTCGACCAGCCGGCGCCGGCTGTCCTGCTGCACGCTGGTGGCGTCCACCACGGTGCGGCGGCCGGCGGCCAGCCGTTTGCCGGCGATGTAGTGCAGGACGTCGAAGGCGTCGCCGGTCGCGCTCTGGTCGTTCTCGTCGTCGCTGACCAGGCCGCGGCAGAAGTCGGAGGAGATCACCTCGGTGGGCTTGAAGTGCCGCCGGGCGAACGTGGACTTGCCGGAGCCGGAGGCGCCGACGAGCACCACGAGGGAGAGGTCGGTGACGGGCAGTACCCGCCCCTTGTGCCGTGCCTCGGTCATGCCGCCTTCGCCTCCCTCTCGGTCGTGATCGTGAATGTGGCCATCTGGGTGGGCGGGCCCACCTCGGGGTCGTCCGGGCCGACGGGTGTGAACGCCACCTCGTAGCCGTGCCGTTCGGCCACGGCCGTGGCCCAGGCGCGGAACTCCTCGCGGGTCCACTCGAAGCGGTGGTCGCCGTGCCGGACGTGGCCGGCGGGCAGGCTCTCCCAGCGGACGTTGTACTCGACGTTCGGGGTGGTCACGACGACCGTGCGGGGGCGCGCGTGCCCGAACACGGCGTACTCCAGGGCCGGCAGCCGGGGCGGGTCGACGTGCTCGACGACCTCGCTGAGCACGGCGGCGTCGTACCCCTTGAGCCGGCGGTCGGTGTAGGCGAGGGAGCCCTGGAGCAACTTCACGCGTGCCGCCTGCCGCTCACCCATGCGGTCCAGCTTCAGCCGGCGGGCGGCGAGGGCGAGGGCGCGCTGCGAGACGTCGACGCCGACGATCTCGGTGTACCGCGCGTCCTTGAGCAGCGCCTGCGCCAACTGGCCCTGGCCGCAGCCGAGGTCGAGGACCCGGGCGGCGCCGGAGGTGTCCAGGGCGGCGAGGACGGCCTCGCGCCGGAGCACGGCGAGCGGGGTGGGCCTCTCCTCGGTCCCGGTCTCGTCCGCCACCGCGTTGTCGATGTCCTCGACCTCGCTGTCGTCGGCCTCCGCGAGCCGCACCAGCTCCAGCCGCTCCCTCGCCTGACGGGTCAGCGACCAGCGGCGCGAGAGGTAGCGGTTGGTGATGAGCTGCTGCTCCGGGTGTCCGGCCAGCCAGCCCTCGCCGGCCCGCAGCAGCTTGTCGACCTCGTCGGCGGAGACCCAGTAGTGCTTGGCGTCGTCGAGCACCGGCAGCAGGACGTACAGGTGGCGCAGCGCCTCGGCGAGGGTGACCCGCTCGGACTCCAGCAGCAGCCGGACGTACCGCGAGTCGCCCCACTGCGGGAACGCGGTGTCGAGCGGGACCGGGTCGGCGGTGACCGTCCAGCCGAGCGGTGTGAAGAGCCGCCGTACGAGGTCCGGGCCGCCGCGGGCGGGCAGCGCGGGGATCTCGACGCGCAGCGGCAGCGGGGCGGCGGCCCGCTCGGGCCGGGCGGCCGAGACTCCGCGCAGGGCGCTGGAGAAGACGTTGGCCAGCGCCACGGCGAGCAGCGAGGAGGCCGCGTACGGGCGGTCGTTGACGTACTGGGCGAGGGCCGCGTCGGGTGCGCCGCCGCGGCCCTTGCCCCGGCCCCGGCGGACCAGGGCGACGGGATCGATCTCCAGCAGCAGCGCGGCCGTGCAGCGTTCGGCGTCCGCCTCGGGGTAGAACACGTGCGCCGTGCCGTAGGAGGTGGAGAACGCCTGCGCCTTGTCGGGGTGCTTGTGCAGCAGGTACCCGAGGTCGGTGGCCGGCCGCGCGGCCGTGCCGGTGGTGGAGATCGTCACGAACATGCGGTCGAGTCTCCCCGGCCGGGGCCCGCGCCCACCACCGGTTTTCGGCGCGGCCGGGGTGGTCGCCGGCCGGGTCAGGCGGCTTCGGCGATGACCTTGCGGGCGTTCGCGAGGGCCCGTTCCTGGGCGGTCCGCCGGCCCTCCAGCGCCTTCGCGTTCTCGTCGATGGCGGCCCTCTGCGCGCGGGTCTCGACGGCGTGCACGGCCTCGATGTAGCCGGTGTCGAGCTTGCAGCGGGCGTCGGCGGCGGCGGTCTCCTTCTCCTTGGCCGAGGGTCCGTCGGTGCTGTACCAGTCGCTGTCGGTGGACGCCTCCTCCGGGTCGGGGTAGTGCAGGCCCGCGTCCTTCATGCAGGCCGCCCAGGCGCGGTCGGCCTTCTTCCAGGCGGGGTCCTTCATGGCCCGCGCACGCGCGTCGGACCAGAGTTTCATGGCGACCGTGTAGTAGCCGGTGAGCCGTATCCCGCCGATCTCGGCCCTCTGGGGCCCGGAGCCGTAGAGCTTCCGGTTCGCCTCGCCCAGGCAGCCGCCCTCGGGGACGGGGTTGCCGTGCGCCCGGTGGCTGTCGCCGGCCTCGAAGCGGCCGGTGAGGGCCGCGTACTGGTCGGCGGGCCACTCCAGGGGGTGCTCGGCGGGCTCCTCGTGCGGCCGCCTGTGGTAGCCGTACTCGGCCGCCAGGTCGGGGTCGTCCACTCCGTACGGGGTGTCGTCGCCGACCTCGCTGCTGCTCACGAACATGCCCTTGGGCACCGGGTAGGTGGACTCGACGCTCCTGACGTCGAACGTCTGGAAGCCGGTGAAGCCGAGCCGCAGCATGCACTGCCCGGTCAGGATCCACTGGGCCGTGTTGATGGCCTTCGTGCCGCCGGACTCCTGGTCCGGCAGATAGGCCTGGAGCGGGAGCGAGTCCATGGTGTTGAGGTCGCGGGCGTCGTCGCCGGCGCCGTCGCCGTCACCGCCGGACTGACAGGCCGTCACGGCGAGCAGGGCGGTGAGAGCGAGAGGGAGGAGTTTGCGCACCGGGACATACGACCAGCCGCGGATCCCGCGCGCTGTGACGGAGCCCACAGTTCCGGCACGTGGCGTTCACAGGGGTTCACGGGAGTTCACAGGAGTTCCCGGGAGGGACATGTGAGATCCGTTATGGCCCGCCGGTCCGGGAGCTGATGAAGTGATCCTCCGTCAACTGACCATTGACCGGAAGACCATCGACCGAAGACCAGGGGGAACCCATGACCATCGACCGGACGATCCGGGACCGCGGACCCGTACGGACGGCCCGCGCCCGCAGGTGTGCCGCCGTCGCGATGACGGCGGGTGCCGTGCTGGGCGCGGGCGCCCTCGCGACCGCGCCCGCCCACGCGGCCCCGGCGGTGCCGCGGGTGTCGGCGCAGGGCGCGTACGCCATGAACCCCGCGAGCGGCAAGCAGCTGTTCGGCAAGGCGCCGGACGCCCGGCTGCGGACCGGCTCCACCACGAAGATCATGACGGCGCTCGTCGTGCTGTCGCAGCGGAACGTGGACCTCGGGAAGAAGGTGAAGATCAAGAAGGAGTACACCGACTACGTCATCGACCCGGTGTCGCACACCCAGCGCTACTCCAGCGCGAATCTGATCCTCGGCGACTCGATGCCGGTGGGCGACCTGCTGTACGGCCTGATGCTGCCGTCGGGCTGCGACGCGGCCTACGCGCTGGCGGACACCTACGGCACGGGGTCCACGACGGCCCTGCGGACCAGGTCGTTCATCGGCAAGATGAACGACAAGGCGCGTGAACTGGGCCTGAAGAACACCCACTTCGACTCCTTCGACGGGGTGTCCAACGGCAAGAACTACTCCTCGCCGCGCGATCTGGCCAAGCTGGCCGGGACCGCGCTGAAGAACAAGACGTTCAAGAAGGTCGTCGGCACCAGGGTCTACGACGACATGAAGTCGTACCGGCCCGGTGGCGGCACGCACGCAATGACCCCGTGGAACAACTCCAACAAGCTGCTCGGTTCCTACCGGGGCGCGTTCGGGGTGAAGACCGGGTCCGGGCCGGAGGCGAAGTTCTGCCTGGTGTTCGCGGCCACCCGCGGGACCAAGACGGTCGTGGGCACGGTGCTGGCGGCCGACACGGCGGACGAGCGGTTCAAGGACGCGGCGAAGATCCTGGACTACGGCTTCACGCGCTGACGGCAGGCGGGGCGGGACGGCCGCCGGAAGCGGCCGGTCCCGGAAGCGGCCGGTCCCGGAACGGCTGTCCCTCATCCGGGGCGGGGCGCGTCTGCCGCCCCGGGGCCGGGGCCGGCAGGTTCCCGCTCCGCCCACCGTCCGGACGCCGTCGAGGCCGACACCTTGAGGACCGCGGCGGCCAGGGCCAGACCGGCGACGCCCACGTTGAGCCAGAGGTGGGCGGGGCTGCTGGGGTGGGTGCTGCCGTCGGCGAGGACGCAGTCGAAGCGGAGCGGCACGTAGGAGGCCGTCTGGCCCACGAGGACGCCGGGCGGGAAGTCGTCGCGGCACTCGTGGGCCGGGGTGGAGTCGGCTCCGGAGGACGACTCGTGCACGGACAGCGCGACCCCTCCGGCGCCGAGCAGATACAGGACCACGGCGGCCAGGAACGCCATCCGCGCCGACCAGCGCAGCAGGTCCGGCCGCCAGTCCGGGCGCCGGCCGGGCAGGGCCACGGACAGCAGCTTGGCGATGACGGCGACCCCCCAGACGGGGACCGCGAGCAGCGCCGGGAACAGCAGCAGTCCGAACAGGATGCCGAGCGGTGAGTCATCGTCCATCACCCGATCCCACCAGGCCCCCTCCCCCGAAACCATGCCGGAGGCCACACCTGCGGTCACAGGCGCGTCACAACGGGGCGGGGTGGCCACCGGTGCGCGGGAGGGGGCGGGGACGTGGGGGCCTGCCGCCGCTCGCTTCCGGCGGGAGGGGGCGGGATCGGGCCGCGCGGCCGGGAGAGCCGGGCCCGGACGGGCCGGGGGCGGGTGCCGGACAGGCCGGACGGGTCCGCGGAACGGGCCACCGGGCTCGGCACCGGCTACCGCACCCGGCCATCGGGGCCGCGGCTCATGGGCCCGGGCCGCCGGCTCGGAGGCCGGGCCCCCGGGCCGGGCGGGCCGGGAGTGTGGGTCACGCAGCCCCGGTGGGCCGTTCGGCCCGGCATCGGGCCGCGCCCCGGGGGGGCGGGGCCCGACGTTCGGCCGTGCGGGTGGGTTACGGCAGCTGGGACTGGACCTGGGAGGAGATCAGCTCCAGGTGGTCCAGGTCGTCGAGGTCCAGTACCTGGAGGTAGATACGGCGGGAGCCGATCTCGGCATAGCGGCCGATCTTGTCGACGACCTCGGCCGGGGAGCCGGCCAGCCCGTTGGCCTTCAGCTCGTCCACCTCACGGCCGATCGCGGCGGCGCGCCGGGCCACTTCCCGGTCGTCCTTGCCGACGCAGACGACGAGCGCGTTGGAGTACACCAGGTCGTCCGCGCCCCGGCCGGCCTCCGCGGCGGCGGCCCGGACCCTGCCGAACTGCCGCTCGCTGTCCTCGACCGAGGCGAACGGGATGTTGAACTCGTCGGCGTACTGCGCGGCGAGCCGCGGCGTACGGGTCGCGCCGTGACCGCCGATGAGCACGGGCACCTTGCCCTGCGCGGGCTTGGGCAGCGCCGGCGACCCGGTGAGGTCGTAGTACGTGCCGTGGAAGTCGAAGGTCTTGCCGACCTCGGTCTTCCACAGCCCGGTGACGATCGCGAGCTGCTCCTCCAGCCGGGCGAACTTCTCCTTCGGGAACGGGATGCCGTACGCCTTGTGCTCCTCCTCGAACCAGCCCGCGCCGAGGCCCAGTTCGACGCGTCCGCCGGACATCTGGTCGACCTGGGCGACCTGGATGGCGAGCACGCCGGGCAGGCGGAAGGTACCGGCCGTCATCAGCGTGCCGAGACGGATGCGCTTGGTCTCGCGGGCCAGGCCGGCCAGCGTGATCCAGGCGTCGGTGGGGCCGGGCAGGCCGTCCGCGTTGCCCATGCGCAGGTAGTGGTCCGAGCGGAAGAACGCGTCGAACCCGAGGTCCTCGGTGGCCTTCGCCACGGTGAGCAGGGTGTCGTAGGTGGCCCCTTGCTGGGGCTCGGTGAAGATTCGCAGGTCCATACACCTATCCTGCACGGCGCCGGGCGCGTCGGCTGCGCCGGTACCGCCCGGCACGGCCGCCCCCGGACGGGTGAAATCCGTCCGCCCGGAACCGGCGCGCGAAACCTCGCCCGTCCGGCGGGGGTCTCGCCGGGCCGGGACGGACCCGGGCCGCTCGGCCGGTTGGTCCGGCCCGTGCCCGTACCCGGGAACCCGCCGCCGGCGGCCCCCCTCGGGGGGCTTCCGCCGACCTGATAGCGTCGCCCCTGTGACTGCCGGGTCGGCCATGGGCCATACACGAGTGAGGCGCCCGGCCTCGGCGTGAGCACGAGGCGGGCGAGAGGCCCGCCGTTTCCTCCGTCTGCGTTTCCCGCGCCCGCGCGGCGCTCCCCAGCGGATCCAGCACCCGGAGACACATCCACCCATGTCACATGATCAGCAGCGCCCTCACGCATCCGCGTCGCCGGCCACCGTCCAGCTGAACCACACCGCCGTCTACGCCTCGGACCGTCACCTGTCGGCCGAGTTCCTCGCGGCGGTCCTGGGCGTGGGGGTCGGCGCCCCGTTCGGCCCGTTCCTGCCCGTCGACCTGGGCAACGGCGTCACGCTCGACTACTACGAGAAGCGCGACGAACCGATCCAGTCGCAGCACTACGCGTTCCTCGTGCCCGACGAGGAGTTCGACTCCGTGATCACCCGCCTCGAGACGATCGGCGTCACCTACTACGCCGACCCCCGCCGCACGGAGCCCGGCCGGATCAACCGTCTCTTCGGCGGTCGCGGCGCCTACTTCGACGACCCGGACGGCCACAACATGGAGGTCATGACCCGCCCGTACATCCGGCCGTGACCGGCACACGGCCGCAGCCGGCGCCGGAGGCGGACCGGGCGGCGGTCATACGCCGAAGGGGGTGTCCTGGGCGTCCTCGGGCACCAGCGCAGCCCGCGCCGCCAGCTTGCGCAGCATCTCCAGGACGCGGTCGCGGGACTCGTCGGCCGCGTCGATCGCCTCCATGCACTGCCAGTACGTCGTCTCGTCGACGGCGGCGCTCGCCATGCCGACCAGGGACATGCCGACCTCGCCGAGCAGGCCGCCGAGGCAGAGCAGGGTCTCGCGGGCGTCGTCCAGCTCGGTGAGCTGGGCGGCGCGCAGGTCACCGGGGTCGAGTTCGGGCGGATCCAGGACGCCGCAGCCCCGGCCCGCCAGTTCCGTCAGTCCGAGCGCCTCCCCGCGCAGCTCCGGCGGGCCGGAGACCGCGAGGCGGCTCCCGATCGCCTGTGCCAGGGCCTGCGCCTGCCACACCTCCGCCATCATCTCCCCCGCGTCGGCGCCGGCCGCCAGGGCCCGCCTGCTCGCGAGGATGAGCCGTACCGCATCCATGGATGCCCCCGTCCGTCCGCCGTGCCCTCCGGCGCGGCCTCGTGAACAACTCTCTTGTCCACTACCCAGAGTGAGGGTGGTTGAGGCGAAAAGCCAGAGGAAGACGGAAATCTCTGGACAACAATTCGGATTCGTCACGCAAGTTAACTACGTAGAGTGATAACGGAGTCTAGGAGTCCGCCTGTTGGTCCTCCTGTCCGGCGCCCGAGCCGCCCCCCTCGTCCTCCCGGTCCCGGCCGCCCGGGACCGGGAAGCGGTGTTCGTTGCGGTCGATCTTGGCGGCCAGGGCGGTCAGCGGGTCGATGCCGAGGACCGCGCAGAACTGGAGCAGATAGGCCAGCACATCGGCGACCTCGTCCGTGACCCGGTGCGCCGTGCCGGGGTCGTCCATCACCCGGGCGGACTCCTCCGGGGTCAGCCACTGGAAGATCTCGACCAGTTCGGACACCTCCACCGAGAGGGCGGCGACGAGGTTCTTGGGCGTGTGGTAGGGCTGCCAGTTCCGCGCGGCGGCGAAGTCGGCGAGTCTGCGCTGGAGCGAGGCGAGGTCGGGGTGTTCGGTCACGCGTTCAGGTGTACCACCGTGACTCCCGGGGTTCCGGCGGCCCAGGAGGCGTCCTGCACCGCGGCCACGCAGCGGATGTGTCCGCGCCGGCCCATCCGGGCGGCCGTCCGCAGCAGTTCCCCCCGCTGGGCGGGGTCCAGGCCCCGGTCGAAACCGTCGGCGAGGACGGTGAGGGACCGCAGGGCGTCCGGCACCTCGCCGGGCGCGTCCATGGCCAGTACGCCCGGCCCGGTCAGCAGCACCAGGGTCAGCGCCAGGTAGCGCAGCTCGCCGTCGCCGAGCCGGGCGAGTGCGGTGCGGACGCCGTCGCCCCGGTCGAGCAGTGCCCGTACCGTGCCGTCGGACAGCGGCTCGGCCACCAGGTCGGCCACCGGGCCGGCGCAGCCCGCGTCCAGCGCCTCGACCAGTTGGCCGTGCCGGCGGGAGCACTCGGCGCGGGTGCGCCACAGCACGTCGGCGAGGTTGTCGCAGCCGGGCAGCAGCCGGCCGGAACCGGTGGGGACGGGGCCGCGCATGTGCTCGGGGCGCGGATCGCAGGGGAAGACGGAGCGCAGGGCGACGACCATCTGCTCGGCGGCGGCGAGCACACGGCGCTGCCCGTCGGTCTTGCCGGCCACGCGCAGCGGCAGCAGGGCGGTGCCCAGGCGGTCGTCGGGGAGCGGGGCGCGGGTCACCGGGGCGGAGCCCGCGGTGTGCCAGGCGGCCTGGACGGTACGGCGCCCGGGGTCGCGCAGCGCGGTCTCCAGCAGGACCACCCCGCGCGCGGTCAGCCGCTCCCCCACGATCCGCAGGTCCGGTTCGGCCTGTACGGCGACGTCGAGCCGGACCGGGCCCTCGGCGCCGTCGGCCGTGCATCCGATCCGGAAGCCCCGGCGCCCCCCGGCGTCGGGCCGCGCCCGCTCCGGTACGCGGGCCGCCGGGTCCGGGAACGCCTCGTCGAGCGGGGCCCCGCCGCCGAGCCGGGCCAGCGCCTCGAAGGCGGCCAGAGCGGTGGTCTTGCCGGCCCCGCTGGGCCCCGCGAGCAGGGTGACCGGCCCGAGCGGGAACCCGGCACCCCGGTGCCCGGCGAACGCGGAGAGCCGCAACTCGGTGATCCGGGAGCGGAGGTCGGGGTGGGTGCCGGAGGGCGCGGGCACGTCGGCCGCCGGCGACTCAGCGAACACGAAGGGCACGGCCATATGCGGACCGTAGAGCCCCGCCGCTTCGCAGAATCGTTTCACCGCCGGGGTTTCCCCCGATCGTGGGACGGCCGGCGCGCCGCGCCGTCAGGTGCCCGACAGCCCTGCCCCCTCCATCAGGCCGCTGACCTCCGTGCCGGGCGGCGTGAGGAGGAAGACGTTGCGGTCGACGCGGTGCATCCCGCTGCCCAGGCCGAAGACGACGCCGGTGCTGAAGTCGAGGACGCGTTTGGCGACGTCTCCCTCCGCGCCGGACAGGTCCAGCAGCACCGGCACCCCGGCCATCAGGGTCTCGGCGACTTCCCGGGCGTCCGCGAAGACGTTGACGCGCAGGACCACGAACCGGCGCCGGGTCTCGGTCTCGGCGTCGGGCAGCGAGCGGTGGGTCACCGCGGACGGCCAGGAGTCCCGGCCCCGCAGCGGCACGACCTGGGCGAGCCCTTCCCACTGTTCATCGGTGACGTCGTAACGGCTCACCGGCTCCCCCTGACCTGACTCGCGAACAATTCGTACACCAGCCAATTCTTACGCCAAGTCACCCGTTCGGCCCAACAGCGACACGGTGCGCGACCGGGGCATCCGGCTCCGGGGCCCCCAAAGGCCCCCGCCGGACCTCCGGGATGGCACAGATCACAACCGCAAGAAGAGAAACCTCACAGCCCGTGCCGCGCCCCCGATTCGGTGCCCTGCCCTAGCATCCCAGCCATGACGGTCCTGCCTGACGACGGGCTCTCACTGGCCGCCGAGTTCCCTGACGCGACACACGAGCAGTGGCAACGCCTGGTGGAGGGCGTACTGCGCAGGTCAGGCAGGGAATTGTCCGGCGAGGCAGCGGAAGACGCCCTGTCCACGACGCTCGAGGACGGGCTGCGCACCCGGCCCCTGTACACCGCGCACGACAGCGCGCCCGATCCCGGCCTGCCGGGCTTCGCCCCCTTCGTGCGGGGCGGCAGGCCCGAGGGCACCGGCCCGGGCGGCTGGGACGTGCGCCAGCGGCACACGGCACTCGGCGCCGGCCCGGCGGACGCCGTGCTCGCCGACCTGGAGAACGGCGGCACCTCCCTGTGGCTGGTGCTGGGCGAGGGCGGCATCCCGGTCACGGAGCTGGGCCGCGCCCTCGACGGGGTCTACCTCGACCTGGCCCCGGTCGTGCTGGACGCGGGCCGGGACACCGCCCGGGCCGCCGAGGCCCTGCTGCGGCTGTACGCGGACAAGGGCGTGGACGCCGGGGCGGTGCGCGGCAACCTGGGCGGCGACCCGCTCGGGTACGAGGCCCGGACCGGCACCGCGCTGCCCTTCGCGCCGTACGCCGAGCTGGCCGTGCGCTGCGCCGAGGGGTACCCGGGGCTGCGCGCGCTGACCGTGGACGCGCTGCCGTACCACGAGGCGGGCGGCTCGGCGGCGCAGGAGCTGGGCGCCTCGCTGGCCACCGGGGTGGCCTATCTGCGGGAGCTGACCGAGGCCGGACTCGGCGTCGAACAGGCCGTCGCGCAGCTGGAGTTCCGTTACGCGGCGACCGCCGACCAGTTCCTGACCGTCGCCAAGCTGCGCGCGGCGCGCCGGCTGTGGGCGCGGGTCGCCGAGGTGTGCGGGGCGCCCGGGGCGGGCGCGCAGAGGCAGCACGTGGTGACCTCGCCGGTGATGATGACCCGCCGCGACCCGTGGGTGAACATGCTCCGCACGACGGTCGCGGCGCTGGCCGCCGGGGTCGGCGGCGCCGACGCGGTGACCGTGCTGCCGTTCGACCACGCGCTGGGGCTGCCCGACGCGTTCGCCCGGCGGATCGCCCGCAACACCTCCTCCATCCTGATCGAGGAGTCCCACCTGGCCCGGGTCGTCGACCCGGCGGGCGGTTCCTGGTACGTGGAGCGGCTGACGGCCGATCTGGCCGAGGCCGCCTGGGCGTTCTTCCGGTCCGTCGAGCGCGACGGCGGCCAGGCGGCCGTGCTGCGCTCCGGCCGGCTGCGCACCGATCTCGCCACGACCTGGGCGGAGCGCTCCAAGCGGCTCGCCAGGCGGCGCGAACCCATCACCGGGGTCAGCGAGTTCCCGCTGCTGGCGGAGGAGCCGGTGGAGCGCCCGGCCGCGCCCGAGCCGCCCTCGGGCGGTCTGCCCCGGGTGCGCCGCGACGAGGCGTACGAGGAGCTGCGCGCCCGCTCCGACGCCCATCTGGCGAAGACCGGCGCCCGGCCCCGGATCTACCTGGCCACGATCGGCTCCGCGGCCGAGTACACCGCGCGCGCGGCCTTCGCCGCGAACCTCTTCCAGGCCGGCGGCGTCGAGCCGGTCACCGAGGGCGGCTTCGCCGGCAGCGGCGCCACCGAGGCCGTGGTGTGCTCCAGCGACGCGCTCTACGCCGAACAGGCCGGTCAGGTGGCCGCGTCGCTGCGCGCGGCCGGGGCCCGGCACGTGTTCCTGGCGGGCCGGGGAGAGTACCCCGGCATCGACTCGTACGTCTTCGCGGGCTGTGACGCCGTGGATGTGCTGTCCGCGACCCTCGACCGCATGGGAGTGTCCTGATGGGAATCCCCGACTTCTCCGGCATCGAGCTGGGCACCCCGGTCACGGGCGGCACCGAGGACGAGTGGCGCGCGGCGCTGCGGCGGGCCGCCGGGGACGCGGAGGCGGTGTGGGAGACCCCGGAGGGCATCGGGGTCAAGCCGCTGTACACCGGACGCGACCTGGAGGGCCTGGACTTCCTGGGCACCTACCCGGGCATCGCGCCGTACCTGCGCGGCCCGTACCCGACCATGTACGTCAACCAGCCCTGGACGATCCGCCAGTACGCGGGCTTCTCCACCGCCGAGGAGTCCAACGCGTTCTACCGGCGCAACCTGGCGGCCGGCCAGAAGGGCCTGTCGGTCGCCTTCGACCTGCCCACGCACCGGGGCTACGACAGCGACCACCCGCGGGTGACGGGTGACGTCGGCATGGCGGGCGTGGCCATCGACTCGATCTACGACATGCGGCAGCTCTTCGACGGCATCCCGCTGGACCGCATGACCGTGTCGATGACGATGAACGGCGCGGTGCTGCCGGTGCTGGCGCTGTACATCGTGGCGGCGGAGGAGCAGGGCGTACCGCCGGAGAAGCTGGCCGGGACCATTCAGAACGACATCCTGAAGGAGTTCATGGTCCGCAACACCTACATCTATCCGCCGAAGCCGTCGATGCGGATCATCTCGGACATCTTCGCGTACACCTCGCAGCGGATGCCGCGCTACAACTCCATCTCCATCTCCGGCTACCACATCCAGGAGGCGGGCGCGACGGCCGACCTGGAGCTGGCGTACACCCTCGCGGACGGCGTGGAGTACCTGCGCGCGGGGCGGGAGGCCGGGCTGGACGTGGACGCGTTCGCGCCCCGGCTGTCGTTCTTCTGGGCGATCGGCATGAACTTCTTCATGGAGATCGCCAAGCTGCGGGCGGCCCGGCTGCTGTGGGCGAAGCTGGTGCGGCAGTTCGACCCGCAGAACCCCAAGTCGCTGTCGCTGCGCACGCATTCGCAGACCTCGGGCTGGTCGCTGACCGCGCAGGACGTCTTCAACAACGTCACCCGCACCTGCGTGGAGGCGATGGCGGCCACCCAGGGCCACACGCAGTCGCTGCACACCAACGCGCTCGACGAGGCGCTGGCGCTGCCGACCGACTTCTCGGCGCGCATCGCCCGCAACACCCAGCTGCTGATCCAGCAGGAGTCGGGCACCACCCGGGTCATCGACCCGTGGGGCGGCAGCGCGTACGTGGAGCGGCTGACGTACGACCTCGCCCGCAAGGCCTGGGCGCACATCCAGGAGGTCGAGCAGGCGGGCGGGATGGCGCAGGCCATCGACGCCGGCATCCCGAAGCTGCGCGTGGAGGAGGCGGCGGCCCGCACCCAGGCCCGCATCGACTCCGGCCGGCAGCCGGTGATCGGCGTGAACAAGTACCGGGTGGACAGCGACGAGCGGATCGACGTGCGCGCGGTCGACAACTCCGCCGTGCGCGCCCAGCAGATCGAGAAGCTGCGGCGGCTGCGCGCGGAGCGGGACGAGACGGCCTGCCGGGACGCGCTGGACGCGCTGACCCGGGCGGCCGACGGCACGGACAACCTGCTGGAGCTGGCGGTGCGCGCGGCCCGCGCCAAGGCCACGGTCGGCGAGATCTCCGACGCCCTGGAGAAGGTGTACGGACGGCACGCCGGGCAGATCCGTACGATCTCCGGTGTGTACCGCAACGAGGCAGGACAGTCGGCGTCGGTGGACCGCACCCGGGCCCTGGTGGACGCGTTCGAGGAGGCCGAGGGGCGCCGGCCGCGCATCCTGGTCGCGAAGATGGGCCAGGACGGCCACGACCGCGGCCAGAAGGTGATCGCGACGGCCTTCGCCGACCTCGGTTTCGACGTGGACGTCGGCCCGCTGTTCCAGACGCCCGAGGAGGTCGCCCGGCAGGCGGTCGAGGCGGACGTGCACGTGGTCGGGGTGTCCTCGCTGGCCGCCGGGCACCTCACGCTCGTCCCGGCGCTGCGCGAGAAGCTCGCCGAGGAGGGCCGCGAGGACATCATGATCGTGGTCGGCGGGGTGATCCCGCCGCAGGACGTGCCGACCCTGCGCGAGATGGGCGCGGCGGAGGTGTTCCTGCCCGGGACGGTGATCCCGGACGCGGCCCACGACCTGGTCGTGCGGCTGGCGGCCGATCTCGGTCACGAGCTGTAGCGGCGATGGCAGCGATCGATCTCGACACGTACGTGAAGGGCGTCCTCGACGGGAAGCGGGCCCTGGTGGCCCGCGCCATCACGCTCGTGGAGTCCACCCGGCCACAGCACCGGGAGCTGGCGCAGCGGCTGCTCACCGAGCTGCTGCCGTACGGCGGCCGGGCGCGGCGGATCGGGGTGAGCGGGGTGCCCGGGGTCGGCAAGTCGACGTTCATCGACGCGTTCGGCACGATGCTGACCTCGCTGGGGCACCGGGTCGCGGTGCTCGCCGTCGACCCGTCCTCGACCCGCACGGGCGGCTCCATCCTCGGCGACAAGACGCGGATGGAGCGGCTCGCGGTCGATCCGGCGGCCTTCGTGCGGCCCTCCCCCAGCGCGGGCACGCTGGGCGGGGTCGCCAAGGCCACCCGGGAGTCGATGGTGGTGATGGAGGCGGCCGGCTACGACGTGATCCTGGTGGAGACCGTCGGGGTGGGCCAGTCGGAGACGGCGGTCGCCGACATGGTGGACTCCTTCCTGCTGCTCACGCTGGCCCGCACGGGCGATCAGCTGCAGGGCATCAAGAAGGGCGTCCTGGAGCTGGCCGACGTGATCGCCGTGAACAAGGCGGACGGCCCGCACGAGCGGGACGCGCGGGCCGCGGCCCGGGAACTGGCGGGCGCGCTCCGGCTGATGCACGGCAAGGAGGCCTTCTGGACGCCGCCGGTGCTGCACTGCAGCGCGCGGGAGTCGGCCGGTCTGGACACGGTGTGGGAGCGGCTGGAGCAGCACCGCCGGCTGCTGGAGAGCACCGGGCGGCTGGCGGCCAAGCGCCGGGACCAGCAGGTCGGCTGGGTGTGGGCGATGGTCCGCGACGAGCTGCTGGGCCGGCTGCACGCCGACCCGGCGGTGCGCGCCGCCGCCCCGGACCTGGAACGGCGGGTCCGGGACGGGGAGCTGACGGCGACCCTGGCGGCGGAGCGGATCCTGGCCGCCTTCGAGGGCCGTACGGCTCCTTTGACCGGGGACTGACCGACGGTGGGGGGGGGGGGGGGGGGGGGGGGGGGGGGGGGGGAAGGGGGGGGGGGGGGGGGGGGGGGGGGGGGGGGGGGAGGGATG
>NZ_JBVJOT010000043.1:32753-85054 GCF_055583025.1 Streptomyces sp. NPDC104831
CTATCGCGTTCATCTCCCCCCCCCCCCCCCCCCCCCCCCCCCCCCCCCCCCCCCCCCCCCCCCCCCCCCCCCCCCCCCCCCCCCCCCCCCCGGGCCGGGGCTACCAGGCGACGGGCAGCGAGGTCACGCCGTGGATCAGCCGGCCCGCGGACCGGGGCACCTCGTCGGCCGGGATGTCCAGGCGGAGGGTGGGGAACCTGCGCAGCAGGCTGCCGAGGGCGATCTCCAGCTCCAGCCGGGCCAGTCCGGCGCCGAGGCAGTAGTGGACGCCGTAGCCGAAGGTCAGGTGCTGGGCGCCCGGGACGCGGGCGACGTCGAGGGTGTCGGCGCCGGTGTACTGGGCGGCGTCGCGGTTGGCGGAGGCCAGCGAGGCGAGGACGGCGGTGCCCGCGGGCACGAGGGTGTCGCCCAGCTGCACGTCCTCGGTGGCGATGCGCAGGGTCGCCTCGTCGCCCGGCGGGACGAACCGCAGCAGCTCCTCCACCGCGGCCGGGACGGCGGCGGGGTCCCGGCGGACCGCCGCCAGCTGGTCGGGGTGGGTCAGCAGCGCGAGGACGCTGTTGCCGATCTGGTTGGTGGTGGTCTCGTGTCCGGCGATGAGGAGGGTGATCGCCAGGTGCAGCAGTTCCTCCTCGTCGAGGCGTTCGGCGTCGGCCTCGTGGATCGACACCAGGGCGGACAGCAGGTCGTCGCCGGGCCGGTGCCGCTTGGCGGCGATGAGCCCGCCGAGGTAGCCGGCGAGGCCGTTGTGGGCGGCGACGATCCGCTCGACGGGCAGGGAGACGGTGGACAGGACGGTGCCGGACCACTCGGCGATCTGCTCGCGTTCGTCCAGCGGGACCCCGAGGAGTTCGCAGATGACGGTCACGGGCAGCGGGAAGGCGAGCGCGGGGACGAGGTCGGCCGGGGAGCCGGTGCGCTCCATGGCGTCCAGCAGTTCGTCGGTGCGGGCCTGGACGCGCGGGCGCAGCGCCGCCACCCGGCGGGCGGTGAACTCCCGGGAGACCAGCCGGCGCACCCGGGTGTGCTCCGGCGGGTCCATGGTGAGCAGGTTCTTGGCGTTCTGCGGTTCGGTGCCGATGCGGGGGGCGCCGGGGCGGGCGGTGGCGGCCCGGCTGAACCGGGTGTCGGACAGCACCGTGCGCACCGCTTCGTAGTCGGTGACCAGCAGGGCCGGGTCCCCGCTGGGCATGCGGATGCCGGAGACCGGGCAGGTCTCGCGCAGCCGCCGGTACTCGGGGGCCGGTTCGAGCGCGGTGGGCCGCTCGAAGGGGTAGGCGAGGGGGGCGTTGTCGACCGTGTCGTCGGTCACGTGCGGAGTGCCAATCTGTGTGGGCCTGCGGGTGGGGGTCAGGCGGTGCGGAAGCGGTTGATGGCCGGCTCGTGCCGCTCGCGCAGCGCCGGGTCGGTGACGCCCAGGCCCTCGCGCGGGGCGAGGCAGAGCACTCCGACCTTGCCGTGGTGGCGGTTGCGGTGGACGTCGCCGACGGCCTGGCCGATGCCGTCGAGCGGGTAGGTGCGCGACAGCGTGGGGTGGATGCGGCCCTTGACGACGAGCCGGTTGGCCTCCCACGCCTCGCGGTAGTTGGCGAAGTGCGAGCCGATGATCCGCTTCAGGTGCATCCAGAGGTAGCGGTTGTCGAACTCGTGCCGGTAACCGGAGGTGGAGGCACAGGTCACGATGGTGCCGCCGCGCCGGGCGACGTACACGGAGGCGCCGAAGGTCTCGCGGCCCGGGTGCTCGAAGACGATGTCCACGTCCTCGCCGCCGGTCAGCTCGCGGATCCGGCTGCCCAGCCGCTTCCACTCGCGGGGGTCCTGGGTGTCCTCGTCGCGCCAGAAGCGGTAGTCCTCCGCGTTCCGGTCGATGATCGCCTCGACGCCCATGGCGCGGCAGATCTCCGCCTTCTGCGGGCTGGAGACCACGCAGATCGGTATCGCGCCCCCCGCCAGCGCGTACTGGGTGGCGTAGGAGCCGAGTCCGCCGCCGGCGCCCCAGATCAGCACGGTGTCGCCGACCTTCATGCCGGCGCCGTTGCGCGAGACGAGCTGGCGGTAGGCGGTGGAGTTGACCAGGCCGGGCGCGGCGGCCTCCTCCCAGGTCAGGTGGGCGGCCTTGGGCATGAGCTGGTTGGCCTTCACCAGCGCGAGCTGGGCCAGTCCGCCGTAGTTGGTCTCGAAGCCCCAGATCCGCTGCTCGGGGTCGAGCATGGTGTCGTCGTGGCCGGCCGCGTCCTCCAGCTCGACGGACAGGCAGTGGGCCACCACGCGGTCGCCGGGGTGCCAGCGGCGCACTCCGGGGCCGGTGCGCAGGACCACGCCGGACAGGTCGGAGCCGATCACGTGGTAGGGCTGGTCGTGCCTGGCGGCGGGGCCGCCGGTGCGGGCGTAGCGTTCGAGGAACGCGAAGGTCGGCACGGGCGAGAACAGCGCGCTCCACACCGTGTTGTAGTTGACGGAGCTGGCCATGACGGCGATCAGTGCCTCGCCGGGGCCGGGCTCGGGGGTGGGTACGTCGCCGATGTGCAGGGCCTTGGCGGGTTCCCGGTCGGCGACCGGGATGCCGTCGAACATGTGCTGCTCGTCCTTGAACAGCACGGCGGCCCGGTAGGACTCCGGTACCGGCAGGGCGGCGAAGTCGCGGGTCTCGGCGTCCGGCGACTCGATCGCGGCCACCAGGTCGGCTGTCACCACTCAACTCCCGTGGGTCTAGAAGGCTTTCGGTCGTGCCGGGTGGCGGCCCGGGCGGGCCGCCACCGGGGGCGGGGGCTACTGGTTGAGCTTCACGGGCAGTTCGGTCAGTCCGCGCATCACCAGGCCCGGGCGCCAGCGCAGTTCGGCGGCCGGGTCCTGGCGCTCCATGCGGGGGAAGCGCTCCAGCAGCTGGCGGAAGGCGATGTGCGCCTCCAGCCGGGCCAGCGGGGCGCCCAGGCAGTAGTGCATGCCGTAGCCGAAGGCCATGTGCTGGTTGGGGGCGCGCTCGGCGTCGAAGGTCATCGAGTCGTCGAAGACCTGCTCGTCGCGGTTGGCGGACAGCAGCGAGATCAGGACGAGTTCGCCCTCCTCGATGGTCTGCCCGCCCAGTTCCAGGGTCTCGGTGGCGACGCGGAAGCTCGCGCCGGGTACCGGGCTCTCGAAGCGCAGGAACTCCTCCACGGCGGCCGGGATGGCGTCGTGGTCGGCGCGCAGCCGCGCGGCCAGTTCGGGCCGGTCCAGCAGCAGGGCGGTGCCGTTGCCGAGGAGGTTCACGGTGGTCTCGTAGCCGGCGATGATGAGCAGGAAGCACATCGAGGTCAGCTCGTGCTCGGCGAGCCGGTCCTCGTCGTCGCGGGCGGCGATCATCGCGGACAGCAGCTTGTCGTCCGGTTCGGCCCGCTTCTGCGCGACGAGGTCGCGGACGTAGTGGACGAACTCGGTGACCACGTCGACGGGGAAGTTCTGGGTGCCGACGCCCGCCAGGTAGGCGTTGGACCAGGTGCGGAAGCGCTCGTGGTCGGCGACGGGCACCCCGAGCAGCTCGCAGATGACCTGCATGGGCAGCGGGTAGGCGAGGTCGCGGATGGCGTCGGGCTGTTCCTGGACGGCCATCTTGTCCAGCAGGTCGCCGGTCATCTGCTCGATCATCGGCCTGAGGTGCTCGATCCGCTTGGCGGTGAACACCGAGGAGACCAGGCGCCGCAGCCGGGTGTGGTCGGTGCCGTCGACCCGGAGCATGTGGGTGCCCATGCTGGCGCGGATCTCGGCGGGCAGGACGTCCTGGGCGACGATCCGGGTGCCGATGCGGTTGGACAGCCGGGCGTCGCCGAGTCCGGCGCGGCAGTCGGCGTACCGGGTGACCAGCCACAGCGGTACGCCGTTGGGCAGTTCGACCTGGAAGAGCGGACGGTCCTCGCGCAGGCGCTCGAAGAGGTGGTGCGGGGTCTTCACGCCGTAGTCGGCGTACAGGTCGGCGAAGGTGACCATGCGGGGTGTGCTCCTTGTGTGTCGGGGCGGGGTGCGGGGCTCAGTCGAGGGCGGGCTGCCGGGCCGGCGCGGGTGCGGCGGCGGGGGGCCTGAGGGCCGGGATGCCCAGCGCGACCGCGCCGCCGGCCAGCAGGACCGCGACGCAGATCCACAGGCCGGGGATCATCGCGTCGGTGAAGGCCCGCGCGGAGGTGTAGGTGCCGCCGCGGGCGGTGAACACGGTGGTGAGGACGGCGATGCCGAGGGCGCTGCCGATCTCCCGGACGGTGGCGTTGGTGCCGGAGGCCTTGCCGATGTCCTGCGGCTGGACGGAGCTGACCACGACGGTCGCGCTCGGCGCGAAGATCAGTCCGGTGCCGATGCCGCACAGCATGTACGGCACCACCATCTGCCAGTCCGCGGTGGCCGGGTCGGAGATCAGCGCGCACCAGGCCAGGCCCACGGCGGCCAGTGCGAGTCCGGCCGCGATCAGCCGGGCCGGGCCCACCTTGGGGATGAGCTTGCCCGCGTACGGGGCGCAGATCGTCGGCATGACGGCCCAGGGCAGGGTCCACAGGCCGGCCACGAACGGCGAGTGGCCGCGGGCCACCTGGAGGTACTGGGCGAGGAAGAAGATCGACCCGAACAGCCCGAAGTACACCGCCAGGGACGAGATGTTGGTCAGGGTGAAGGCGCGGCTGCGGTAGATCCGCAACGGCAGCAGCGGTGCGGGGGCGCGGCGCTCCCACAGCACGAACGCCACCAGCAGGACGGCCGCGGCGGCGTACAGGCCGAGGACGCGGCCGGAGGTCCAGCCGTGGTCGCTGCTGTCCACGATGGCCCAGACGAGGGCGAGCACGCCGGCCGCGCCGAGCAGCAGCCCGAGCGGGTCCAGTCCGGCGGCCGCGCCCCGGCTCTCGCGGTGCACGCGCAGCACCAGCGGCACGGCGACGAGCCCGATCGGGACGTTCAGCCAGAACAGCCAGTGCCAGCCGATGCCGGTGGTGACGGCGCCGCCGATCAGCGGGGCGATGCCGACGGCGAGGCTGCTGATGCTGGACCACACGCCGATGGCCACGCCCCGCTTCTCCGGCGGCACGGCCACGGTCAGCATGGTCAGCGACAGCGGCAGGACGGCCGCCGCGCTCATGCCCTGCAGGGCGCGCAGCGTGATGAGCGCGCCGGTGGAGGTGGACAGCGCGCAGCCGACGGAGAACAGCACGAACAGCGTGAGCCCGGTGACGAACACCTTGCGGCGCCCGTAGCGGTCGCCGAGTCCGGCCGCGACCAGCAGCAGGCCGGCGAAGCCGAGGATGTAGCTGTTGGTGACCCACTGCAGGCCCTGCACCGAGGCGTCCAGGTCGCGCCGGATGGACGCGAGGGCGTTGGTGACCACCAGGTTGTCCAGCGCGACCATGAACATCGGCAGGGACACGGCGAGGACGGTCAGTCCGAACGGCGGGCGTGCCGGGGCAGCCGCTTCGTTTGCCATCGATCGTTCTTTCTGTGTCGGGGGGCGGGGGCCGGCGAGGGGGGCGCCGGCCCGCGAGGGGGTGCGGTCAGCGGAAGCGGGCCAGGTCCTCGGCGAGCGCCCGGACCACCCGGTCCTTCTGCTCGGCCAGGTAGAAGTGGCCGCCGGGGAAGGCGCGCAGCCGGAAGTCGCCCGCGGTGTGCGCGCGCCACTGCTCGGCCTCGGCGAGGCTGACCTGCGGGTCGTCGTCGCCGACGAGCACGCTGACCGGGCAGCGCAGGGGCGGCCCGGGCTCGTACCGGTACGACTCCACCGCCAGGTAGTCGCCGCGGATGGCCGGCATGATCATCCGGATCACGTCGTCGTCCAGGAGCAGCCGGTCGTCGGTGCCGTTCAGGCGGCGGATCTCGGCGATGACCGCGTCGTCGTCCATGAAGCGGACCTTGGTGTCGCGCAGCGTGGGCGGGGCGGTGCGGCCGGAGGCGATCAGTCCGCGCAGGTCCAGGCCGGGGTCCCGCTCGATCCGGCGGGCCACCTCGAAGGCCACGCAGGCGCCCATGCTGTGCCCGAACAGCACCAGCCGGCGCCGGGGCAGCGACCGCAGGACGGCGGTGACCTCGTCGGCGAGCCGGGCGACCGAGGTGAGGGGCGGCTCGGCGCGCCGGTCCTGCCGTCCCGGGTACTGCACCGGCAGCACCTCGGCGGTGTCGGCCAGGGCGTCCGCGAGGGGGCGGAAGTAGCTGGCGGAGCCGCCGGCGTGCGGGAAGCAGACCAGCGTCAGGTCGCCGTCCTGGGGCGCCGGGTGGTAGGGGCGGAGCCAGAGTTCGTGTGCGGTGGGGGTGTTGGTCATCCCCGTACCTCCGTGCGCAGCCAGGACGCGATGGCGTCGGCGGTTGTCCGATGGTGGGTGTCGAGCATCGAGAAGTGGTCGCCGGGTACGTCGACCACGTGCTGGGCGTGCTCCCAGCCGGCCCCGCGTGCGCCCTGCTCGGCGCCGGGCACCTCGGCGGTGGCGCGCAGCAGCAGCACGGGGGTGTCCAGGGGGTGCGGGGTCCAGTCGGCGAAGGCCCGGAAGTAGCCGCCCATCGCCACCAGCCGCTGGTCGTCGAGGAGTTCGGCGGCCTCCTCGTTCTCCAGCAGCTGCGAGACCATCAGCCGGGTGCTGGAGCGGTCGGCGGCGCGGGAGAAGGTGTCGGCCAGGACGACGGCGGCGGCCGGGGTGCCGGCCGCGGCCAGGTGTTCGGCGACGGCGTGCGCGATCCAGCCGCCGGAGGACCGGCCGAGCAGCACCAGCGGGCGGCCGGCGGCCAGTTCGAGGGCGGTCTCGGCGTGCGCGGCGGTCAGCGCCCCGGCGGTGCGGGGCAGCGGTTCGCCGGGGGCGAAGCCGGGGTGCGGCAGCGCCCACACCTCGCCGGCGGAGCCGAGGGCCGCGCCGAGCCGCAGGTACTCCTGCGGTCCGGAGACGGCGCTGAGCGAGGGGAAGCACAGCACGGCGAGGTCTCCGGTGCCGGCGGTGATCCGGACCGGGGCGGGCCAGCGGTCGGCGTCGGCGCGCCGGGCGAAGTCGGGTCGCAGTGCTGCGGCGGCGGTCAGCAGCGTGAAGCCCTCGGTGAGTCTGCCGGTGCGGTGGGCCTGCCGGAACAGCCCGGTCAGCGGGTCGCCGGCCGGTTCGCCGGGCGTGCCGGCCAGCCGCTCGGCGAGGTGGGCGGCCAGCGCGCGCGCCGTGGGGTGGTCGAAGACCAGGGTGGCGGGCAGCGGCAGCCCGGTGGAGTCGCGGAGCCGGTTGCGCAGGTGGAGCGCGGTCAGGGATTCGAACCCGAGTTCCACGAAGGACCGGTCCGGGTCGACGTCCTCCGGGCCGGCGTGGCCCAGGACGGCGGCGGCGGCCGCGCGGACGTGGCCGGTGACCGCGGCCGTCCGTTCCGTGTCGTCGGCGAGCCGGGCCAGGAGTGTGGGCAGCGTCTCGGTGTCCTGCGCCGCGGCGGCGGGCGCGGGCGCGGACGCGGCGGGCAGGGCGACGGCGGGGGTGGACGCCAGCCAGTACGAGCGCCGCTGGAAGGCGTAGCGGGGCAGTTCCACGCGCCGTCCGGCCGGGAGGGCGGCGGTGAAGTCGACGGCGCCGCCGCGCACGTGGAGTTCGGCCGCCGAGGCCAGGAAGCGGCCGGGGTGTCCCTCGTCGCGCACCAGGGAGCCGGTCACCGTGACGGCGTGCCCGGCCCCGGTGGTCTCGGCGGTCTCCGTGGTGCCGCCGGCGAGCACGGGGTGCGGGCTCGCCTCCACGAAGTACCGGACGCCGTCCTGGACGAGCAGCCGTACCGTCTCCTCGAACCGCACGGTCCGGCGCAGGTTGCGGTACCAGTACCCGGCGTCCAGCTCGGTGCCGGTGAGCCGGGTGCCGGTGACGGACGAGTAGAAGGGTATGTCGGCGGGCTTGGGCGTGACGGCGGCCAGCCGGGCGAGCACGTCCTCGCGGACGGCCTCGACCTGCGGCGAGTGGGAGGCGTAGTCCACCGGGATGCGGCGCACCCGCACCCCGTCCGCCTCGGCGGCCGCGCGGAACGCGTCCAGGGCGGCGGCCTCGCCCGCCACCACGGTGGTGCCGGGGCCGTTGACGGCGGCGACGGCGAGCCGGTCCGCCCACGGGGCGAGCCGGGGGGTCACCTGCCCGGCGGGGAGCGCGACCGACACCATGCCGCCGCCTCCGGCCAGCCGGGTCAGTACCCGGCTGCGCAGCGCGACCACCAGCGCGGCGTCCTCCAGCGACAGGGCGCCGGCGACACAGGCCGCCGCGATCTCGCCCTGCGAGTGCCCGGCGACGGCGTCCGGCTCGACGCCGTAGGATCGCCACAGGGCGGCCAGCGACACCATCACGGCGAACAGGGCGGGCTGGACCACGTCCACCCGGTCCAGCGAGGGCGCGTCCGGCTCGCCGCGCAGCACGGCGGCCAGCGACCAGTCCACGTGCGGGGCGAGCGCCTCCTCGCAGGCCCGCAGGCGGTCCCGGAACACCGGGGAGGCGGCGGCGAGCCCGGTGGCCATGCCCGGCCACTGGGAGCCCTGGCCGGGGAAGACGAAGGCGGTACGGCCGGCCGCGCGGGCGGCGGTGGCGCCGCGCACCGTCCCCGGGGCGTCCTGCCCGTCCGCCAGGGCGCCGAGCCGGGCCAGCAGCCCGTCCCGGCCGTCGGCGACCACGACCGCGCGGTGGTCCAGCGCGGCCCGCCCGGTGGCCAACGACCAGGCGACGTCGGCGACGGACAGCTCCGGACGCTCGGCCAGATGCGCCCGCAGCCGGCCGGCCTGCGCCCGCAGGGCTGCGGGGGTGCGGGCGGAGAGGAGGAAGGGGAGGGGGGTGGCGGGGGGTGCGTCGGCGGGGGCCGGTCCGGCCGGGTCCGCCTCCCCGACGGCCGCCTCCGGGTTTGCCGTGGCCGGTGTTGCGGCGGTGGCGGCACCGGCCGAGGCCACGCCGGCGGCGGCGGCACCGGCCGGGACTGTCCCGGGGGCGACCGCGCCGGCCCGGGCCGTCCCGGGGGCGGCTCCGGCCGGGGCCGCCGCGGTGGTCGCCGCGGTGGTCGCCGCGGTGGTCGTCGCGGTGGTCGCCGCGGTGGCCGTCGTGCCGGGCGCGGGTTCGCCGGGGGGTGCCGGGGGCTCGGCGGGTTCCTCGTGCTGTTCCAGGATGACGTGGGCGTTGGTGCCGCTCATGCCGAAGGAGGAGACGGCGGCGCGGCGCGGGTGGTCCGCGCGGGGCCACGGCCGGGCCTCGGTCAGCAGCTCGACGGACCCCGCCGACCAGTCGATCCGCGGGGACGGCTCGTCGACGTGCAGGGTGCGGGGCAGGGTGCCGTGGCGCATGGCCTGCACCATCTTGATCACACCGCCGACGCCGGCCGCCGCCATGGTGTGACCGATGTTCGACTTCAGCGAGCCGAGCCGCAGCGGCCGTCCGGCCGGCCGGTTCTGGCCGTAGGTGGCGAGCAGGGCCTGGGCCTCGATGGGGTCGCCGAGCCGGGTGCCGGTGCCGTGCGCCTCGACGGCGTCGACGTCCCCGGGCTTCAGCCGGGCGTCGGCCAGTGCCTGCCGGATCACCCGGCGCTGGGCCCGGCCGTTGGGCGCGGTCAGGCCGTTGCTGGCGCCGTCCTGGTTGACCGCGCTGCCCCGCACCACGGCCAGCACCGGGTGTCCGAGCCGCCGGGCGTCGGACAGCCGTTCCAGCAACAGCAGACCCACGCCCTCGCCCCAGGCGGTGCCGTCGGCCGCGGCGGCGAACGACTTGCAGCGGCCGTCGGGGGCCAGCCCGCCCTGGGCGCCGAAGTCCGCGAACGCGCCGGGCGAGCTCATCACGGTGGCGCCGCCCGCCAGGGCCATCGCGCACTCCCCGCGCCGCAGCGCCTGCGCGGCCAGGTGCAGCGCCACCAGGGAGGAGGAGCAGGCGGTGTCGACGGTGAGGGCCGGTCCCTCCAGGCCGAGGAAGTAGGCGATCCGCCCGGAGGCGACGCTGCCGGAGTTGCCGGTGCTCAGGTAGCCCATCGCCTCGGCGGGGATGGCCTCGGCCCGGGTGGCGTAGTCGTGCAGGTTCAGTCCGGTGAAGACGCCGACCGGTTCGCCCCGGACGGCCGACGGGTCCAGCCCGGCCGCCTCGAACACCTCCCAGGCCGCCTCCATCAGCAGCCGCTGCTGGGGGTCCATGGCCAGCGCCTCGCGCGGGGAGATGCCGAAGAAGTCGGCGTCGAACTCGTCGGCGTGGTGCAGGAATCCGCCCCGGCCCGCCACGTCGTCCGGCCAGCCCCGGTTGTCCGGGAAGCCGGTGATGGCGTCCCGGCCCTCGGACACCAGCTCCCACAGCCCGTCCGGGTCCTCGACCCCGCCCGGATAGCGGCAGCTCATGCCGATGATCGCCACCGGTTCGTGCCGGCTCTCGGTCAGCTCGCGCACCTGCCGCCGGGCCTCGCGCAGGTCGGCCGTCGCGCGCTTGAGGTAGTCGAGGTACTTCGCCTCGTTGGTCACAGTTTCCGTGCTCACGGCGACTCCAGTTCGGCGTCCAGCAGGTCGAAGATCTCCTCGGCGGTGGCCGACTCCAGGTCGGTCGCCGCCGGGCGGTCCACCGGCCGCTCCGGGGCGCCGGTGAGGGCCCGCAGCCGGGCGTGGATCTCCTCGTGTTCGGGGCCCGCGCCGGGCAGCGCGGCCAGCAGCTCCTCCAGCCGGTCCAGTTCGCGGTGGAGTGCGCGGACACCGGACAGCTCGGCCGCGGCCTCCTCCGCCAGCCGCTCGGCGAGCGCGGCGGGGGTGGGGCAGTCGAACAGCACGGTCGGCGGTACCTGGAGGCCGGTGGCCGCCGTCACCCGGTCGCGCAGTTCCACGGCGGTGAGCGAGTCGATGCCGATGTCCTTGAAGGACTGCCCCGGGTCCACGTCGTCGGGACCGGCGTGCCCGAAGACCACGGCGGTGCCCCGGCGGACGATGTCCAGCAGGGCGCGGGCCCGCTCGTCCGGTGCCAGCGCGAGCAGCCGCTCCCGGGCCCCGGGCGCGGCGGCGGGCGCGGCCGTGACCGCGCGCCGGACCGGCGGGGACGCGGGGGTGGTGCGGTCCGCCGCCGGGCCGGTGCGGTCCGCCGCCGGGCGGGGCGGGCCGGCCGGTACGGGGCCCAGTCCCACCCGGTCGGCGGAGGCTACCGGCAGTCCGGCCGGGTCGGTCAGCAGCACCGAGACGGCGTCCGGCGCGACCGGGGTGATCCGGACCCGGACGCTCGTGGCCCCGGTGGCGTGCAGGGTGAGGCCGGACCAGGTGACGGGCAGCGGCCCGGCCGGACCGGTCAGGCCCAGCGGGTGCAGCGCGCCGTCCAGCAGGACGGGGTGGATGCCGTACCGGTCCGCGTCCCGCGCCTCGTCCGCCCCGAGGGCGACCTCGGCGAACAGCTCCGTGTCCCGGCGCCACACGGCCCGTACGGCCCGGAGCGCCGGCCCGTGCGCGAGCCCGGCCGCCGCGAGCAGCCCGTACAGCTCGTCGGCCGCGACCGGTTCGGCGCCGGTGGGGGGCCAGGTGGTGGGGGTGGTGTCCGTGGGCGGGGTCTCGGCGGCGGGACCTTCCGGGGCGGGGCCCGCGGCCGGGGCGTCGGCCGGGGCCGGCCCGGCGGGGCGCAGGGTGCCGTGGGCGTTGCGGGTCCAGCCGCCGGGGCCGGACGCGCTCTCGGGCCGCGTGTGCAGTTCGACGGTGCGGTGGCCGTCGGCGAACGGGCCGACGGTCAGGCGCAGCCGGACCGCTCCCCGCGCCGGCAGGACGAGCGGGGCGTCCAGGGCGAGGTCCCCGATCGCGCCGCAGCCGGTCTCGTCCCCGGCGCGCAGGACGGTCTCCAGCACGGCCGAGGCGGGCAGCACCGGCGTTCCGCCGAGGGTGTGCCCGGCGAGCCAGGGGTGGGTGCCGGCGGTGAGGCGTCCGGTGAACACCATCCCGTCGGTGCCGGGCAGTTCGACGGCGGCGCCCAGCAGCGGGTGGTCCGCCGTGCCGAGCCCGGCCGCGCCCAGGTCCTCCGGGCCGGCGGGCGGCGCGTCGAGCCAGTACCGCTGCCGCTGGAAGGCGTAGGTGGGCAGCTCGGCGCGGGGCGGTCGGAGGCCGTCGAACGCCGCCGACCAGTCCACCGGGGTGCCGCTGAACGCCGCCCAGTCCACGGCGACGCCGTGCGCGTGCAGCCGGATCACGGCCTTGGCGAGGCTCCGCGCCTCGTCGGCGCCACCGCGCAGGCTCGGCACGAAGGTGACCGAATCGGCGTTTTCGGCAAGGCAGTTGGGGCCCATCGCGGACAGCACGCCGTCCGGGCCGACCTCCAGGAAGGTGGTCACCCCGTCGGCTGCCAGGGCGGTCACGGCGTCGTGGAAGCGCACGGGCTGCCGTACGTGCCGTACCCAGTACTCGGGGCGGCCCGGTTCCTCCGCCGGCACCGGTCCGCCGGTCACGGTGGAGACGAACGGCGTGCCGGCCCCGGCGTACCGGACGCTCCGCGCCACCTCGGCGAAGGCGTCGAGCATGGGGTCCATGAGCGGTGAGTGGAAGGCGTGGCTGACCTCCAGCCGCTTGGTCTTGCGGCCCCGCTCGCGCAGCCGCTCGGCGATGTCCAGTACGGCGTCCTCGGCGCCGGACAGGACGACGGCGGCGGGCCCGTTGACGGCGGCGACGCCGACCCGGTCCGCCCTTTCGCCGATGAGGGGCAGGACTTCGGACTCGGTGGCCTGTACGGCGATCATGGCGCCGCCCGCCGGCAGGTCCTGCATCAGCCGTCCGCGGGCCGCGACCAGGGCGGCGGCGTCCGGCAGCGAGAGGACGCCGGTGACGTGTGCGGCGGCCAGTTCGCCGATGGAGTGCCCGGCCACGGCGTCGGGCCGGACGCCCCAGTGTTCGAGGAGGCGGTAGAGGGCGACCTCCAGGGCGAACACGGCGGGCTGGGTGAACCCGGTCCGATGGATCAACCCGGCCTCGGGGCTGTCCGCGCCGGCGAAGACGACGTCCTTCAGGGGCCGCCCGAGATGCGGGTCGAGGGCGGCGCACACCTCGTCGAAGGCCGTCGCGAAGACGGGGTAGGTGTCGTACAACCCCCGTCCCATGCCCAGGCGCTGGCTGCCCTGGCCGGTGAAGAGGACCGCGAGCCGGCCGGAGCCGCGCCGGCCCTCGGCGACCTCGGCGGCGGGTTCTCCGGCGGCCACGGCGGCCAGTCCGCGCAGGAGTTCGGCGCGGTCCTGGGCGAGTACCACGGCGCGGTGTTCGAACGTGGTCCGGGTGGTCAGCAGGGCGTGCCCGGCCGCGGCCAGGTCGAGTCCGGGGCGTGCGGTGACGAAGGCGTGCAGCCGCTCGGCCTGCGCGCGCAGCGCCGTCTCGGTCTTGCCGGAAACCACCCAGGGGACCGGGGTGAGGTCCGCCTGCGGGGCCCCTTCGGGTGCGGGGGCCTGTTCGAGGATGACGTGGGCGTTGGTGCCGCTCAGCCCGAAGGAGGACACGGCGGCCCGGCGCGGCCGGTCGACGTCCGGCCACTCCCGCCGCTCGGTCAGCAGCTCCACCGCGCCCGCCGACCAGTCCACATGCGACGACGGCGCGTCCACATGCAGGGTCTTCGGCAGCACACCATTGCGCAGCGCCATCACCATCTTGATGACCCCACCCACACCGGCGGCAGCCTGAGCGTGCCCGATGTTCGACTTCAACGACCCCAGATACAGGGGCTGCCCGGCGGGGCGTTCCTGCCCGTAGGTCGCGAGGAGTGCCTGGGCCTCGATGGGATCGCCCAGCCGCGTCCCCGTCCCGTGCGCCTCCACCGCGTCCACGTCGGCGGCGGTGAGCCGGGCGTCGGCGAGCGCCTGCCGGATCACCCGCTGCTGCGAAGGACCGTTCGGCGCGGTCAACCCGTTACTCGCACCGTCCTGGTTGACGGCGCTGCCCCGCACTACGGCCAGCACCGGATGCCCCAGCCGCAGGGCGTCCGACAACCGCTCCACCACCAGCACACCGGCGCCCTCGGCCCAGCCGGTGCCGTCCGCGCCCTCGGCGAACGCCTTGCACCGCCCGTCGGGGGACAGCCCCCGCTGCCGGCTGAAGTCCAGGAACGCGGCCGGCGACGACATCACCGTCACCCCGCCCGCCAACGCCATCGAGCACTCGCCCCGCCGCAGCGCCTGCACCGCCAGGTGCAGGGTGACCAGCGACGACGAACACGCCGTATCGACCGTGACGGCCGGGCCCTCCAGGCCGAAGGTGTACGACAGCCGGCCGGCCGCCACACTGCCCGCCGTGCCGGTGCCGCGGAACGCCTCCAGTTCCTCGGGGATGGCGCGCAGCCGGGTGAGGTAGTCGCGGTTCATCAGGCCCATGTAGACGCCGGTACGGCTGCCGCGCAGCGACGCCGGGTCGATGCCCGCCCGCTCGACGGCCTCCCACGACGTCTCCAGCAGCAACCGCTGCTGCGGATCCATCGCCAGCGCCTCACGCGGCGAGATCCCGAAGAAGGCCGCGTCGAACTCGGCGGCGTCGTGCAGGAAACCGCCCTCGCGGGTGTACACCTTGTCGCGTACGCCGGGGTCCGGGTCGTAGAGACCGTCCAGGTCCCAGCCCCGGTCGACGGGGAACCCGGAGATCGCGTCCGAACCGCCCGCCACCAGCTCCCACAGCTCCTCCGGGGACCGCACCCCGCCGGGGAACCGGCAGCCGATCCCGACGATGGCCACCGGCTCGTCCTCCGCACCGGTGCCGGCAGCGGGCCGGGGGGTGTCGGTGTCGGCGTGCTCGGCCAGGATTTCCCGGCGCAGGTACTCCGCCAGCGCGGCCGGGGTCGGGTAGTCGAAGACGAGGGTGGGGGGCAGGGCCAGCCCGGTGAGGGGGCTGAGCGCGTTGCGCAGTTCGACGGCGCTGAGCGAGTCGACGCCGAGGTCGCGGAAGGTGTGCCGGGCGCCGATGGCGTCGGGTGCCGTGTGGCCGAGGACGGTCGCGGCGTGGGTGCGGACCAGGTCGAGGAGCAGGCCGTCGCGTTCGGCGGCGGGCAGTGCGAGCAGCCGGTCGCGCAGCGTCGTGGCGGGCGCGGCGGCGGTCCGGGCGGCGCGGCGGGCGGTGCGGACCAGCCCGCCGAGCAGCGGCGGCACCTCCCGGCCGGGGCGGGGCGCGGTGTCCAGGCGCATCGGCAGCAGGGCCGCCCGGCCGGCGGTGAGGCAGGCGTCGAAGAGCGCGAGTCCGTCCTGGACGGTGAGCGGGACGAACCCGGCCCGTTCGATGCGCGCGAGGTCCGTCCCGGCCAGGTGGCCGGTGATGCCGCTGCGCTCGCCCCACAGGCCCCAGGCCAGCGACAGCGCGGGCAGGCCGGCCGCGCGGCGGTGGGCGGCCAGGCCGTCCAGGAAGGCGTTGGCCGCCGCGTACGCGCCCTGTCCCGCGCCGCCGAACACCCCGGCGGCGGAGGAGAACAGCACGAACTGGTCCAGGTCCGCGTCCCGGGTGAGTGCGTGGAGGTGCAGTGCGGCGTCGGCCTTGGGCCGCAGCACCGCGTCGGCCTGCTCCGGGGTGAGGGATTCCAGCAGCCCGTCGGCGACGACCCCGGCCGCGTGCACGACGCCGGTCAGCGGGTGTGCGGCGGGGATGCCGGCGAGGGTCGCGGCGAGGGCGGTCCGGTCGGCCACGTCGCAGGCGACGACCGACACGGTGGCGCCGAGCGCGCCCAGGTCGGCCACCAGTTCCTCGGCGCCCTCCGCGGCCGGGCCCCGCCGGCTGGTGAGCAGCAGGTGCCGCACCCCGTGCGCCGTCACCAGATGCCGCGCCAGGGCGGCGCCGAGGGTGCCGGTGCCGCCGGTGATCAGCACGGTTCCGCCGGGGCGGAAGGCGGGGGCGGACGTTGTGGACTCCGCGGCGGCCGGGGCCCCGCCGGTGGCCTCCGCCCGTACCAGCCGGGCCACCGACCAGGTGCCGGCGCGGACGCGGAACTGCGGCTCGGTGCCGAGCACGGCCTCCGTCGGCGGGGCTTCGGGCCGGTCGGTGTCGACCAGGACGAACCGGCCGGGGTGCTCGGTCTGCGCGGAGCGGACCAGGCCGTGCAGCGCGGCGGCGGCCGGGTGGGTGACCTGCTCCCCCGTCGCGCCGCCGGTGACGAGGACCAGGCGGGCGGCGGCGAAGCGGTCGTCGGCCAGCCAGTCGCGCAGCAGCCGCAGCGTGCGGTGGACGGCGTCGTGCAGGTCGTTCGGTCCGGGACGCTCGTGGACGACGACGGCGTCCGGCAGGGGCGTCCCGTCGTCGAGCGCGGCGGCGAGGGCCGCCAGGTCCGGGTAGTGGTCGTCCGCGGCGGGGCCGACGCCGGCCCAGCGGCCGGGGGCCAGCGGCTCCGCCGGGTCCGCGGGCAGCCAGTCGAGCCGGTACAGGGCGTCCGCGACGGGCGGGGTGCGCAGCGCGTCGGCGGTGACGGGGCGTACCGTCAGCACGTCGACGGACGCCACCGGCGCTCCGGTCGGGTCGGCGACCGCGAGGCTCATCGCGTCCTGGCCGGCCGGGGCCAGCCGCACCCGGAGCGTGTCGGCGCCGGTCGCGTGGAGCCGTACGCCGGACCAGTGGAACGGCAGCCGCGGCCGGTCCCGGCCGGCCGGTGCGGCGAGGCTCCAGGCGTGCAGCGCGCTGTCCAGCAGGGCGGGGTGGACGCCGTAGCCCTCGGCCGGCTCGCCGGTCAGGGCGACCTCGGCGTAGATCTCGGTGCCGCGCCGCCAGGCCGCGCGGACGCCCCGGAAGGCGGGGCCGTAGTCGAGCCCGGCGGCGGCGAGGTCGTCGTACAGGGTGTCCACGGGCAGCGGCCGGGCGTCCCGCGGCGGCCAGACGGCGAGGTCGAAGCCGGGTTCGCCGGGGCCGCCCGGGATCAGGGTGGCGGTGGCGTGCCGGGTCCAGGGCCGGTCGGGCGCGTCGTCGGGCCGGGCGAAGACGGTCAGTTCCCTGCGGCCCGTCCCGTCGGCGGCCGCGACGGCCAACTGGACCTGTACGGCGCCGTGTTCGGGCAGGACGAGCGGGGACTCCAGGGTCAGCTGCCCGATCTCGCGGCAGCCGGACAGGTCGGCCGCGTGGAGCGCCAGGTCGGCGAGGGCGGTGCCGGGCAGCAGCACCGTACCGGCCACCGCGTGGTCCGCGAGCCACGGGTGGGTGCGCACCGACAGCCGCCCGGTGAGCAGCAGTTCGTCGGCGCCGGCCACCGACACCGCCGCGCCCAGCAGGGGGTGGTCGGCGGCGCCGAGGCCCAGTTCGGCGGGGCGGGCGGGGCCGGTGGCCGGGGAGTCGGCGAGCCAGTAGTGGGCGTGGTCGAAGGCGTAGGTGGGCAGGTCGGTGCGGCGCGGGGCGAGGTGCCCGAAGAAGGCGTCGGCGTCGATGTCGGCGCCGCGCGCGTACAGGTGGGCGAGGGCCGTCAGCAGGGTGTCGGGCTCGGGGCGGCCCTCGGCGAGGGTGGGCAGCAGCACGGCGTCGCTGTCCTCGGCGAGGCATTCGCGGCCCATCAGGGACTGCATCGCGACCGGGCCGAGTTCCAGGTAGGTGCGCACGCCCTCGGCCTCCAGGGTGCGCATGCCGTCCAGGAACCGTACGGCGCCCCGGACGTGGCGGCCCCAGTATTCCGGGGAGCACAGCTCGTCCGGGTCGGCGAGCCGGCCGTCGAGGCAGTTGACGACGGGAATGCGCGGCCGGTGGAGGTCCAGGCCCCGGACGGCGGCGACGAACGGTTCGAGGACCGGTTCCATGTGCGCGGAGTGGAACGCCCGGCCGAAGGACATCCGGTGGGTGCGCCGGCCGGCGGCCCGCCATTCCTCGCCGATGCGCGCGACGAGTTCCTCGTCACCGGAGACGACGACCTGGCGGGGGCCGTTGACCAGGGCGATGTCCACGGTGCCGGTGCGGCCCTCCAGGGAGGCGCGGACCTCCTCCTCGGACGCCTCGATCGCGACCATGGTGCCGCCGGGCGGGGTCTGCTGGAGCAGCCGGCCCCGGGTGGTGACGAAGGCCGCCGCGTCCTCCAGGGACAGCGCCCCGGTCACGTGCAGGAGGGCCGAGTCGCCGTTGGAGCCGCCGAAGACGACGTCGGGCCGGATGCCCCAGTGTTCGAGGAGCCGGTAGAGGGCGACCTCCAGGGCGAACACCGCCGGGTGGCCGTACTCGGCCTGGGCCAGCAGCGCGGCCTCGGGGGTGTCCTCGGCCGCGAAGACGATGTCCTTCAGCGGCCGTCCGAGACGTGGGTCGAGGGCGGCGCACACCTCGTCGAAGGCCGCCGCGTAGGCGGGGAAGGCGCCGTACAACTCGCGGCCCATGCCGAGGCGCTGGCTGCCCTGGAAGGTGAACAGGAAGGCCAGTCTGCCGTCGTCGCGCGTGCCCCGGACCACGTGCGGGGAGGGTTCGCCGGCGGCCAGGGCGGCGAGGCCGGCCAGCAGTCCGGCGCGGTCCCCGGCCAGGACGACCGCCCGGTGGTCGAAGCCGGCGCGGCGGCGCAGCAGCGAGTACGCGGTGTCGACCAGGTCGAGTCCGGGTCGCTCGGCGACGAAGGCGTGCAGCCGCTCGGCCTGCGCGCGCAGCGCCGCCTCGGACTTGGCCGACAGCACCCAGGGCAGCGACCCGTGCGGCGGGCGGGAGACCGCTTCCGGTTCCGGAGCGGTGACCTGTTCGAGGATGACGTGGGCGTTGGTGCCGCTCAGCCCGAAGGAGGACACGGCGGCCCGGCGCGGCCGGTCGACGTCGGGCCACTCCCGCCGCTCGGTCAGCAGCTCCACCGCGCCCGCCGACCAGTCCACGTGCGACGACGGCGCGTCCACGTGCAGGGTCTTCGGCAGCACACCATTGCGCAGCGCCATCACCATCTTGATGACCCCACCCACACCGGCGGCAGCCTGAGCGTGCCCGATGTTCGACTTCAACGACCCCAGGAACAAGGGCTGTCCGGCGGGGCGTTCCTGCCCGTAGGTCGCGAGGAGTGCCTGGGCCTCGATCGGGTCGCCCAGTCGCGTCCCCGTCCCGTGCGCCTCCACCGCGTCCACGTCGGCGGCGCTGAGCCGGGCATCGGCGAGCGCCTGGCGGATCACCCGCTGCTGCGAAGGACCGTTCGGCGCAGTCAGACCATTGCTCGCACCGTCCTGATTGACCGCACTCCCCCGCACCACGGCCAGCACCGGATGCCCCAACCGCAGGGCGTCCGACAACCGCTCCACGACGAGGACGCCCACACCCTCGCCGAAGCCGGTGCCGTCCGCGTCCTCCGCGAACGCCTTGCACCGCCCGTCCGGGGACAGCCCTCGCTGCCGGCTGAAGTCCAGGAACGCGGCCGGCGACGACATCACCGTCACCCCGCCCGCCAGCGCCATCTCACACTCGCCCCGCCGCAGCGCCTGCACCGCCAGGTGCAGGGTGACCAGCGACGACGAACACGCCGTGTCCACCGTGAGGGTGGGGCCCTCCAAACCGAAGGTGTACGCGATGCGTCCGGCCGCGATGCTGCCCGCCGTGCCGGTGCCGAGGTGACCCTCCAGGTCCTCCGGCACCCCGGCGGCGTGGACGGCGTAGTCGTGGTACATCAGGCCCATGTAGACGCCGGTACGGCTGCCGCGCAGCGACGCCGGGTCGATGCCCGCCCGCTCGACGGCCTCCCACGACGTCTCCAGCAGCAGCCGCTGCTGCGGATCCATCGCCAGCGCCTCACGCGGCGATATCCCGAAGAACCCGGCGTCGAACTCCGCCGCGTCGTGCAGGAAACCGCCCTCGCGGGCGTAGACCTTCCCGCGCGCCTCCGGGTCCGGGTCGTAGAGACCGTCCAGGTCCCAGCCCCGGTCGACGGGGAACCCGGAGATCGCGTCCGAGCCGCCCGCCACCAGCTCCCACAGCTCCTCCGGTGACCGCACCCCGCCGGGGAACCGGCAGCCGATCCCGACGATGGCCACCGGCTCGTGCGCCTTGGCGTCGACGTCGCCGAGCCTCTGGTTCGCCTGCCGGAGGTCGGCCGTCATCCGCTTCAGGTACTCAAGGAGTTTTTCCTGCTCTGCCATCGCCTTGCCCAATGCCTTTCGAAGATCGCGTGGAAGGTGCCGCTCATCGCCCGGGACGGGTCCGGGTCACACGGAGCCGAATTCCTTGTCGATGAGGCCGAGCAGCTCGTCAGCTGTGGCCGAGGCGATTTCCTGGTCGATGTCCGCGCCGCCGTCCCCCGCGCCCGCGACCTTCGCGGCGAGGGCGCGCAGCCGGGACGACACCTGCTCCGGGTCCGCGAGCCGGGCGGCGGAGGAGAGCAGGGCGGACTCCAGCCGGTCCAGCTCCGCGAGAACGCCGACGGAGTCGGTCCGCGGCTCCTCACCGGCGCCGAACAGTCCGCCGTGGAGGTGGTCGGCCAGGTCGGCCGGGGTCGGGTGGTCGAACACGACGGTCGGCGGGAGCTTCACCCCGGTCGCCGCGCTCAGCCGGTTGCGCAACTGGACGGCGGTGAGGGAGTCGAAGCCCAGCTCCTTGAAGGCGCGTTCCGCCGTCACCGAACCGGTCGCGGTGTGCCCCAGCACGGCGGCGGCGTGGGTGCGCACCAGGTCCAGCAGGGCCGCCCCGCGCTCCTCCTCCGGCAGCCCGAGCAGCCGTTCCCGGGCGGACGTGGTCGCGGCCCGTACGGCGGTCCGCCCGGCGTTCCCGGGGCGGCGCACCTCGTGCCGCAGCACGGGCGACAGCGCGTCCTGGCGGCGGAGCACCGCGTGGTCGAGGCGGACCGGCGCCAGCACGGGTTCGGCGGACCCCCATGCCGCGTCGAGGAGCCTGAGCGCCTCCTCGGACGACAGGCCCAGCACCCCGGACCCGCCCGCCTCGGTGACCGACGCCGTCAGTTCGCTGCGCTCGCTCCACAGCCCCCACGGCAGGGACAGCGCCGGCAGCCCGGCCGCGGCACGGTGCGCGGCGAGGGCGTCCAGGAACACGTTGGCCGCCGCGTAGTTGCCCTGCCCGGGGCTGCCGAGCACACCGGCCGCGGAGGAGAACAGGATGAACGCCTTGAGGGGGTGGTGGCGGGTGAGCCGGTGCAGGTTGAGCGCGGCGTCGACCTTCGGCCGCAGCACCCGGTCCAGGTGGCCCGGCGTCAGTCCGGTGACCACGGCGTCGTCCAGCACACCCGCCGCGTGGACCACCGCCGACAGCGGCCGGTCCTCCGGGATCCCCGCCAGCACACCGGCCAGCGCATCGGCGTCCGCCACATCACAGGCCACGACCGTCACCCGGGCACCCAACCCGGTCAGCTCGGACACCAACCCGGCGACACCCGGCGCCCGTTCACCACGCCGGCTGGTCAGCAGCAGATCCCGCACACCATGCGCGACGACCAGATGCCGGGCCACCAGGGCACCCACGGTGCCGGTACCACCCGTGAGCAGCACCGTCCCGGCCAGACCCGCGCCCGCGTCGGCGGTGGACGCACGGTGCCGCACCAGCCTCGGCGCGAACAACGCCCCGTCCCGCACCGCCAACTGAGGCTCGTCTCCTACGGCGAGACTCGCGGCCTTCGCCTCGTCGGCGCCGTCGACCAGCCACAGCCGGTCGGGGTGCTCCCGCTGCGCCGAGCGCACCAGCCCCCACACCGGGGCGGCCGCCAGGTCCGGCACATCCTCGCCCGGCCGCACCGCCACCGCACCACGGGTGACCACCACCAACCGCGAGGAAGCCCAAGCCTCTTCGCTCAGGAAGCGCTGCACCAGCGCCAGGACCCGGGCGGTGATCGTGCGCGCCTCCCCGGCCACATCGTCCTCACCCGTCACGACCGGGGCCACGACGATGCCGGGCGCCGGCTCGCCGAGGGTCGGGAGTTCCAGGTCGGGATCGAGGACGAGGCAGCCGTCGGCGGTCGTGGGCGCGGCCGGAACCTGCTGCCACTCCAGGCGGTAGAGGTGCTCCTGTCCGGCCCGCAGTTGCTCGGGGCTGACGGCGCGCAGCGCCAGGGAGTCCACGGACACCACCGGCCGTCCCGCCGTATCGGTCGCCGCCAGGGACACCGCGCCCTCGCCCGCCTCGGCGATCCGCACGCGCAGCGCCCTCGCACCGGAGGACACCAGCGACACACCCGCCCACGAGAACGGCAGCCGCGGCACGCCGACACCATCCGCATCCGGATCGATCAACACCAGCGCGTGCAGAGCCGCGTCCAGCAACGCCGGATGCAACGCGAAGCCCTCACCGCCACCGGACGGCAACTCGACCTCCGCGAACACCTCCCCGGCCCCGCGCCACACCGCACGCACACCCCGGAAAAGAGGCCCATAGTCATACCCGGCAGCACCGAAATCGTCATACAGCGACGAGACATCCACCGGTTCCGCACCCACCGGCGGCCAGACGACGGGAGCGGCCTGCTCACCGGGGGCGGGGGGCGCGACCACTCCGCGCGCGTGGACGGTCCACTCCTCGTCCCCGGAGCGGGAGCGGACGACGACCGCACGGCGTCCGGAGTCGTCCGCGCCGGCCACGCTCACGTGCAGACGGACGTCCTCCTCGTCCGCGAGCAGCAGCGGTGCCTCCAGCACCAGTTCCTCCACGGTCCCGGCACCGACCTCGGCCCCGGCGCGGAGGGCCATCTCCACGAAGGCCGTCCCCGGAAGCAACGCCGTACCGAACACCGCGTGCTCCGCCAGCCACGGCCGCGACCGCAACGACAACGACCCCGTCAGCACCACACCATCGGAATCCGGCACCGGCACCAACACACCCAACAAACCGTGCCCAAGCCCCTCCAGACCCAGATCAGCAGGATCACCCACACCCGACCGGACCGGCTCAAGCCAGTACCGCTCCCGCTGGAACGCATACGTCGGCAACTCCAAGAAGTCCGACATCCGGCCCTCAAGACCCCAGTCGACGTCCAGCCCCGCGACGAAAGCCTCCGCCAGGGCGAGGGTGAAACGCCGCTGCTCGTCCTCGTTACGACGCAGGGTGCCCAGCACCACCGCCCCGGCATCCGCCTCCTCGGCACTCTCCTCCACCGACGCCGTCAGCACCGGATGCGCACTCACCTCCACGAACGCGTCAAAACCATCCGCGAGAAGAGCCCTCGTCGCACCATGGAAATCAACCGTCCGACGCAGATTCGTGTACCAGTACTCCCCGTCCAGCTCGGAGCCGTCCACCACCTGACCGGTGACCGAGGAGTAGAACGGCACTTGCCCCGCCCGGGGTCGTACGGCCTGGAGGAGGTCCTTCAAGTCGTCGCGGATCTGCTCGACATGAGCGGAGTGCGAGGCGTAGTCGACCGGGATACGACGGGCCCGGACACCATCGGCCTCACAGCGCGCCAACAGCACTTCCAGCGCATCCACGTCACCGGAGACCACCGTGGAGGCCGGCCCGTTGACGGCGGCCACCGACAACCCCTCACCCAGCAAACCCTGAGCCTCATGGACGGGTAGCGCCACGGACACCATCCCGCCACGCCCCGCCAGCACACCCAACGCCTTGCTCCGCAACGCCACCACCCGCGCCGCGTCCTCCAGCGACAACGCACCCGACACCGCAGCAGCCGCGATCTCACCCTGCGAATGCCCCACCACAGCCGCCGGCACCACACCACACGACCGCCACAACTGCGCCAACGACACCATCACCGCGAACAACACCGGCTGCACCACATCCACCCGGTCCAACCCCGGCGCACCCTCCTCACCCCGCACCACCGCCGACAACGACCAGTCCACGAACGGAGCCAACGCGGCCTCACACCGCTCCATCGCCCCCGCGAACACCCCCGACGACTCCCACAACCCAGCCGCCATACCCACCCACTGCGACCCCTGACCAGGAAACACGAACACCACACGCCGACCGCCGGCACCCACACCCGTCACCACACCCGGCGCCACACCCCCCGACGCCAACGCCCCCAGACCCGCCAACACCTCATCCCGATCCCGGCCGACCACCACACCCCGGTGCTCGAACACCGACCGCGACCCCACCAACCCAGCCGCCACACCAGCCAGATCCACATCAGCACGCCCGACCACGAACGCACGCAGAGCCTCCGCCTGCGCCCGCAACGCCCCCTCCGACTTGCCCGACACCACCCACGGAAGCAGCCCCCGGGACTCGACGGAGGCGACGACCTCCGGCTCGGGACCCTGCTCCACGATCACATGCGCGTTCGTGCCACTGGCACCGAACGCGGACACACCGGCCCGGCGGGGGCGGTCGACGTCGGGCCACTCACGATCCTCGGTCAGCAGCTCTACCGCACCCGCCGACCAGTCCACGTGCGACGACGGCACATCCACATGCAGGGTCTTCGGCAGCACACCATTACGCAGCGCCATCACCATCTTGATGACCCCACCCACACCCGCAGCCGCCTGAGCGTGCCCGATGTTCGACTTCAACGAGCCGAGGTACAGCGGCCGATCACCGGGCCGCTCCTGCCCGTAGGTGGCCAGCAGCGCCTGCGCCTCGATGGGATCGCCCAGCCGCGTCCCCGTCCCGTGCGCCTCCACGGCGTCCACGTCGGCGGCGGTGAGCCGGGCGTCGGCGAGCGCCTGCCGGATCACCCGCTGCTGCGAAGGACCGTTCGGCGCAGTCAGACCATTGCTCGCACCGTCCTGATTGACCGCACTCCCCCGCACCACGGCCAGCACCGGATGCCCCAACCGCAGGGCGTCCGACAACCGCTCCACGACGAGGACGCCCACACCTTCGGCCCAACCCGTGCCGTCGGCGGCCTCGGCGAACGCCTTGCACCGCCCGTCGGGAGACATGCCGCGCTGTCGGCTGAACTCCACGAACAGGCCGGGCGACGACATCACCGTGGCACCGCCCGCCAACGCCATCGAGCACTCACCCCGCCGCAGCGCCTGCACCGCCAGGTGCAACGCCACCAACGACGACGAACACGCCGTGTCCACCGTCACCGCCGGCCCTTCCAGACCGAACGTGTACGACAACCGGCCCGCGGCGATGCTCCCCGCGCTGCCGTTGAGGAGGTAGCCCTCCAGTTCCTCGGGGGCCTTGCCGACCCGGGACCCGTAGTCCTGGTACATCAGACCCATGTAGACGCCGGTACGGCTGCCGCGCAGCGACGCCGGGTCGATGCCCGCCCGCTCGAACGCCTCCCAGGATGTCTCCAGCAGCAACCGCTGCTGCGGGTCGGTCGCCAGGGCCTCGCGAGGAGAGATACCGAAGAAGTCGGCGTCGAACTCCGCCGCGTCGTACAGGAAACCACCCGACCGCGAGTACGACTTGCCCACCGCGTCCGGATCCGGGTCGTACAACCCTTCCACGTCCCAGCCCCGGTCCGCCGGCCACGACGACACGGCGTCCGCACCGGACACCACCAGCCGCCACAACTCCTCCGGCGAACCCACCCCACCCGGGAACCGGCACCCCATCCCCACGATCGCCACCGGCTCGTGGGCGTCGTCCTGCGCCTTGCGCAGGCGCTCACGGGTGTCGTGCAGATCGGCGGCAGCCTGCTTGAGGTACGAGCGCAGCTTGTCCTCGGTGTTCACTTTCTCCCCCTTGCGTGAAAGTTCTGGCGGTCCGTCGCCCGGCCCCGGTGTCAGATGCCTTTGTCGAGGAAGTCGAACAGCTCGTCGTCGCTGGCCGCGTCGAACCGTTCGGCGCCCGACGGTTCGCCGTCGGCTGCGGACCCGGCACCGAGGTGCTTGGCGACGAGTTGCTGCATCCGGCTCAGGACGCGGTCGCGGGCCTGTTCGTCGGGGGCCAGCGTGGCGAGCGCCGACTCCAGTTCGTCGAGGTCGCCCAGCACCCGGTCGGCCAACGTCTCCTCGTCCGGCCGCAGCGCGTCCCACAGGTGGTCGGCGAGCGCGGCCGGTGTCGGATAGTCGAAGGCCAGCGTGGCCGACAGGCGCAGGCCCGTGGCCCGCATCAGGCGGTTGCGCAGCTCCACCGCGCCCAAGGAGTCGAACCCCAGCTCCTTGAAGGTCTGGTGGGCCTGGACGGCGGTCGCCGACGCGTGGCCGAGGACCCCGGCGGCCTGGGCGCAGACCAAGGCGCGCAGTTGCTCCGTCCGCTCCGCCTCGGGGGCCGCCGCCAGCCGCTCGGCCAGCGTGCCGGCGTCCGTGACCGGACCGGTGTCCGCCGGGGCGGCGGCCTGCCGCGCGGGCCTGCGGACCAGTTCCCGCAGGACGGCCGGCAGGCTGCCGGCGGCGGCCTGCTCCCGCAGGCTCGCCTCGTTGAGCAGGGCGGGCAGGACGAACGCCTGCCCGGCGGCCACCGCCGCGTCGAACAGTCCGAGCCCCTGCTCCGAGGTCATCTCGGCGAGGCCGATCCCGGAGATGCGGCGCATCGCGACCGTGTCGAGGTGTTCCGTCATCTCGCTGCGCTCGGCCCAGAAGCCCCAGCCGAGGGCGGTTCCGGGCAGCCCGGCCGCCGCACGGTGTGCCGCCAGCGCCTCCAGGAACATGTTGGCCGCCGCGTAGTGCGCCTGCCCTGCGCTCCCGAAGGTGGCCGCCGCTCCCGAGAAGAGGATGAACGCCTTGAGGGGGTGGTGGCGGGTGAGCCGGTGCAGGTTGAGCGCGGCGTCGACCTTCGGCCGCAGCACCCGGTCCAGGTGGCCGGGCGTCAGTCCGGTGACCACGGCGTCGTCCAGCACACCCGCCGCGTGGACCACCGCCGACAGCGGCCGGTCCTCCGGGATCCCCGCCAGCACACCGGCCAGCGCATCGGCGTCCGCCACATCACAGGCCACGACCGTCACCCGGGCACCCAACCCGGTCAGCTCGGACACCAATCCGGCGACACCCGGCGCCCGTTCACCACGCCGGCTGGTCAGCAGCAGATCCCGCACACCATGCGCGACGACCAGATGCCGGGCCACCAGGGCACCCACGGTGCCGGTACCACCCGTCAGCAGCACCGTCCCGGCCAGACCCGCGCCCGCGTCGGCGGCGGAAGGACGGTGCCGCACCAGCCTCGGCGCGAACAACGCGCCGTCCCGCACCGCCAACTGAGGCTCCCGCTTCAGCGGCAGCGTGGACACCGACTCCGGCTCGGCCCCGTCGACCAGCCACAGCCGGTCGGGGTGCTCCCGCTGCGCCGAGCGCACCAGCCCCCACACCGGCGCGGCCGCCAGGTCCGGCACATCCTCGCCCGGCCGCACCGCCACCGCACCACGGGTGACCACCACCAACCGCGACGACGACCACCGCTCCTCACCCAGGAACCGCTGCACCAGTCCGAGCACCCGCCCGGTGACCGCCCGCGCCTCACCGGCCAGGCGATCCTCCTCCGGGAACTCACCCGTCACGACGGGGGCCACGACGATGCCGGGCACGGAGTCACCGAGAGCGGACAGGTCCAGGTCGGCACCCAGGACCAGGTGGTCACCATCAGTCGCGGACGCGGAAGCGGCCTGGACTGGCTGCCACTCCACCCGGTACAGGCCCTCCTGCCCGGCCCGCAGTTGCTCAGGACTGACGGCGCGCAGCGCCAGGGAGTCCACGGACACCACCGGCCGTCCCGCCGCATCGGTCGCCGACAAGGACACCGCGCCCTCGCCCGCCTCCGCGATCCGCACACGCAGCGCCCTCGCACCGGAGGACACCAGCGACACACCCGCCCACGAGAACGGCAGCCTCGGCACACCGACACCATCCGCATCCGGATCGATCAACACCAACGCGTGCAGAGCCGCGTCCAGCAACGCCGGATGCAACGCAAAGCCCTCACCGCCACCGGACGGCAACTCGACCTCCGCGAACACCTCCCCGGCCCCGCGCCACACCGCACGCACACCCCGGAAAAGAGGCCCATAGTCATACCCGGCGGCACCGAAATCCTCGTACAACGCCGAGACATCCACCGACTCCACGCCCACCGGCGGCCACGCCACCGGCGGGAGGACGGGCTCGTCCACCGCCTCGGGAGCCAGGAGGCCCCGGGCGTGCACCGTCCAATCCCGGTCGGTACGGGAGCGCACCACCAGCGTCCGGCAACCGTCCTCGTCCACTCCGCCCACGCTCACGTGGAGCCGTGCCTCGCCCTGGTCCGGCACCAGCAGCGGCGCCTCCAGCACCAGGTCCCGCACCACGGGGGTGCCGGCTTCCGCTCCGGCGCGGAGGGCCATCTCCACGAAGGCCGTCCCCGGAAGCAACGCCGTACCGAACACCGCGTGCTCCGCCAGCCACGGCCGCGACCGCAACGACAACGACCCCGTCAGCACCACACCATCGGAATCCGGCACCGGCACCAACACACCCAACAAACCGTGCCCAAGCCCCTCCAGACCCAGATCAGCAGGATCACCCCCACCCGACCGGACCGGCTCAAGCCAGTACCGCTCCCGCTGGAACGCATACGTCGGCAACTCCAAGAAGTCCGACATCCGGCCCTCAAGACCCCAGTCGACGTCCAGCCCCGCCACGAAAGCCTCCGCCAGGGCGAGGGTGAAACGCCGCTGCTCGTCCTCGTTACGACGCAGGGTGCCCAGCACCACCGCCCCGGCATCCGCCTCCTCGGCACTCTCCTCCACCGACGCCGTCAGCACCGGATGCGCACTCACCTCCACGAACGCGTCAAAACCATCCGCGAGAAGAGCCCTCGTCGCACCATGGAAATCAACCGTCCGACGCAGATTCGTGTACCAGTACCCGGCATCCAACTCCGAGCCATCGACGACCTGGCCCGTCACCGACGAATACAACGGCACCTGCCCTGCCCGGGGCCGCACCGGCTCCAGCAGTGCCAGCAACTCCTCACGGATCTGCTCGACATGAGCGGAGTGCGAGGCGTAGTCCACCGGGATACGACGGGCCCGGACACCATCGGCCTCACAGCGCGCCAACAGCATTTCCAGCGCATCCACGTCACCGGAGACCACCGTGGAGGCCGGCCCGTTGACGGCGGCCACCGACAACCCCTCACCCAACAAGCCCTGAGCCTCATGGACGGGAAGCGCCACGGACACCATCCCGCCACGCCCCGCCAGCACACCCAACGCCTTGCTCCGCAACGCCACCACCCGCGCCGCGTCCTCCAACGACAACGCACCCGACACCGCAGCAGCCGCGATCTCCCCCTGCGAATGCCCCACCACAGCCGCCGGCACCACACCACACGACCGCCACAACTCCGCCAACGACACCATCACCGCGAACAACACCGGCTGCACCACATCCACCCGGTCCAACCCCGGCGCGTCCGCTTCTCCCCGCACCACCGCCGACAACGACCAGTCCACGAACGGAGCCAACGCGGCCTCACACCGCTCCATCGCCCCCGCGAACACCCCCGACGACTCCCACAACCCAGCCGCCATACCCACCCACTGCGACCCCTGACCAGGAAACACGAACACCACACGCCGACCGGCGACACCCACACCCGTCACCACACCCGGCGCCACACCCCCCGACGCCAACGCCCCCAAACCCGCCAACACCTCATCCCGATCCCGACCGACCACCACACCCCGGTGCTCGAACACCGACCGCGACCCCACCAACCCAGCCGCCACACCAGCCAGATCCACATCAGCACGCCCGGCCACGAACGCGCGCAGAGCCTCCGCCTGCGCCCGCAACGCCCCCTCCGACTTGCCCGACACCACCCACGGCACCACACCGGGTGCACCGTCCTCGGGCCCGGAGTCGTCAGGCGTGGTCACGGGCGGCTGTTCGATGACGACGTGCGCGTTGGTCCCGCCGACGCCGAACGCGGACACACCGGCCCGGCGGGGGCGGTCGACGTCGGGCCACTCCCGTTCCTCGGTCAGCAGCTCCACCGCACCGGCCGACCAGTCCACGTGCGACGACGGCGCGTCCACGTGCAGGGTCTTCGGCAGCACACCATTACGCAGCGCCATCACCATCTTGATGACCCCACCCACGCCCGCGGCCGCCTGTGTATGACCGACGTTCGACTTGAACGAGCCCAGGAACAGGGGCACTTCGCCAGTCCGTTCCTGGCCGTAGGTGGCCAGCAGTGCCTGGGCCTCGATGGGGTCGCCCAGCCGCGTCCCCGTCCCGTGCGCCTCGACCACGTCCACGTCCGCCGGGCTCAGCCGGGCATCCGCCAGCGCCTGCCGGATCACCCGCTGCTGCGACAACCCGTTCGGCGCCGTCAGACCATTGCTCGCACCGTCCTGGTTGACCGCACTCCCCCGGACCACGGCCAGCACCGGGTGCCCCAGCCGCAGGGCGTCCGACAACCGCTCCACCACCAGCACGCCCACACCCTCGGACCAGCCCGTGCCGTCGGCGGCCTCGGCGAACGCCTTGCACCGGCCGTCCGCCGCCAGCCCCCGCTGCCTGCTGAACTCGATGAAGGGGCCGGGGGTCGGCATGACCGTCACTCCGCCGGCCAGGGCCAGGGAGCATTCACCGCTGCGCAGCGCGCGCACCGCGAGGTGCAGGGTGACCAGGGAGGAGGAGCATCCGGTGTCGACGGTGACGGCCGGCCCCTCCAGGCCGAACGTGTACGACAGCCGGCCCGAGACCACGCTTCCGGTGGTGCCGGTCAGGATGTGGCCCTCCGTCTCGGCCGTGCCCTGGTGCAGGCGGTGCCCGTAGTCCTGGACCATGGCGCCCATGTAGACGCCGGTCCGGCTGCCGCGCAGCGACGCCGGGTCGATGCCCGCCCGCTCGAACGCCTCCCACGACGTCTCCAGCAGCAACCGCTGCTGCGGATCCATCGCCAGCGCCTCACGCGGCGAGATCCCGAAGAACCCGGCGTCGAACTCCGCCGCGTCGTGCAGGAAACCACCGGACCGGGTGTACGACTTGCCCACCGCGTCCGGGTCCGGGTCGTACAGCCCCTCCAGGTCCCAGCCGCGGTCGGCGGGGAAGCCCGACACCGCGTCCGTTCCCGTGACGACCAGCCGCCACAGGTCCTCCGGGGAGCCGACGCCGCCGGGGTAACGGCAACCGATGCCCACGATCGCCACCGGTTCCGCGTCGGCGTCGGCATCGCCCGGGAGCGCCGGCGGCGAGGGCTCCACCTCGGCCGGGTCACCGGACAGCCCCAGCAGCCGGGCGCGCACGAAGCGGGCGAGGGAGGCGGCCGACGGGTGGTCGAAGACGACCGTGCTCGGCAGCCGCAGCCCCGTCGCCGTGTTCAGCCGGTTCCGCAGCTCGACGGCCATCATCGAGTCGAAGCCCAGCTCACGGAAGGCGCGGTCGGCCTCGACGGCGTCCGGCGCGCTGTGGCCGAGCGCCGCGGCGGCCTGGGTCCGGACCAGATCCAGCACGGCGGGGTACTGCTCCGCCTCGCTCAGTCCGTCGAGCAGCGTCGAGGAGGCGGTGCCGGCGGCCGGTCCCGCCGGCGTGCCGTCCGGCTCGGCCAGCGCCTCCCGCACCTCGGGCAGGTCGGAGAGCAGCGGGGCGGGCCGCACGGCGGTGAACTGGGGTGCGAAGACCTCCCAGTCGATGTCGGCGACGATCCTGGTCGGGTCCGTGCCCGCCGTGGCGGGGGCGAGCGCGGCGACCGCCCGGTCCGGGTCCATGACCCGCACGCCCCGGCTGAGGATCCGGTCGCCGACCTCGCCGGCGGCCATTCCGCCGCCGCCCCACAGGCCCCAGGCCACCGACAGGGCGGTTTGTCCGCGGGCCCGGCGCCGCAGGGCGAGCGCGTCGAGGTAGGCGTTGGCCGCCGCGTACGCGCCCTGTCCGCCGCCGCCCCAGATTCCGGCGCCGGAGGAGAAGAGGACGAACGCGTCCAGGTCGGTGTCGCGGAAGAGGTCGTCCAGGTGGTGGGCGCCCAGCACCTTCGCGGAGGTGAGCCGGGTCAGCAGGTCCAGGTCCGTTTCGGCGAGCGGCGCGGTCTCGGTCGTACCGGCCGCGTGGACGACGGCGCGCACGGGCTCGCCGTCGGCGGTGACCCGGGCGACGAGTGCGGCGAGCGCGTCCCGGTCCGCGACATCGCAGGCCGCGATGGTGACCCGTATGCCGAGGGCGGTCAGCTCGGCCTCCAGTTCCTCGGCGCCGGGCGCGGAGCGGCCCCGGCGGCTGGTGAGGACGAGGTGCGCGGCGCCGTCGGCCGCGAGCCGGCGGGCGAAGCGGCGGCCGACACCGCCGGTGCCGCCGGTGATCAGGACGGTTCCGCGCGGCTGCCAGGCCGGGCGGCCGTGCGGTGCCTTGCGGGCGACCCGTACCAGCCGCCGGGCGAACACCCCGGACGGGCGCAGCGCGAGCTGGTCCTCGCCCCGCTTCCCGGCGAGCACGCCGCACAGCGCGCGCAGCACCCTCGGGTCGGGGGTCTCGGGCAGGTCGGCCAGGCCGCCCCAGCGCTCGGAGTGCTCCAGCGCGGCCACCAGGCCGATGCCCCACACCTGTGCCTGATCGGGCCGTATCGCCGTCCCGGCGCCGGGCACCTGGACGGCTCCGCTGGTCAGGCACCACAGGGGTGCGGACACGGCGGCGTCGCCGAGCGCCTGGATCAGCAGCAGCGCGCGGGCCGGGGCGGCCGTGAGCATCCGGGCATCCGGGCTCGCCGCGTCCGCCGGGGCGGCCAAGTCCGGGAGGGAGAGGACCCCGGCCGGCGTGACACCGTCGAGCCCGCCGACCGCTTCGGTGACCCGCCGGGCCAGCCGCTCCCGGTCGTCGTCCGCCTCCACGGTCAGCCGTACGACCCGGGCGCCGGCCGCCGACAGGGCCTCTTCGACCGGCTCCGCCCACGGATGGGCCGGCGCACCGCCGGGAACGGCCAGCAGCCAGGCCCCGCCGAGCGACACCGACCGCGCCTCGGGCACCGGCCGCCAGTCCACGCGGTAGTGCCAGGCGTCGGTCTCGGTGCGCTCCCGGTTGTCCCTGCGCCAAGGACCGAGCAGCCCCACGACCTCGTCCAGCCGGGCGGCGTCGTCCACACCGAGCAGTTCGGCGAGTTCCGCCCGGTCCTCGCGGTCCACGGCCGCCCAGAACCGGCTCTCCTCCGGGTCCCCGGCATCCGGGGCCACAGCACCGGCCGACCCGTCGAGCCAGTACCGCTCCCGCTGGAAGGCATACGTCGGCAGGTCAAGGAAGTCCGACATCCGGCCCTCAAGACCCCAGTCGACGTCCAGCCCCGCGACGAAAGCCTCCGCCAGGGCGAGGGTGAAACGCCGCTGCTCGTCCTCGTTACGACGCAGCGTGCCCAGCACCACCGCCCCGGCATCCGCCTCCTCGACACTCTCCTCCACCGACGCCGTCAGCACCGGATGCGCACTCACCTCCACGAACGCATCGAAACCATCCGCGAGAAGAGCCCTCGTCGCACCATGGAAATCGACCGTCCGACGCAGATTCGTGTACCAGTACTCCCCGTCCAGCTCGGAGCCGTCCACCGCCTGACCGGTGACCGAGGAGTAGAACGGCACTTGACCCACCTGAGGCCGCACCGGCTCCAGCAGTGCCAGCAACTCCTCACGGATCTGCTCGACATGAGCGGAGTGCGAGGCATAGTCGACCGGGATACGACGGGCCCGGACACCGTCCGCCTCGCACTGGGCCAGCAACGCATCCAGCGCATCCACGTCACCGGAGACCACCGTGGAGGCCGGCCCGTTGACGGCGGCCACCGACAACCCCTCACCCAGCAAACCCTGGACCCGCTCGACGGGTAGTGCCACGGACACCATCCCGCCACGCCCCGCCAGCACACCCAACGCCTTGCTGCGCAACGCCACCACCCGCGCCGCGTCCTCCAGCGACAGCGCACCCGACACCGCAGCAGCCGCGATCTCCCCCTGCGAATGCCCCACCACAGCCGCCGGCTCCACACCACACGACCGCCACAACTGCGCCAACGACACCATCACCGCGAACAACACCGGCTGCACCACATCCACCCGGTCCAACCCCGGCGCACCCTCCTCACCCCGCACCACCGCCGACAACGACCAGTCCACGAACGGAGCCAACGCGGCCTCACACCGCTCCATCGCCCCCGCGAACACCCCCGACGACTCCCACAACCCAGCCGCCATACCCACCCACTGCGACCCCTGACCAGGAAACACGAACACCACACGCCGACCGGCGACACCCACACCCGTCACCACACCCGGCACCACACCCCCCGACGCCAACGCCCCCAAACCCGCCAACACCTCATCCCGATCCCGGCCGACCACCACACCCCGGTGCTCGAACACCGACCGCGACCCCACCAACCCAGCCGCCACACCAGCAACATCAAGCCCCGGACGATCGGCCACGAACGCGCGCAGAGCCTCCGCCTGCGCCCGCAACGCCCCCTCCGACTTGCCCGACACCACCCACGGAAGCAGCCCCCGGGACTCGACGGAGGCGACGACCTCCGGCTCGGGACCCTGCTCCACGATCACATGCGCGTTGGTCCCGCTCATGCCGAAGGACGAGACGGCGGCCCGGCGCGGCCGGTCGAGCGCGGGCCACTCGCGTTCCTCGGTCAGCAGCTCCACTGCACCGGCCGACCAGTCCACGTGCGACGACGGCGCGTCCACGTGCAGGGTCTTCGGCAGCACACCATTACGCAGCGCCATCACCATCTTGATGACCCCACCCACGCCCGCGGCCGCCTGCGTGTGACCGATGTTCGACTTCAACGACCCCAGGAACAGCGGATTTTCTTCGGGTCGCTCCTGTCCGTAGGAGGCGATGAGCGCCTGGGCCTCGATGGGGTCGCCCAGCCGCGTCCCCGTCCCGTGGGCCTCGACCACGTCCACGTCCGCCGGGCTCAGCCGGGCGTCCGCCAGCGCCTGCCGGATCACCCGCTGCTGCGACAATCCGTTCGGCGCCGTCAGACCATTGCTCGCACCGTCCTGGTTGACGGCCGTACCCCGGACCACGGCCAGCACCGGATGCCCCAACCGCAGGGCGTCCGACAACCGCTCCACCACCAGCACACCCACGCCCTCGGCCCAGCCGGTACCGTCCGCGCCCTCGGCGAACGCCTTGCACCGACCGTCCGCCGCCAGCCCCCGCTGCCTGCTGAACTCCACGAACAGGCCGGGTGACGACATCACCGTGGCACCGCCCGCCAGCGCCATCGAGCACTCACCACGCCGCAGCGCCTGCACCGCCAGGTGCAACGCCACCAACGACGACGAACACGCCGTGTCCACCGTCACCGCCGGCCCCTCCAGACCGAACGTGTACGACAACCGGCCCGCGGTGACGCTGCCGTGCGTGCCGGTGAGGAGGTAGCCCTCGCTCTCGGGGGTGGCGTCGGCGAGGCGGGGGCCGTACTCCTGGACCATGGCGCCGACGTAGACGCCGGTCCGGCTGCCGCGCAGCGACGCCGGGTCGATGCCCGCCCGCTCGAACGCCTCCCACGATGTCTCCAGCAGCAACCGCTGCTGCGGATCCATCGCCAGCGCCTCACGCGGCGAGATCCCGAAGAACCCGGCGTCGAACTCCGCCGCGTCGTACAGGAAACCACCCGACCGCGAGTACGACTTGCCCACCGCGTCCGGATCCGGGTCGTACAGCCCCTCCACGTCCCAGCCCCGGTCCGCCGGCCACGACGACACGGCGTCCGCACCGGACACCACCAGCCGCCACAACTCCTCCGGCGAACCCACCCCACCCGGGAACCGGCACCCCATCCCCACGATCGCCACCGGCTCGGTGTCGGTGTCGGCGCCGCCCGTGGGGAGCGGTGGGGCGGTCTGCGGGTCGGTCGGGGACAGCCCGAGCAGTTCGGCGCGCAGGAAGCGGGCCAGGGCGGCGGCGGACGGGTGGTCGAAGACGACCGTGCTCGGCAGCCGCAGCCCCGTCGCCGTGTTCAGCCGGTTCCGCAGCTCGACGGCCATCATCGAGTCGAAGCCCAGCTCACGGAAGGACGCCTCGACGTCGATCTCGTCGGTTCCGTCGGTGCCGAGCACGACGCCGAGGTGGGTGCGGACCAGGTCGAGGGCCGCGTCCTGGCTCGCCTTCTCGCCGAGCGCGGCCCACCGCTCGCGCAGCGGTGCCTCGTCGGCGGCGGTGTCGTCGTCCGCCTCCGGGGCGGGCGCCGGTGTGCCGGGGGTGGTCGGCGCGGTGCGGGTGGCGGCCGGTGCGTCCAGCCAGAACCGGCGGCGCTGGAAGGCGTAGGTGGGCAGGTCGACGCGGCGGGCGCCGGTGCCGGCGTAGGCCGTGGACCAGTCGACGGCGACACCGTGCACGGACGCCTCGGCCAGGGCGGTGAGCATCCGGTCGGGTCCGCCCTCGCCGCGCCGCAGGGAGCCGACGACGAGTGCTTTGGCGGAGGAGGAGTCCTCGACGGTCTCCTGGATGCCGGCGGCGAGGATGGGGTGCGGGCTGACCTCGATGAACGTTACGTGTCCGGCTTCGGCGAGGGCCCGTACGGCGGGTTCGAAGCCGACGGTGCGCCGGGAGTTGCGGTACCAGTACTGGGCGTCGAGCCCGGCGGTGTCCAGCCAGCGGCCTTCGACGGTCGAGTAGAACGGCACCTCGGCGGACCTGGGGGTCACGGTGCCGAGCAGGTCCAGCAGGGGTTCGCGGATCCGCTCGACGTGCGCGGAGTGGCCGGCGCAGTCGATGGGCAGCAGGCGGACGCGGATGTCCCGGTTCTCGCACCGGGCGATCAGCTCGTGCAGGGCGGGCACGTCGCCGGAGACGGTGACGGCGCGGGGGCCGTTGATCGCGGCGATGGACAGCCGGTCGGCCCACGGGGTGAGGAGGTCCGCGACCTCGGCGGCGGGCAGCGCGATCGAGGCCATGCCGCCGGTGCCGGCCAGCAGCGCGAACGCCTTGCTGCGCAGGGCGACCACGCGGGCCGCCTCCTCCAGGGAGAACGCGCCGGCCACGTGCGCGGCGGCGATCTCGCCCTGCGAGTGGCCGACGACGGCTCCGGGTTCGACGCCGTGGGAGCGCCACAGCTCGGCGAGGGAGACCATCACCGCGAACAGGACCGGGTGGACGACGTCGAGGCGGTCGAGGGACAGCTCGGGGTCGGTCTCGCTGCCGCCGCGCAGCACGTGCGTGAGCGACCAGGGGACGTGCGGGGCGAGTGCCTGTTCGCAGCGTCGGATGTGGGCGGCGAAGACCGGCGAGGTGTCCATGAGGCCGACGGCCATGCCGGCCCACTGGGATCCCTGGCCGGGGAAGACGAAGACGGGCCGGCCCGTCGGGCGGGGGGCGACGCCCTGGACGAGTCCGGTGGCCGGGCGGCCGGCGGCCAGGTCGGTCAGGCGGGCGCGGAAGTCCTCGGTGGTGGTGCCGAGGAGGACGGCCCGGTGCGGGAAGGCGGTACGGGTGGTGGCCAGGGAGTGGCCGATGTGCGCCGGGGGCACGGTGTCGTCCAGCCGGTCGAGCAGTGCCCGGGCCTGCCCGCGCAGGGCCGCCTCGGTCCTGGCGGAGATCGGCCACGGTACGGGGGCGGAACCGGTTTCCACGGTGTCGGTCGCGGTGGAGGTGGCGGCCCGGCCCGGGGACGGTGCGTCGCCGGCACCGTCGGACTCCGTGTCCTGCCGCCAGTCCTCCAGCACCACATGGCAGTTGGTGCCGCCGACCCCGAAGGAGCTGACGCCGGCGATCAGCGGGCCGTCGTCCCCCGGCCAGGGGCCGTTCTCGGTGCGGACCTTCAGTCGCAGCTCGGCCAGCGGGATGTCCGGGTTGGGGGTGCGGAAGTGGAGGCTCGGGGGGAGTTCCCGGTGCTTGAGGGCGAGCGCGGTCTTGAGGAGACCGGCGATGCCGGCGGCGCCTTCCAGGTGCCCGATGTTGGTCTTGACCGAGCCGACGAGCAGCGGGGCGTCGGCCGGCCGGCCGGCGCCGAGCACCTCGCCGAGGGCGGCGGCCTCGATCGGGTCGCCGACCCGGGTGCCGGTGCCGTGCAGTTCGACGTACCGGACGTCGGCCGGGCGCACTCCGGCGTTGCGGTAGGCGCGGCGCAGGACGTCGGCCTGGGCCTCGCGGCTGGGGCTGGCGAGGCCGGCGCCGCCGCCGTCGTTGTTGACGGCGCTGCCCCGGATCAGGCAGTGGACGCGGTCGCCGTCGGCGAGCGCGTCGGACAGCCGCTTGAGGACGACGAGGCCGCCGCCCTCGCCGCGCACGATGCCGCCCGCGCGGCTGTCGAAGGTGAAGCAGCGGCCGTCGGGCGAGAGGGCGCCGAACTCGGCGACGGTCAGGGCGCTTTCGGGGACCAGGTCGAGGTTGACGCCGCCGGCGAGGGCGACGCGGGTCTCGCCGCCGCGCAGGCTCTCGCAGGCCAGGTGGACGGCGGTGAGGGAGGAGGACTGGCCGCTGTCCACGGTCATGCTGGGTCCGCGCAGGCCGAGGACGTAGGACAGGCGGTTGGCGATGATGCCGCGCTGGAGGCCGGTGAGGGTGTGCGGGGTGATGCCGGTGGTGCCCCGGCGGCGGGCGAGCGTGGCGTAGTCGTCCCAGATCGCGCCGACGAAGACGCCCGTGTCGGTGCCGCGCAGCGACTCCGGGAGGATCCCGGCGTCCTCCAGCGCCTCCCAGCCGAGTTCCAGCGTGATCCGCTGCTGCGGGTCCATCGCGGTGGCCTCGCGCGGGGAGATGCCGAAGAAGGCCGCGTCGAACCGGTCCACGTCGTCGAGGAAGCCGCCCCACCGGGTGCGCGCGCCGGGTGTGTCCGTCGCCTCGCCGGTGTGCTCCGCCGCGTCCCAGCGGTCGGCGGGGACTTCCCGGACGGCGTCGACGCCGTCGCGCAGGAGCCGGGCGAACGCGTCGGGGCCGGAGGCACCGGGCAGCCGGCAGGCCATGCCGACGACGGCGATGGCCTCGGCCGGCGAAGCGTCCCGGGAGGCGGCCCCGGTGCCGGCGGAGGTGCCGGCCGGCGTGCCGGTGGCGGTGTCGGCGGAGGTGTCGGACGTGAGCCGGGCGCGGGCCTGGGAGGAATCTCGCATGATGCTGCAAACCTTCGGGGCAGGGCGGTCCAGGACGGGTGAGCGGGCGGTTCCGTCCCGGCTACGCGGGGTCGGCGAGCGCGGACTCGGGTGACGCGGCGGCGCCGGACGGGGTCCCGCCGGACGGGGTCTCGAAGACCGTGGCGGCGTCGGACGCGGGCGTGAACGTGGTCTTGGTGAACGCGGTCGCGTAGTCGGCGTGCGCGATGGGCGCGCCGACGAGGTCGTAGGGCACGTCCAGGGCGTCGGCCAGTTCCAGGGCGTGCGGGGCGACGTCGGCGCAGATCCGGTCGAGCAGGCCGGGCAGGGCGCCGGCCTCCTCGGCGGTGATCAGTCCCTCGGCGAGGTACCAGCCGCTGTGCGCGGAGATCTCGCCCAGCAGGTGCAGGGAGCACAGGTCGAGGGCCGTGCGCCGGGTCCCGGCGTCCGGCAGGGCGTCGGTCTCGGTGCGGACCAGGTCGACCAGCAGGCGCAGGGCGTGTGCCTCGGCGAGCTGTTCGGCCAGGTCGAAGCGGTCGTTCCAGACGTCGAACTCGCCGAGACCGGCGGCCCGGGCGGCGCCGAGTTCGGCGACCAGGCGCGCGTGCAGGCGCCGTTCCCGGGTGCCGGCCAGCGCCCGCCACCTCGCCGGGTCGCGCAGGTCGAGGCCCTCGGTCGCGGCGGACTCGTCGGCGGGCGGCTCGTAGTCGAAGCCGAGGGCCATGGTCCAGGCGGCGTTGAGATGGAGGACCTGGGTGCTCAGTCCGGCGGCGTTGAAGGCGTGGGCGAGGCCCTGGTAGTCCAGGAAGCGGTTGCTCGGGCTGAAGCCGAGGACTCCGGAGGCGGCGCGGGTGTCGGCGGTGACGCGCTCGGCGATCCGGTCGATCTCCGCCTTCAGCGTGAACAGGGTGCGGATCTCGCCGGCGCTGCGGCCGACCGGCTCGGGTCCGGAGAAGGACTTCGCGGCCATGGCGGACACGTAGGCGGCGGACAGGGCGCCGAACAGGGTGCGCTGCTGGTTGCGGTAGCGGATGACCGGCATGGGGTCGGCGAATCCGGCGAAGGTGCCGTTGGTGTGGCGGGCGTGGGCGTGCCGTACGGCGACGGCGGCCGAGGCCCGGGTCACGGCGGCGAGGCCGACGGCGGCCACCTCCCAGACGTAGCGGATCAGCCGGGATGCCTGCCGGGAGCGCAGCGCGGGGGTGCTGAGGGTGTCGGTGAAGGTGCCGTCCTCGTCGATCGAGGCGGAGTCGCGCAACCAGTTGCGGAAGGGGACGCGTACGCCGTGGAAGGAGACGGTCGCCCAGTCGAGGGGCAGGATGGGGGCCGAGTCCTGCGGTTCGATCACCACGCCCGGGCAGGGTCCGGTGGCGTCCCGGAGGGGGACGACGAAGCAGAACAGCCCGCGGTCCTCTCCGCCGACGACGAGCTTGGCCGTGACGATGCCGAGCCGGGCGAGGCCCGCACACGCCACGCTCGGCGGGTACTTGACGGCTTCCGGGCCGGGGGTGGTGAGGACGAACTCGCGGGTGTCCGGGTCGTAGACGGCCTCGGTGCGCACGGCGGCGTTGCTGTTGCCGTGGCCGAGTTCGGTCATCAGCAGGGCGCCCACCGTCTCGGTGGACGCGAGCCGGGCCACGATGTCGTCGAGGTCGTCGCGGCCCGCGCCGAACTCCAGCAGGGCGCCGACCGTCGTGCAGTGGTGCAGGAAGAAGGCGTAGAAGAGGGAGGGGTCGGCGAGGGCGACCCATTCCAGCAGCGGGAAGAGCAGGTCGCGCTGGGTCAACAGCGGTGTGCTCAGGTCGAGTTGGTCGTTGATGTGCCGCAGTCGCTGGTAGGTGAGCGTGTGGCGGTCCTGGTCGGCCAGGCCGGACGGTCTGGCGAACAGCTCCGGCGCGAAGATCTCGGTCAGTCGCGGCAGCGCCTCGCGGTAGGAGTCGCCGTGCACGAGCGAGGACAGGGTGTCGCGCGGTGAGGTGCCTGGTGCCATGGTGATGGTTCCCCTGTTCCGTCTTCGTCGTCGGTGTGTGAAGGCGTGGGCGCGCGGGCGCGCGCCGCCGCACGGGCGCGGCGGGCGGCAAGCGGGGCCGCGGCGGCCGCGTCCGGGCACGCGGCGGCACGGCGGCCGGCCCGCGGGCGGTGGTGAGCGAAGGGTGAGGTGAGCTGATGTGGGCAGGCGGGAACCGCGGAACCGTTCCGTGGCTCCCGGGACGGGTCAGTCGTGCGGGTGCGGGGACGTCCTGGTCCGCGCCGGCGGCGCTTCGCCCGGACGTGCGGTCCGGGTGCGAAGTCCGCGGATCGGGCGTGCGGCCGCGTCGGGCCGCGCCTCGCGGGTGAAGGGTGCGGGGGCACCGGTGCGGCGGTGCCGATGGGGCGTCAGTTCTCGTTCGCGGTGGTGCGGTTGCCCGGCCCGGGGCCGGATGAGGCTCACGTGTGCCGGGGGCGGCGCGGCGACGAGGTCGCCGGCGGCCGGGAGGGGCGGCACGGAGGGTACGGGGGCGCTGCCGTCGGTCTGCGGATGGTGGCGGTCGGACGGGAGGGCGGTGCCGCGTCGGCGGATGCGGCGGTGGGGCGGGGTGGAGGGGTCGCGGCCCTCCGGGCGGAGCGGGTGCGGGCGGGCCTGCGTGAGGCCGGTCCGGGTGTCGTCCGCGGCGGTCCGGTGTGCGGCCGGGCCGGGCGTGCCGGGCGTGCCGGGCGTGCCGGGCGTGCCGGGCGTGCCGGGCGTGCCGGGCGTGCCGGGCGTGCCGGGCGTGCCGGGCGTGCCGGGCGTGCCGGTGCGGGTTAACGACGGGCGGAGGGCGGAGGACACGGTCGGGACGGACGGGCCGGCCGGCTCGGCCGGCGCCGTCGGGTGACTCGGGGTGGCCGCGCGGAGAGCGGAGGCGTCTGCGCCTGGTTCGCCCCCCGGGAACACCCGGGCACAACTGATCTCCGCACCGTCAGGCACGTCGCCTATCCCCCTTAGACACGTTGCTCTGCAGCCGTTCGCAGCTTTCAGCCACGCTGCGTTGGCATCTCGCCACGGCCGATCAATACCTATCACGGCACCGGACGGGCCGCCTCCAGAACAGGAGTGTCGAAGATCACTCCCGGCGGACCGATCGGCTGTTGGTAGCCTCACCACACCAACTGGGCGCCCGTCAGGGCCGATTCGAGTGGGTTGCGCGTGACGCCGCAGCCGGACAAGGATCAACTCCTTGTGAGCCAACATTTCGATGTCGTTGTTCTAGGAGCGGGCCCGGGCGGCTACACCGCCGCGGTTCGCAGCGCGCAACTGGGCCTGTCCACCGCGGTGGTGGAGGAGCGGTACTGGGGAGGTGTCTGCCTCAACGTCGGCTGCATCCCCTCCAAGGCACTGCTGCGCAACGCCGAGATGGTGCAGTTCGTCACGAACGAGGCCAAGGCGTACGGAATCACCGTGGGCGACCATGTGTCCGCGGACTACCGGGTGGCCCACGAGCGCAGCCGCAAGGTCGCCGACGGCCGGGTCAAGGGCGTTCACTATCTGATGAAGAAGAACGCCATCACCCAGTTCGAGGGGCGGGGTGTCTTCGCCGACGACCACACCCTGACGGTGACCCACTCGGACGGGCACACGGAGACGGTGACTTTCGGCCACTGCATCATCGCCGCCGGCGCCACTCCCCGGCTGCTGCCCGGCACCTCCCTGTCGGACCGCGTGGTCACCTACGAGAGCCAGATCCTCAGCGAGACGCTGCCGGACAGCATCGTCATCGCGGGCGCCGGCGCCATCGGTGTGGAATTCGCCTACGTGCTGCGCAGCTACGGCGTGGACGTCACCATCGTGGAGTTCCTCGACCGCATGGTCCCGCTGGAGGACGAGGAGATCTCCAAGGAACTGGCGAAGCACTACCGCAGGCTCGGCATCGAGGTGCTCACCGGCACCGCCGTGGTGAGCATCGACGACTCCGGCCCGCGGGTCCGGGTGACCGTCGACAAGAACGGCGAGCGCCGGACCCTGGAGACGGACAAGGTGCTCCAGGCCATCGGCTTCGCGCCGAACGTCCAGGGCTACGGCCTGGAGAACACCGGGGTGCGCCTCACCGAGCGCGGCGCCATCGACGTCGACGGGCGGTGCCGCACCAGCGTGCCGCACATCTTCGCGATCGGTGACGTCACCGCCAAGCTGATGCTGGCGCACGCCGCCGAGTCCATGGGTGTCGTGGCGGCGGAGACCATCGCCGACGCGGAGACCATGGAGCTGGACTACACCATGATTCCGCGGGCCACCTACTGCCAGCCGCAGGTGGCCAGCTTCGGCTGGACGGAGGCCCAGGCACGCGAGCGGGGCTACGACGTCCAGGTGGCCAAGTTCCCCTTCACCGCCAACGGCAAGGCGCACGGTCTGGGGCACCCCGTCGGCTTCGTGAAGATCATCAGCGACGGCACGCACGGTGAGCTGCTCGGCGCCCACCTCATCGGCCCCGAGGTCACCGAACTGCTGCCCGAGCTGACGCTCGCCCAGCAGTGGGACCTCACGGTCCACGAGGTCGCCCGCAACGTGCACGCGCACCCGACGCTCGGCGAGGCGGTCAAGGAGGCCGTCCACGGCCTGGCCGGTCACATGATCAACATGTGATGTGCCGGTGTCGCTGCCCCCTGTCCGACCTGCCTCACCGCAGGTCGGACAGGGGGCAGCTACGTCCGTGGGACTTCTCTGGGACTTTGCGCCGGTGGCGGGCTCTCCCTCCGCGCTCCGCGAGCACCGGCCCCTTCCAGCGGGGGCCGGCGCCGGTCCGCCCGCAAGGCATGTCCGCCGCCGGCCCCCAGGACGGCCAAGCCCTCGTCGGCCGGCCCGCCGGAGTCGCACGCGCTGCCGTCGCGAGGCGACCGGGGCGGGGCCGGCAAGGTCCGTCCGTCACTCCTTCGGCCCCGTATCACGGCCCTCCGACGGGCGCGCGTACCCCGTCCGGCCGAGGCTTCCTTACGACACGACTGAAATCGGCGTAGGTGAGGGTGGTGGCGATGGCGATGCGCACGCGGGCGTTGGCGTCGGAGTTCCTCGGGACTCTGCTTCTGGTCTTCTTCGCCGTGGGCTGCGCGGTGCTGGGGGTCGAGTTCCTCGGCACCTTGGGGATCGCGCTGGCCTTCGGCTTCGTGCTGCTCGCCCTCGCCTACGCGCTCGGGCCGATCTCCGGGTGCCACGTCAATCCGGCGGTGACCCTGGGCATGCTGTGCGCCCGCCGCATCGACGTGGTCACCGCGATCGGCTACTGGATCGCGCAGTTCGCCGGCGGCATCGCCGGGGCGGCCCTGCTCTTCCTGCTCGCCAAGCAGGTGCCCGGCTTCCACGCCGACGGCGCCTTCGGCAGCAACGGCTACGGGGACCGGTCCGCGGTGCACATCAACACCGGCGGCGCGTTCCTCGCCGAGGTCGTCCTCACCTTCCTCCTCGTGTTCGTGGTGCTCGGGGTGACGCACCGGGTCGCGGTCGTCGGCTTCGACGGCCTCCCGATCGGCATCGCCCTCGCCGTCATCCACCTCCTCGGCATCCCGCTGACCGGCACGTCGGTCAATCCGGCGCGCAGCCTCGGCCCGGCCCTGTTCGCCGGTGGCCCCGCGCTGTCGCAGCTGTGGTTGTTCATCGTCGCGCCGCTGGTCGGCGGGCTGCTCGCGGCGCTCGTCCACCACGTGACGCACCCGACGGGCGAGGAGCGCACGATCGCCGACGAGGTGGCGGCCACCTGAGTCGGCGGTACGACCCGCACGGGGCGGAAGGGGTGTACCGGCGGTACACCCCTCGCCGGTGACTCGCTGATCGGCCGGAAAGCCGGTTACCTGGAAGAGGTGGCACATGCCGGCCGCGCCCCTGGCGCTCCCGGGTGTGCCCCGCCGGGCAGCCCGCCGAGGACACCGGCGTCGGCGTCGCGCGCCCGGTCGGGCGAACGGCGCGTCGGGCAAACCACACACGGGCCGGCCCCGGCGGCGTCCCCGCGCCGCCCCGGCGACCCGCCCCACCAGCACGTAAGGACTTCACCCCATGCGCGGAACAGTGATCCACGCCCCCCGCGACATACGCCTGGAGAACCTCGACGCGCCGAGGATCCTCGAACCGACGGACGCGGTGATCCGCACCGCCGTCACCTGTGTGTGCGGCTCCGACCTGTGGCCGTACCGGGGTCTGGAGCCGCTCGGCGAGCCGCACCCGATGGGCCACGAGTACGTCGGTTTCGTCGAGGAGGTCGGCAGCGAGGTCACCTCCGTCGAGCCGGGCCGGTTCGTCGTCGGGTCGTTCGCGACCTCGGACAACACCTGCGCCAACTGCCGCAACGGCTGGCAGTCCAACTGCCTGCACCGCGAGTTCATGAGCACGTGCCAGGCCGAGTACGTCCGCATCCCGCACGCCGACGGCACCCTGGTCGCCACCCGGGACGTGCCGGACGAGGAGTTCTGGCCCGGTCTGCTGGCCGTGTCCGACGTGATGGGCACCGGCTGGTACGCCGCGCTGGCCGCCGAGGTCCGGCCCGGCTCGACCGCCGTGGTGGTCGGTGACGGCGCGGTCGGCCTGTGCGGAGTCATCGCCGCCAAGGAGCTGGGCGCGGACCGGATCATCGCCATGAGCCGCCACGAGCCCCGGCAGCGGCTCGCCCGGGAGTTCGGCGCCACCGACATCGTCACCGAGCGTGGCGAGGAGGGCGTCGCCCGTGTCAAGGACCTGACCGGCGGCATCGGCGCCGACGCGGTCCTGGAGTGCGTCGGCACCGCCGAGGCCATGCGGCAGGCCCTGCGCTCGGCCCGCCCCGGTGGCAGCGTCGGCTTCGTCGGCGTCCCCCACGAGGTGGCGATCGACGGCCAGGAGCTGTTCTTCTCCCACGTCGGCCTGCGTGGCGGCCCCGCCCCCGTACGCCGCTACCTGCCCGACCTGATCGACCTCGTCCTGAGCGGCCGCATCGACCCCGGCAAGGTCTTCGACCTCACCCTCCCCCTGGAGCAGGTCGCCGAGGGCTACCGGGCCATGGACGAGCGCCGCGCCGTCAAAACCCTCCTCAAGCCCTGATCAAGCCCCGGCGGGCCCCGGCCGGCCTTGCCCCTCCCCTCGGGGACCACCGGTCACGGACCGTCACCGTCCCCACCGGCCGACCCCCGGCGCGCCGCGCGGGCGGGCCCGTGTTCCCCCGACGGGCCCGCCCGCGTTCGCCGTTCAGGGCGTGTAGACGGTGGGCCGGGGCGCGGTGGGCATGTCGGCACCGAGGAAGAAGCTCGGGTGCGGCGGCTGGTTGTAGGCGGTGTTCTGCCAGGCCAGAGCCGTACGGTACTGGGTGTCGTGGAGCAGCGTGGTGATCCTGGTGCCGGTCTGGTACGGCGTCGAGTAGATCCGCAGGGCCCGGTTGTCGGCGGTCCGCCAGACGACCTCCTCGCGCCAGTCGCCGAGGAGGTCCCCGGACAGCGCGGGCGTGGACTTGGTGCCGTTGTTCGAGGAGACCCCGGAGCCGGTCAGCAGGCGGGTGTCACCGGAGGTGCCGTACTTGTCGATGTGGGTGCCGTCGAGGAGTTCGCGGACGGTGTCGCCGTCCCACCACGACAGGAAGTTGACGCTGGACGGTTCCCGGCCCAGGGAGGCGCCGGTGGCGGAGCGCAGGGTGGTGTCGGAGGCCGACCACGCCTCGGCGCCCGGGCTGCCGGCGTAGACGTCGCCCGCGACGCCCCGGCCGTTGTCGGAGCCCGAGGCGGTCTGCCACAGGATCTGCCCGGTGCGCGCGTCGGCCATCCAGGAGCCCGGCTTGCCCGACTCCTCGTCCACCTTGAAGTACTCCAGGCCCGGCCGGGACGGGTCGAGGTCGCCGAGGTGCGCCGCGTCGCCGTGCCCCATCCGGGTGGTCCACAGGCCGGCGCCGTTGTCGTCCACGGTCATCGCGCCGTAGACGATCTCGTCCCTGCCGTCGGCGTCCACGTCCGCGACCGACAGGGCGTGGTTGCCCTGGCCGTCGTACCCCTTGCCGGAGTTGGTGGAGGAGTTGGTGTCGAAGGTCCAGCGGCGGGTGAACCGGCCGCCCCGCCAGTCCCAGGCGGCGACGACGGTACGGGTGTAGTAGCCGCGCGCCGTGATCAGGGAGGGGCGGGCGCCGTCCAGGTAGGCGGTGCCGGCGAGGAAGCGGTCGACGCGGTTGCCGTAGGAGTCGCCCCAGGAGGAGACCGTGCCGCGGGCCGGGACGTAGTCGACGCTCTGCATCGCCTTGCCGGTCTGCCCGTTGAACATGGTCAGGTACTCGGGGCCGGACAGGACGTAGCCGCTGGAGTTGCGGTGGTCGGCCGAGGCGTCGCCGATGACCGCGCCGGTGCCGTCCCGGGTGCCGTCGGCGGTCTTCACCGCCACCTCGGCCTTGCCGTCGCCGTCGTAGTCGTACACCTGGAACTGCGTGTAGTGGGCGCCGGAGCGGATGTTGCGGCCCAGGTCGACGCGCCACAGGCGGGTGCCGTCCAGCCGTATGCCGTCGACGTAGGTGTTGCCGGTGTACCCGGACTGGGAGTTGTCCTTGGCGTTGGTCGGCTGCCACTTCAGGACCAGGTCGAGCCGGCCGTCGCCGTCGAGGTCGCCGGCACTGGCGTCGTTGGCCTCGTAGGTGTACGCCACCCCGTCCGGGGTGGTGCCGCCGGCCGGCGGTGAGATCGGTACGTCGAGATAGCCGGGCCGGAACTGGAGCGCGTGCTCCGAGGCGGGCTGCTCGGCGCCGCCCACCACCGCGCGCACCGTGTAGTCGGCCGAGTCGGGGGCGCCGGGGTCGAAGTAGTTCGTCGAGGCGGTCACGGGTGAGGAGTTGAGCTTGGTGCCGCCGCGGTAGACGTTGAACGCCACGTCGTTCGGATCGGTGGCGAGCCAGCGCCAGGAGACCAGGTTGCCGCTGCCGGTGTGGACGCTGGTCAGGCCCCGGTCGAGGCGTTCCACCTGCCGGGCGGTCGCCGCGTGCGCGGTCCCCGGCAGTCCGGCGAGCGCGGTGAGGGCCAGCGCGGCGGCGGACAGGCCGACGGTCAGCCGGTGTGCCGTGCTCCGGAAGCGCCGCGGGGTGCGGGCGAGCGGGTGTGCGTCGGTCACGCTGGCCTCCGAAGGATGGCGATGGGAACGCTCCCACGGCGTGTGAGGTTAGGGAGGACCCGACGCGGGGTCAAGGATTCCGTCAGGGTTCGTGTTCGGCAGTGTTGGGATCCGTGGCTTTCTCCCGCCTCCTGATTGACAGTCAGGAGGGCCGTCGGGAAACTGCGTGATGCGCCGGGGAGCGCGCGGGAGCGCTCCCCTCGGTCCGGGGCGCGGCATCCCGGGCTCCCGTACCCGGCTCGCGCCCCCGCTCACCCGCCCCCACCCCCCACCTTCCGGGAGCGTTCACACCCCCTTCGAGCCGCGCCCCCGCACGCACGCCCGGCTCTCCGGCTGCTCCCTTGTCCGTCAAGGAGGCTCCTTCCCATGCCCGTTGCACCCGCACAAGCCGTCCGGAGGCCGTGGCGGCGGATCGCCGTCCTGTCGGCGGTGTTCCTCGGACTGCTCACCCCCGCCGTGGCGACGACGGCCCCGGCGACCGCCGCCCCCGCCCCGCACCACACGGCTCCGGCGGCGCCCACCGGAAGCCCCTACCAGCGGGGCCCGGACCCCACGCTCGCCAGTGTCGCGGCCACCCGGGGCACGTTCGCCACCGCCCAGCTGAGCGTGGCTCCCGGGAACGGTTTCAACGGCGGCATGATCTACTACCCGACCGACAGGAGCCAGGGCACCTGGGGCGCGGTCGCGATCGTGCCCGGCTACACCGCGCGCTTCGCCGACGAGGAGGCGTGGATGGGGCACTGGCTGGCCTCGTTCGGTTTCGTCGTGATCGGCGTGGAGACCAACAGCCGTACCGACTTCGACACCGCGCGGGGCACGCAGTTGCTGGCCGCGCTGGACTACCTCACCCAGAAGAGCCCGGTGCGCGACCGGGTGGACCCGGCCCGGCTGTCGGTGGTGGGCCACTCCATGGGCGGGGGCGGAGCGCTGGTCGCGGCCGAGCGGCGGCCGTCGCTGAAGGCCGCCGTCGGCCTGGCCCCGTTCAAGCCGTCGGGGAGCCCGACGGCCGACCGGGTACCGACGATGATCATGGGCGGCGCGGCGGACACCACGGTCACCCCGTCGTACCTCGACGGGCTGTCCGCCGCCCTGCCGGCCACGACGCAGAGCGCGTACCTCCAGCTCACCGGGGCGGACCACCTCTTCCCCACCCGGGCCAACGCGCAGGTGACGCGGATCCTGATCCCCTGGCTGAAGACGTTCGTGGACCAGGACGCCCGCTACGCCCCGTTCCTGTGCCCGACGTTGGCCGATCCGTCCGGCGTCTCGAAGTACCGCGCCACGTGCCCGCTGCTGCCGGCCGGCACGACGGCCGACGCCCGGGCCGCCGGATCGGCGCCGCTGCCGGCACGCCCCTGACCGGTCGTCAGCCGGCCCCACCCGTCCGCCGGCCGCGCGGCCCCCGTGCCGACGCGGCCGGCGGCGTGCACCGGCCCCCGGATGCCGAGCCCGGCCCCCGGCCACGCCTCGGCGGCACGGACCGCACGCCCGGGCCGCACGCCGGGACCGCGCGAGCACCCCGCGCACCACGGCCACCGTCTCAGCGGTGACGGTCCGGCCGGCCGTCGACTCCACCACGGCCGATCCCGGCGGCCGCTGCCCGGTCGGCTGGGGCAGCCGGGGACGTCAGGGCCGGCACGCTCCGGATCGCGGCCGGTGACACGAAGGGCGACCTGCTCCCCGCGGCCACCGATGCCGGGCCGGTGAACCGCCGGGACCTGGGTACCCGCGTCTGCGAGACGGAAGTACCGCATGCCATGCACAGCACATCGGGAAGGTGATCACCGTGTCCAGTACGCAGCCCCACTATGAGGCAGGCCATCGGGCGCACGGGTCCGAACCGGTGGGTGAGCTGGTCCAGCGGGCCTCGCAGCAGCTGACCGATCTGGTGCGGGGCGAGCTGCGCCTGGCGCAGGCGGAGATGAAGGAAAAAGGCAAGCGCTACGGCAAGGGCGGCGGACTGTTCGGCGGCGCCGGGCTGGTCGGGTTCCTGATGCTCCAGGCCCTGGTCGCCACCGTGATCGCGGCTCTGGCCGTGGTGCTGCCGGTGTGGGCCGCGGCCCTGATCGTCACCGCCGTGCTCGGCGTTGTCGCCGGGGTGATGGCGCTGACCGGGAAGAAGCAGTTCGCCGAGGCCGCGCCGCCCGCACCGCAGCAGACGATCGAGAACGTCAAGGCCGACGTGGCCGAGATCAAGGAGAGTGCGCACCGATGACCCAGCCGCCCCACGACGAGCCCACCGCCGCGAGCCCCGAGGAACTGCGCGAGCAGGTCGAGCAGACCCGGCACGAGCTGGGCGAGACGGTCGAGGCACTCGCGGCGAAGACCGACGTCAAGGCCCGTGCTCAGGAGAAGGCCGCGGATGTGAGGGAACAGGCCGCGGCGAAGGCCGCCGACGTCAAGGAACAGGCGGCCGTGAAGGCCGCCGACGTGAAGGAGCAGGCCGCCGTGAAGGCCGCGCAGCTGAAGGACAAGGCGGGCGACCTCGCTCATCAGGCACAGCCGCTCCTCAAGGACAAGGCGAGCCGCGTGGCCGGCCAGACCCGCGACAAGGCCGCCCAGGCGGGCCGGCTGTGGCAGGAGAAGGCACCCGAGCCGGTGCGCCGGACCACCGCCGAAACCGCGCGCTGGACCCGCGACAACCGCACACTGCTGCTCGCCGGCGGCACGGCACTCGTGCTGTGGCTGGCGTGCCGCCGCAAGAGGTAGCCGAAGCGGCGCGCTACTTCCGCTTGACCGGCGGGCACGTGCCCGTTTCCGCGCCGATGGAGTTGATCTCGGCGTTGGAACGCACGTCGCCCGCGTAGTCGAGCTGGTCGGTGCACTTCTTGTCGTCGGACGCCGGCTTCTGGACCGGCGGACACGTCCCCGTCTCGGCGCCGATGGAGTTGATCTCGGCGTTGGAACGCGGGTCGCCCGCGTAGTCGATCCGGTCCGTGCACTTCATGGCGGCCTTGGTGGACGCGCCCGACGATGTGCCCTCCGCGGGGGCGGACTTGGCGGGCGCGCCCGACGACGTGCCGGGCGCGCCCGACGGTTCGCCCTTCGCCGTGTCGGGCTGCGGGGTGCTCGTGGCCGTGGCCGTGGCCGACGAGTCGCTCGCGGAAGCGGAAGGGGACGTGTCGGCGGTGCCGTCGTCGCTGCACGCCGTCAGTGCCAGGCCGAGGGCCACGGCGGTGATGGTCAGTGCCGGGATCTTCCGAGTGCGCATGCTGGGTCCGTCCTTCGTTGGCGTGCGATCCGGGCGACTGTGCGCCCGTGTGGCCTTCTGCCCTCCTTGATGACCGGTGGGGTCGCCCCCGTTGCCTCTCGCACGCGCTCAGGACACGTTCGTGACATGACGGCGACGGCACCGCGACGTGCCCCCCTGCCGGAGCGAGGAGGCGCGGTACGCTGCGCGGGAGCTGACCCGGCAAAGGAGCGGTGTATGTACGCCCAGGGACATCGAGCGCGACGGAGTGCGCAGGACGAGGAACGTCGGGCGCCCGCGCGGGCACCGCGTCCGGGCACGCACGCGCCGGCCCCCGGGGCGCTGCTCCACCTCCAGCGCACCGCGGGCAACGCCGCGGCGGTCCGGGCCCTCGCCCCCGTGGTGCAGCGGGTCGCCGTGACCGACCCGCGCTCCAAGCAGTCCGTGGAGACCGGCGGCCTCTCCCCCGAGCAGCGCGTCGTGCTCGCGACCCAGCTGCTGCGGGCCAAGAAGACGAAGGAGCTGGACCGCCTGCGCGCCGCGCACCCCGACGAGCGGGACAGCCTGTCCGAGCAGGCGCTGCGCGCCATCATGCCCCGCTACCGCGACGTCCACCCGGAATCCGAGGGCGAGTCGGAGAGCGAGGACCCCAACGTCTTCTACCGCACGCTCCGCCCCGAGGAACTGCCCCTGCGCAACGGCCTGCGCCCGCCGGTCGGCCACGATGTCACCAAGTCCGCCGCCGATCACATCCGCGCCGGCAGCAGGGCGAAGGTCAAGTCGTCCTGGGTCTCCTTCACCCGCAGCCTGAAGACGGCCGCGGCGTGGGCCGCGGAGAACGAGTCACGCATCGCCAAGGTGAAGCTGCCCGAGGGGGCCAGGGTCGTGGAGGGCAGGGTCTACGACACGACCGACCCCGAGCAGCTCGCCGCCGTCTTCGGCGACAGCGGCGGCAGCGCCGAGAACTTCGCCAAGGCGTCCCAGGAGGTCGTGGTGAAGGGCGGGCTCGGCGCGGAGGCGGTGCTCCAGGTCTTCAAGGCCAAGTACCTGACGCCCGAGCAGTACGAGCAGTACAAGACGGGAGCCGCCACGGCCTCCGACCTCTACGCCGTGGTGCGCACCCGCGCCAAGGTGACCGAGAACAAGCAGAAGCTGGCGCCGAAGCCGATCGGCATCTACAACCACCAGGAGACGGAACTCGCCGCCCCCAAGCGGAAGGACCGCGAGCGCACCCCGGAGAACGACGACCGCAGCAGCCGCGCCCGGATCACCACCTGAGCTGCGGCGCCGGCACCCATGACGGGAGGAGCCCCGGGCGGCGGGGGGGGGGAGGGGGGGGGGGGGGGGGGGGGGGTGGGGGGGGGGGGGGGGGGGGGTGGGGGGGTGGGAGGGGGCTTGCGGAGGGGGCCCGGGGGGG
>NZ_JBVJOT010000044.1:0-79290 GCF_055583025.1 Streptomyces sp. NPDC104831
CTGGAGGGTCCGCGCCCGCCCCCGCAAAGGCGCGCGGGGGCGGGGGTTGCGGCGGGGGGGGGTCTCCGCCTCGTGGGTGAAGGACCCCTGCCCGCCCTGCGTGGACGCGGTGCGCGTCCACGCGCCGGAGGACGCCGAGGTGGTACTGCTCCACGTGAGCGAACCCGAGGTGCCCGTGGTGGCGCACGGGGCCTTCGACGGGCTGCTCGGCCGCGCCCACCGGGCGGGGCACGGGCCGGCCGAGGGCTGGGCACGGGATCCCGGGGACCGGCTGGAGGCGCTGGGCGGCACGTCGGCGTCGGCGCTGCTGGACGCGGCGGCCCGGCGGCTGGGCCGGCCGTGCGTGCGCGAGGAGCGGTCCGGCCGGGCCGAGCGGGAGGTGGTGGCCGCCGCCGAGGGGGCGGGGCTGCTGGTGCTGGCCCGGGACGGGGACCGGTCCCGGCTCGGCCCGAGGAGCCTCGGCCCCGCGGCCCGGTTCACCGTCGACCACGCCCCCTGCCCGGTCCTGCTGGTATGGCCGCGGCCGGCCCCGCCCCTGACCACGCTCCCGCCGCCGCCCCACCACCCGTGACCCACCACCCGTGACCCGCCGGGCCGCGCCCCGCGACACCGGCCCCGCGGCGATCAGTGGCCGCTGACCGCGCGCGGGGTGTACGGCCGGCGGAGTTCCTCGATCTCCTGGTCGGTCAGCCGCAGTTCGACCGCGGCCACCGCGTCCTCCAGGTGCCGCGGCTTGGCCGCGCCCACGATCGGTGCCGTCACGGTGTCCTGGTGCAGCAGCCAGGCGAGGGCCACCTGGGCGCGCGGCACGCCCCGCCCGGCCGCGATCCGGGTGACCGCCTCGACGATCGCGCGGTCGCTCTCCAGGTACAGCCGGCTGCCGAAGTCGTCGGTGGCGCTGCGTCCGGTGACCGTGCCCCAGTCGCGGGTGAGCCGGCCCCGGGCGAGCGGGCTCCACGGCAGCACGCCGACGCCCTGGTCCGCGCACAGGGGCAGCATCTCCCGCTCCTCCTCGCGGTAGAGCAGGTTGTAGTGGTTCTGCATGGACACGAACTTCGTCCAGCCGTGCCGCTCGGCGGTGTACTGCGCCTTGGCGAACTCCCACGCGTACATCGAACTGGCCCCGATGTAGCGGACCTTGCCCGCCTTGACCAGGTCGTGCAGCGCCTCCATCGTCTCCTCGACGGGGGTGGCGTGGTCGTAGCGGTGGATCTGGTAGAGGTCGACGTAGTCGGTGCCGAGGCGGCGCAGGCTGTGGTCGATCTCGGTCATGACGACCTTGCGGGACAGGCCGGCGCCGTTGGGGCCGGGCCGCATCCGGCCGTGCACCTTCGTGGCCAGCACGATCTCGTCGCGCCGGGCGAAGTCCCGCAGCGCCTTGCCGACGATCTCCTCGCTGGTGCCGTCGGAGTAGACGTTGGCGGTGTCGAAGAAATTGACGCCCGCCTCCAGCGCCTGCCGGATCAGCGGACGCGACGCCTCCTCGTCGAGGGTCCACTCGTGCGTACCGCGGTCCGGCACGCCGTACGTCATGCAGCCCAGACAGATCCGCGACACGTCCAGGCCCGTCGAACCGAGCTTCACGTACTGCATCGTTGCTGCTCCTGCCGTCGAGACGATGATCCTCGGCGAGCCTACGACGTGGTCCGGGAGCCGACTTGACGCCGGGAGCGCACGGGCGATTTGATCCTGGGACGTGCCGCGCCGCCCGGCGTGGGCAGGATGGAGCGGACTTGTCCCCCACGGGTGTTCCCCGCGCCCCGAGGTCGCGTACGGCCCTGGGCGCCTTGGCGGCGGCCCTGGCCGTCACGGTGTCGGCGCTGGCCGGCTGCGCGTCCGGCGAGCGGGACGCGGACGGTTCCGGCAGGCCCGCCGCCGTGCGGCTGCCCCCGAGGGGCGCCGGTTTCGACTACCAGATCGGCGGCGCCTACCCCCCGCCCGAGGGCGTGCGCGTGGTCAGCCGCGACCGGTCCGACTCCCCCGCCCGGGGCCTGTACAACATCTGCTACGTCAACGCCTTCCAGGCCCAGCCCGCCGAGCGCTCCTCCTGGCCGGCCGATCTGCTGCTGCGCGACGCGCGCGGCAAGCCGGTCGTCGACGAGGACTGGGACGAGCCGTTGCTGGACATCCGCACCCCGGCCAAGCGGGACCGGGTGGCGAAACGGGTGAACGGCTGGATCGACGACTGCGCGGACAAGGGCTTCGACGCCGTCGAGCCCGACAACTACGACAGTTACACCCGCTCCGACGGACTGCTCGACACGGCCGACGCGACCGCGTTCATGGCCCTGCTGTCCCGGCACGCGCACGCCCGGAACCTGGCCATCGCACAGAAGAACACCGCGGAACTGGCCGGGCAGCGCCGGCGGGCCGGGCTGGACTTCGCGGTGGCGGAGGAGTGCGGTCAGTACGACGAGTGCGGGGTGTACGCCAAGGCGTTCGACGACCGGGTGGTGGACATCGAGTACACCGATCGCGGCCTGGAGGCGGCCCGGGCCCGCTGGGACGGACGGCTCAGCATCGTCCGGCGGGACCGGGACGTGTCCACCCCGGGCAGCGCGGCCTACGTCCGCGCCGTGCGGTAGCGGCGCCGCCACGGCGGTACGGCGCCCGGGTCGCCGTACCGCCGTGCCCGTCAGGCGGTGCGCTCGCGCACGGTGATCGCGCTGACCGGGCAGGCGCGGGCGGCCTCCCGGACCATCGGGTCGTTGACGCCGTCCTCCTGACCGGGCAGCAGGGTGCTGTAGCCGTCGTCGTCCTGGGTGAAGACGCCCGGCGCCGCCAGCGCGCACTGCCCGGCGCCGATGCAGACGTCCTTGTCGATGTCGATGTCGATGTGCATGAGCGAAGCCTCTTACCAGGTCACGGGGAGTTCCAGCATCCCCTGGATCGTGTCGCCCGGTTTGAAGGGAATCTCCTCCGCCGGGGCGGCGAGACGCAGCCCGGGCAGCCGGGTGAAGAGGCTGCCGAGGGCGATCTCCAGTTCCGCGCGGGCCAGGTTCTGGCCCAGGCACTGGTGGATGCCGAAGCCGAACGCCACGTGGTGGCGGTCGGCGCGGTGGAAGTCCAGGCCGTCGGGGTCGTCGAAGACGGCCGTGTCCCGGTTGATGACCGAGGTCGCGAACAGCACGCCGTCGCCGGCCCGGATGGTGGTGCCGTCGATCTCGATGTCCTCCAGCGCGACCCGCTGCAGCCCCTCGGCGATGGACAGCATCCGCAGCAGCTCCTCCACGACGGCGGGCAGCAGCGTGGGATCGGCGCGCAGCTCGGCCAGCCGGTCGGGGTGCCGGAGCAGGGTGTAGGTGCCCAGGGAGATCATGTTGGCGGTCGTCTCGTGCCCCGCGACCAGCAGGATCACGGCGAGCGACACCACGTCCTCCCGCTCCAATTCGCCCTGGAGCAGCCGGTGGTGGACGAGGTCGTCGAGGATGCCCTCGCCGGGCTCGGCCTGCTTGGCCTTGGCGTCGATCAGCTCGCCGAGGTAGCCCTCCAGCCGGTCCCGGGCGTCCGTGGTGTCGGCGCCGGTCGGGCCGCGCAGCAGCCGGCGGGACTGCTCCTCGAAGAACTCGTGGTCGGCGTAGGGCACGCCGAGCAGTTCGCAGATGACCATGGACGGCACGGGCAGCGCGAAGGCGGAGACCAGGTCGGCGGTCGGACCCCGCTCGATCATCGCGTCCAGCAGTCCGTCCACGATCCGCTGGATCCAGGGGCGCTGCGCGGTGGCGCGCTTGACGGTGAACGACGGGATCAGCATCCGGCGCTGCTGCTGGTGCTCGGGGTCGTCCAGCCCGAGCAGGGCCAGTTTGCGGTAGCGGCCGGCCTCGAAGCGGGGCGTGGGCACGGGGAAGCCGTCGCGGCGGCGGTCGGTGGACAGCCGGGGGTCGGCGAGCAGGGCGCGGGCGGTGGCCTGCGCGGTGACCATCCACACCTCGCGGCCGTCGTAGAGGGTGACGCGGGACAGGGGTCGCCCGTCGCGCAGCGGGTCGTATCCGGTGGGGGGGTGGTAGGGACAGGTGCGGTCCTGGGGGAATGCGACGGGTTCGGCCGGGGCAGCCGGGCCGGTGGTGTCCGTCAGTTCCGTCATGGAAAGACCTCGCAGACGAATGAGTGCGTCGTGCCGATCTTCATTAGATGCCCCAGGCATCTATAGGTCGACGGGAAGTTCGGCCACATCGGTGGCCTTCGCGATCTGGCCGAAGTACCCCGCCCCGACGGATGGGAACCGGCCACCGCCCCGGAGATCATGTGAGGTAATGGCCGTACGCGGTACGGATGTTTCCGGCGGCCACGGCTGTTGTCGACCGCGACGATGTTCGTCGGACGGATGAAGGGAAGCGCGAGATCATGCCTCTTGAGGGCGAGTACGAGCCCAGCCCGGAACAGTGGGTACGCGAGCAGGTCGAGCTGTACGAGAGCTCGGGCGGGACGCAGGGCACGACCCTGCTCGACACCGGGCTGCCGGTGATCGTGCTGACCACCCGGGGTGCCAAGAGCGGCAAGCTCCGCAAGACGCCGTTGATGCGGGTGGAGCACGAGGGCCGGTACGCGGTGGTCGCCTCCGTCGGAGGTGCTCCCAAGCACCCGGTCTGGTACTTCAACGTCAAGGCCGACCCGCACGTCGAGTTGCAGGACGGCCCGGTGAAGCGGGACATGCGGGCCCGTGAGGTCACCGGGGCGGAGAAGGCCGAGTGGTGGGAGCGGGCGGTGGCCGCGTTCCCGCCGTACGCCGAGTACCAGGAGAAGACCTCCCGGGAGATCCCCGTCTTCGTGCTGGAACCGTCCGACGGGGACTCCCCCGGCGAGCACTGATTTCCGGCCGGGAACCGCTGCGTTTCAGAAAAATCTGTTTCCGGAACGTGTGAAGCGGTTCGGCGCCGGGCATTCGTCGGTCAGGCCCCGCCGCGTTCCCCCGTCGCGGCGGGGCTTTCCTGTGCCCCGCCCGCCCGCCGGTCGGTGACGTCGAGAAAGATCTGGCCGGCGTCGGGGAACGTCCGGGCGAGGGACCGCTTGATGCGGTCGGCGACCTCCTCCACGCGTTCGCTGTCCAGCCCCGGCACGAGGTCGACGCGGGCCGCGACGAGCGTGGAGTCAAGACCCAGCTTCATGGTGAACAGCGCCTCCACGCTGTCGATCTCCGGCTGGGCCCGCAGCAGCGCCCGGATCCTGCCGCTCAGCTCCGGTTCGGCGGCCTCCCCGATGAGCTGGTCGCGGGCGTCGCGGCCGAGCCGGTAGGCGACGTAGACCAGCAGGACCCCGATCGCCAGCGAGGCGGACGCCTCCCAGACGACCTGCCCGGTCACCATGTGCAGGGCCATGCCGATCAGGGCGAGGGTCACGCCGAGGACCGCGGTGCCGTCCTCGGCGACCACCGTGCGCAGCGCGGGGTCGCGCAGCCCGCCGAGGCCGCCGCCCTGCCGGCGCACCTGGTGCAGGGCCCGCAGCAGCGAGCCGGCCTCGGCGGCCAGCGCCACGCCCAGCACGATCAGGCCCGCCACATAGCCGCTCAGCTCCTCCTCGGCGCCGCCGCGCAGCGCCTCGAAGCCCTGGAAGAAGGAGAAGCAGCCGCCCATGACGAAGATGCCCACGGCGGCGAGCAGGGACCAGAAGAAGCGCTCCTTGCCGTAGCCGAACGGGTGCCGGCTGTCGGCCGGGCGGCGGCTGCGGCGCAGGGCGGCCAGCAGGAAGACCTCGTTGAGGCTGTCGGCGACCGAGTGCGCGGCCTCGGACAGCAGCGCGGGCGAGCCGGCGAGCACCCCGCCGGCCCCCTTCGCGACGGCGATCACCAGATTGGCCGCGAGCGCGACGAGGACGGTGATCCTGGTGGACCGGTCGGCCTCGGCCGCAGGGCCGGCACCGGGGGCGGTGTCGCCGCCGGGGGCCGGGCCGGCGGGCCGGGCGGCGCCGCGGTCCGTGCGCGCGCCGGTGCCGGCGTCGGCGTGGTGGGGTTCCGGGGGGCCGTCGTGGTGCTCGGGGTGACGGGGTCCCGGGTGGCCGCCCGCCCTGTCGCGGCGATCCGGCGGACCGCCGTGGCCGGAGGGGGCCCGTGGCGCGTCCGGCGGGGCGCCGGGGGTCGGGTGGTGGGCGCTGCTCCCGGCCGTACGGGCGGCCGTCTCCCGGTTCGAGGGTGTTCCGCTCACCCTTCGCCGACTGCCCCCGACCGCGCCGCTCACACCGTGCGGGCCGCACGAAACGGGGAACACGGGGCCGGACGGGGAACGCGGGTGCCGGGAGCAACCGGCCGGTGAGGAGGAGACATGGGCGGCCACGGCAACAGCCCCTACGGACACCGGACGTTCACCAGGTCCCGGAGCCACTTCGCCGACCGGATCACCGCCGACGGCCGGGACGGCTGGCCGGTGGCGGCGGACCGCTACCGGCTGGTGGTCTCCCGCGCCTGTCCGTGGGCGAGCCGGGCGGTCATCTCACGCCGGCTGCTGGGGCTGGAGGACGCGCTCTCGCTGGCGGTGGCCGATCCCGTCCAGGACGACCGCAGCTGGCGGTTCACGCTGGACCCGGACGGCCGCGACCCGGTGCTCGGCATCCGGTTCCTGAGCGAGGCCTACGACCGGCGCGAGCCCGGCCACCCGGGCGGGGTCAGCGTGCCCGCGATCGTGGACGTCCCCAGCGGGCGGCTGGTCACCAACGACTACCAGCGCATCACCCTGGACCTGGCCACCGAGTGGACCGCCCTGCACCGCCCCGGCGCGCCGGACCTGTACCCGGCCGCCCGGCGCGAGGAGATCGACCAGGTGATGGCCGAGGTGTACGAGGACGTGAACAACGGGGTGTACCGGGCCGGGTTCGCCACGCACCAGCGGGAGTACGAGGAGGCGTGCGCGGGGGTGTTCCGCCGGCTGGAAACGCTCGGTGAGCGGCTGTCCCGGCAGCGGTATCTGGTCGGCGACACTCTTACGGAAGCGGACATCCGGTTGTTCACCACCCTCGTCCGGTTCGACGCCGTCTACCACGGCCACTTCAAGTGCAACCGCTGGAAGCTGGCGGAGCATCCGGTGCTGTGGGCGTACGCCCGGGACCTGTTCCAGACGCCCGGCTTCGGGGACACGGTCGACTTCGACCACATCAAGCGGCACTACTACCAGGTCCACACCGGCATCAACCCCACCGGGATCGTGCCGCTCGGGCCGGATCTCGGCGGCTGGCTGACCGGACACGACCGGGAGGAACTGGGCGGGCGGCCGTTCGGTGACGGCACGCCGCCGGGACCGGTGCCCCAGGGCGAACGGGTGGCCCCCCGGGGACGGCCCGCATGAGGGGCGTCCGACGAGGAAGGAGTCACACATGGCCAAGAAAGACAAGCACAAGAAGAACAAGCTCCCGCTCGTCTACCAGCCGTTCGGCTTCGCGCTCAGCTGGGCGGGCGGCGCGCTGGCCGGAATGGCGTTCCGCAAGGCGTGGAAGGTGATCCGGCACGAGGACGACGCGCCCGACGCGCTGGACCCGGACCGCGGCTGGGGCGAGATCCTGCTGGCCGCGGCGGTACAGGGGGCGATCTTCGCGGTGGTCCGCAGCGCGGTGGACCGCACCGGTGCGAAGGCCATCGCCCGCTCGACGGGGGTATGGCCGTCGACGGACAAGAACGGCCGTGACTGACCACCGACCGCCGAGCGGGGTCGACCGACACCCGACGCGACACGAGCGGGACTGACCCACGCCCGACGAGATCCGGCCTGGACCGACCGACGCCCGACGCGACACGAGCGGGACCGGCCCACGGCCGGAAAAGAGCCGACCGGGGTCGCCCCGGACCGACTACGGACGGTCCGGGCCACCGGCGGCGGATGGCGGACGGCGGTCGGGAACGGCCGGGCTCGCCCCGGACCGACGACGGACGGTCCGAATCGCCGGCGGCCCGCAACGGACAGTCCGGATCACCGGCAGTCCACGACGGACGGCCCGGGCCACCGGCGGTGAACGGCGGACGGCGGACGGCGGTCGGGAACGGCCGGGCTCGTCGACCGGGGTCGCCCCGGACCGACGACGGACGGTCCGAGCCGTCGGCGGCCCGCAACGGACAGTCCGGATCACCGGCAGTCCACGACGGACGGCCCGGGCCACCGGCGGCGAGCGGCGGACGGCGGTCGGGAACGGCCGGGCCCGGGTCTGACCGGCGAGCGGGCCCGAGCCAGAGCGGCGCGCGTCGGCGGCCGGGCCGGTCCACCCGGCGAGACGGCGGCCGGGCCCGGACCGGCCCGGCCGCCCGGCCGGCCCCGTGACAGGGCTCGGTGCGGGCCGCCCCGCCGCCTCCCCGACCGCGCCCGCCACACGCCGTCGCCAGCCGAACGCACCCGCCCCCACCCGCGCCCCACCCCACCGCTCAGACCGCGTCCAGCCACCGGCCGTCGCGCATCAGGTCGCGGTCGCGCAGTTCGTTCTCCTCCCGCCAGGCCTGGACCCGCTGCGGGATCACCCTGAAGTACAGGTAGGGGGCGGCCAGCCGGCGGGGGTCGAAGCCCGTCTTGCCGGCGAAGACCTCGGCGTCCTCCTCGGGCAGGTCCTCGGGGGTCACCGCCCGCGCGGTGCCTTCGATCAGCACGACGTCCCGCGTGGGCCCGACGCCGAGCCGGGCCCTCCCGGTGGCCGCGAGGTTGCGGCCGGTGGGGCTGTCGGCCGCCGTGGCGATCAGCAGCGAGGTGCCGTCCCAGACGAATGACAGCGGCACGAGATACGGGGCCGCGCCGTCGGGTCCGGCGGTGGCGACCCAGGCGTCGACGTCGTTGTCCAGCCGGTGGAGGGTGTCCTTCTTGCGCCGCGCGGCGGAGCGGGCGGGCGGCGGGGGCGGGGTCATGGCGTACGGCCTCCTCTTTCCGGTGATCGTCTGGTTCAGTGTGGCCGTGCCCGGCGAGAAGACCGCGTCGCGCCACGGCTTCGGCGGCCGGGTCAGTCGCAGCCGAAGCCGTCCTTCACACGGGGCCACGCCTCCACGCCGCCGGGTGTGTGGACGTAGGCGGTCTGCCGGTCGCCGGTCAGCCACAGCCGGCTGCCCCGGTGGTGGTAGCCGGTGTCGCGGGCGTCGGCGGGCATGCGGACGTGCGCCCGGTACGGGGCGCGGAGCAGGTCGTACCCGGCGAGCACGCCGTCGGGGTCGCGGGCGTACGTGCGGCCGTCCAGGGCCAGCAGGCGGGCGGACTGCCAGCCGCAGTGCTCCGGCCCCGTGGTGCTGTGCAGCCTGGACACCGGGACCCTGCGGCCCGCGCGGTCGGTCCAGATCTCCCAGTCCGTGGTGGCCGTGAAGCTCTCGGGGAGTTCGGCCGGGTCGCAGGAGGCGCTGGTCTCCGGGCCCCAGCCGGGCCGCCCCGCCTGGTCCCTGGCCACGACGACGGCCACCTTCGTCCGGCCCGCCACGTCGTAGGAGTACAGCACCCGGTCGGGTTCCCGGCGCTCCACGCGGTAGCCGTGGTCGGGGAGGTCGGGCCGCACCATGTCGAAGTAGAGGCCCAGTCCCTCCTCGGGGGTGGTGCCGCCGTCCGCCCTGCTCCACCCGTCGGGGCCGAGGCCGTCGAAGATCTCCCCGTCGCACTCCAGTGCCCGGCCGGCCGCTCCGGCGGCCAGGCGCAGCGCACGGGGGCCGCTCTCGTCGAGTTCCCTGGTGGGCACGGAGAGCGGGCCGCCGTAGGGGGTGGCCGGCGGCGTTCCCCGGACCACCAGGTCCGGGCGGGGGCCGTCGTCGCAGCCCGCCGCCGCCAGGGCGGTCACCGCCGCCAGCACCACCGCTGTGAGCCCTCTGCGCATTCCCGCCCCTGTTCTCCCGGCCGTCCGTGTGGTTCCGGGTCCTGTGACGCCGGCGGGGGCGGAAACGTTCAGCGGGCGAGCGGACCGTACCGGCGGTACGCCGCAAAGCCGAAGACATATGTCAATCGAACATGCTCAAATTCCCTGCAACGACGGTAACTTGGCGGTCGGAATCGACCGGCGCACGGGTGGGAGGTGGTGCCGAGGTGCGACACGAACCCGTATCCCTCACCCGGCAGTTGGGCGTGTACGCCTACCGCGGGCACACCGTGCTGGAGTTCCGGGGCGAGATCGACCTCGTCGCCGCGGAGGAGATCGGCCCGATCCTCGACCGGGTCACCGGCCGGGCGGGCGTCCGGGCCGTGCTGGACCTGCGGCCGGTGGAGTTCTTCGACTGCTCGGGGCTGCGGCTGCTGTACCGGGCGCGCTCGCGGGTGCTGGAGCGCGGCGGGCAACTGCACCTGGTGTGCACGCACCCGCTGACGCTGCGGGTCATCCGGGCCACCGGCCTGGCCCGCCTGCTGCCCCCGCAGCCGGGCCTGGACGCGGCCCTGGACCGCCCGCCGGCCGGCGGACCGGACCGGACGGCGTGAGGAGGCCGGGCACGGCGGCGCGGTCCCGCCGGGCCGGGCCCGCGGGGCGTCAGGGGCCCGGCACCCCGGGCAGCGCCAGTGCCCCCAGCACGGTCGCGCCCACCAGCAGCCAGGCCACGTAGTCGCCGACGTGCCCGGACTGCAGGCGCCTGAGGGGCGCGGCCCAGCGGGGGGCGGCCGTCCAGGCCGGGCGGGCGACGGCGAGGCCGGCGAGCGCCACGGCCGCCACGGTGGAGGCCACGCCCAGCAGCACGCCGTGCGCGGTCCAGTGCGCGGTCGCGTGCGCCCCGCCCGAGCGGGCCGCGGCGACGGACCGGGCCATCACGGCACCGGAACCGGGCACGGCGCCGACCGCGAGGGCGGCGGCGAGCAGCACGGCGGGCACGGTCGTCATGGTGTCCGGGATCCGGCGGAGCAGACCGCCGGTCTCGGGTTCCTCGTCCGAGCCGCTGGTCTCGTACTCGGCGTCCCCGGGACGCGGCCCGAGGCCGAGGAACACCCGGGCGGTGACCCGCAGCACCGCGCCCGCGGTGATCGCGGAGGCGGCCACGTACACCACGGTGAGCGGGCCGCCGACCGCCTCCTCGGTGATCGCCTTGCCGAGCGCCGTGCCGAACGGCGGCAGGCCGGCCAGGCCGAGGGCGCCGACGGCGAACATCACCGCGGTGGCGCGCAGCGGCCGGCCCCGGCCGTGCAGGGCGTGTTCGTCGACGCTGCCGAACCGGTCCAGCAGGGCGCCCGCGCAGGCGAACAGCGCGGCCTTCACGCCGGCGTGGCCGAGGAGGTAGAGGGCGACGCCGACGTCCCCCTCGGGGGTGAGCACGCCGAGCCCGGCGAGGAACAGGCCGGTGTGGGAGACGGTGGAGTAGGCGAGGAGCCGTTTGATGTGCCGCTGGTACCAGCACATGACGGCGCCGGTCACGGCGGTGAGGGCACCGAGCGTCACCAGGGCGCGGGTCAGGCCGGCGGCCGGGATGCCGCCGGGCCCGGCGAAGACGGTGCCGTACACGCGCCACACGCCGTACGCGCCGAGTTCGACCATGACGCCGGACAGCAGCATGCACACCGGGGTGGGGGCGACGGCGTGCGCGTCGGGGAGCCAGAAGTGCAGGGGCACGGCGGCCGCCTTGACCAGCAGTCCGGTGAGCACCAGCACGAAGGAGGCCAGGACCAGCGCGTCCGGTCCGCCGGGCGCGGCCGTGTCGAGGCCGTGCCCGATCCTCGCCATGGCCAGTTGGCCGGTACGGGCGTACAGCAGGGCGATGCCCATCAGCAGGGCGTAGGCGCCGAGGGAATTGACGACCCCGAAGGTGAGGGCTCCCTGGACGGCCTTGGCCTCGTCGATGCGGTAGCCGGTCAGGGCGTACGCCACCACGCTCATCAGCTCGAAGAACACGAACGCGTTGAACAGGTCGCCGGCGAGGGCGAATCCGCACATGGCGCCCTGGAAGACCAGCATCAGCGCGGTGAAGGCGCCGGTGTGGCCGTGCGGGGGCGCGTCGAAGTAGCGCCAGGAGTAGGCGAGGGCGGCGAGGGTGAGCAGCGAGGCGAGCGTGGCCATGCCGAGGGCCGGGCCGTCGCCGACGACGAGGATGCCGACGCTGTCCTCGCCGGCGGGCGGCCAGGCGCCGACCCATTCGGTCAGCGGCGGGGCCGAGTTCGTCAGCAGGACGAGGGCGAGGGCGGCGGTGCCGCCGCAGACCGCGAAGCCGGTGATCTCGACGGCGATCCGGGGCAGACGGCGGCCGGTGGCCACGAGCAGGGCGGCGCCGAGCAGCGGCAGGGCGACGAGCAGCGGGAGCAGACGGTGCATCAGCCGCGCAGCTCCCGCAGCTCGTCGGGGTCGACCGTGCCGTGCCGTTTGGCGATCTGCAGCACGAGGGCGAGCAGCAGCGCGGTGACGGTGGCGCCCACGACGACGTCGGTGAGGGTGAGGGCCTGCACCACCGGGTCGACCACCGGTCGGGAGCCGGGCCGGATGTCGGAGAAGACGGGCGCGGTGCCGCCGTCGCGGTAGCCGACCGCGAGCAGCAGGACGTAGGTGGCGGACTGGCACACCGCGAGGCAGCCCACGGCGTGGATCAGGTTGCGGCTGGTGGCGAGGCCGTAGCAGCCGGTCAGGAAGAGGTAGACGGCCACCAGGTAGGGCAGGGTGTTCACGGTGCGCGCCTCCCGGGTCCTTCCGCGGTGTTCACCTGCCGTGCTCCTCCTCGATCTCGACGGCCTGGTCGAGGAAGTGGGCGAGCAGGACGACGGCCGCGCTCGCCACCTCCACGCCGATGGCCGCGTTCAGCAACGGGACGGCGCCACCGGAGGACAGCGTGTTGAACGTGCCGTACGGCAGCAGGGTGTTGGCCAGGAAGGCGGTGCCGGCCAGGACCGGGGCGAGGCCCAGGAGGAGGTAGGCGCAGACGGCGAGCGCGTCGGTGGTCTCGTGGACGCCGAGCGGGCGGACGCGTTCCAGCGCGCCGTAGTCGGCACCGAGGTAGAGCAGGTGCAGGGCGGTGGCGGCGACGACCCCGCCCTGGAAGCCGCCGCCGGGGCTGAGCTGGCCATGGGCGATGACGTAGAGGCCGGTGACCAGGGCGACGGGCAGCACGAGCAGGGCGTAGCGGCGGACCGGGCGGGCCACCTCGGCGGGTTCGGGCGGGGCCCTGCGCTCGTCGCGGGCCTGGCGCAGCAGCACCACGCAGCCGAGGACGGCGGCGAACAGGATGCTCATCTCGCCGAGGGTGTCGTAGGCGCGCTGGTCGAAGTTGACGGAGGCGACGGTGTTGGCGGTGTGCCGCAGGAGGGAGGCGTGCACGGCCCGGTCGCCGTAGGGGTGGCGTTCGCCGCCGAAGCGGGGCAGGTCGAGGCAGGCGGCGACGAGCAGGGCGGCGAGGCCGGCGCCGCCCGCGGCCAGCAGCCACAGCCGCAGCCGGTTCACTCGGTGTCCTCGTCCGCGCGGCCCCGCCGTCTGACCTTGCGCACCGACAGCATGATCAGCAGCGGGGTGAGGGCCGAGCCGACGGCGAGCTGGGACAGGGCGACGTCCGGGGCCTGGAGCACGGTGAACAGCGCCGCCAGCAGCACCCCCATGAAGGACAGCACCAGGGCCTGGCGGGCGGGGTCGCGCTGGGCCACGGCCGCGGTGGCGGAGGCGGCGACGAGCAGCAGGACGACGACGAGCAGCGCGTCAGCCACCCCGCACCCCCCTGAATCCGCCGGCGGCCAGGGCGCGCGAGGCGATGACGTTGCCGCCGGTCAGCAGGGCGCCGGTCACCAGCAGCTTCACCAGGGCGCGGCCCGGTCCGGCGGCCACGCCGAGCGCGATCACGACGGCCGCGCCGACCGCCGCCGCCGTCCAGGTCAGCGCACGGGCGCCCGGGCGCTCTTCGGCCGGGTCGTCGCAGAGCAGCCGGGCGAACACCAGGGTGCCGACCGGTCCCAGCAGGGCGAGCAGCAGGGCGAGGTCGACGTAGGCGGGGCGGCCGTAGCCCTGGGCGAGGAGCAGCAGGGCCGGGCACACGGCGGAGGTGGTCAGGTTCTGCGCGATCACCCGGCGGACCGGCGGGCCGGTGGTCACGCCCCAGAGCGTGGCCGCCCCTCCCCCGCCCAGCAGGGCGGCCGCCGCGAGGTTCCAGCCGTTCACCGCCACCCCACCGCCCGCCGGCCGGCCCGGGCGAGCACCGCGCCCACGGCGGCGCAGCTCGCGCCGACGACGCGTTCCAGGGTGTCGACGGTCGTGATCAGCACCAGCCACAGCAGGGCCAGCGCCGCCCACCAGGCGAGGAGTTCACCGGCGGCCACGAGGACCGCGCGGGGGGCGGTACGGCGGTTCACGCGGCACCTCCTCGGTCCGTCGCGCGGGAAGTCGCGGCGATGTGTCCGCGATGGCCGCTGGGGGCATCCAAGCACCGCCGGGCCCGCGCGGGAGCGACGGCACGCGGGTCGGCACCCGGAGCGCCCCGGAGGTGGGAACGGAAAGCCGGGGCAACCGGTGTGCGGTGCGGGGAAGTTGCCGCCGGGCGGGTGTCGGGGCCCGTACCGGCGGGCGCGGCAACCGGTCCGTACCAGAGTATTGACGCCCTCTTATCTCACTCCTTAAATCAAGGGGCGCATTCTTGCCGCGCGACGACCCCCACGAGAACGGAGAGCCATGGCCTCCCCACGCCTGCTCCGCAGATGTCTGCTCGCCGCCCTGTCCGCCGTGCTGATCGGCTCGGCCGCCGTCGGTCCGGCACGGGCCGACGGCGCCGCCCCGGCGGCCGCGGCCGTCACCACCTTCTCCGACACCTTCGACGGGCCCGCGGGCGCGGCGGTCGACGGGTCGAAGTGGACGCTGGAGACCGGCGACAACGTCAACAACCACGAACGGCAGTACTACACCTCGGGGACGAAGAACGCGGCCCTGGACGGCCAGGGCCACCTGGTGATCACGGCCCGCAAGGAGAACCCGGCCGGCTACCAGTGCTGGTACGGCAGTTGCCAGTACACCTCGGCCCGGCTGAACACCGCCGGGAAGTTCACCGCCCAGTACGGCCACGTCGAGGCGCGCATGAAGATCCCGCGCGGGCAGGGCATGTGGCCGGCGTTCTGGATGCTCGGCACCCCCGTCAACTGGCCGGACTCGGGCGAGATCGACGTGATGGAGAACGTCGGTTTCGAACCGTCGGCCGTGCACGGCACCATCCACGGCCCCGGTTACTCCGGCTCGGGCGGCATAGGCGCGGGCTACACCCTGCCGAACGGGCAGGCCTTCGCGGACGCCTTCCACACCTTCGCCGTCGACTGGGCGCCCGACTCGATCACCTGGTCGGTGGACGGCAACGTCTACCAGCGCCGCACCCCCGCCGATCTGGGCGGCAGGACGTGGGTGTTCAACAAGCCGTTCTTCCTGATCCTGAACCTGGCGGTCGGCGGCTACTGGCCCGGCGACCCGGACGGTTCGACGCAGTTCCCGCAGACGCTGGTGGTGGACTCGGTGTCGGTGACGACCGGCGGCGGCGCCGCCGGGGCGCCGATCCGGGGCCTGGCGGGCAAGTGCGTGGACGTGGCCGGCGCGAACCCCGCGAACGGCACCCCGGTCCAGCTCTACGATTGCAACGGGACGAACGCACAGGCGTGGACCGTCGGCTCGGACGGCACGCTGCGGGCGCTCGGCAAGTGCCTGGACGTCAGCGGCGGCGGCACCGCCGACGGCACCCCCGTCCAGCTGTGGGACTGCAACGGCAGCCCCGCCCAGCAATGGGCCCTCCCGGCGGCCCGCGACATCGTCAACCCCCAGGCGAACAAGTGCCTCGACGTCGCCGGCAACAACTCGGCCAACGGGACGCGGCTGCAGATCTGGACCTGCACGGGCGGCGCCAACCAGAAGTGGACGGTCGGCTGAGCGGTCCGCTCAGCGCGGCCGCCAGGTGTACTTGTCCCCGCCCACGAACCGGATCACGTCCGGATCGTCCAGATCGTGAATGGTGATGCCGTAGGAGGCCGCCGCCTCCAGGACCTCGGTGACGTTCCGGGCCTCACCGACCACCTGACCGTCGATCTCCATGATCCGGAACGGCGGCTCGCCCGGCTTGCCCGGGCACACGCCGAGGACCAGGATCCGCGGGCGGGATATGTGGGGAGCTGCTTGTTCGGTCATGTAATAGAGCCTAGAACGCCCGGCTCGCCGGCGGGCGGTCCAGCGGGGCGGCCGGTCCCGGGCGCACGGGGACCGGCCGCCCCGGCCCGTGGTTCAGGGGCGGCGCCAGTCGTCGCCGGTCAGATGGGACCCGGCCTGCGGGCCCATGCGCAGCATGCCGCCGTCCACGCTCCAGGAGGCGCCGGTGACGTACGAGGCGTCGGGGCCCGCCAGGAACGCGATCACGGCGGCGACCTCGCGTGCGTCGCCGGGGCGGCCGAGCGGCACGCCGGGGCGGCGCACGGTGTGCACGTCGATGTCCTCCTGGCCGGTCATCGGGGTGGCGATCTCACCGGGCGCGACCGCGTTCACCGTGATGCCGTACTCGGCCAGCTCCAGGGCCATCACCTGGGTGAGCAGGCCGAGGCCGCCCTTGGCCGCGCAGTAGGGGGCCGCGCCGACCCGGGGCTGGTGCTCGTGCACCGAGGTGACGTTGACGATCCGGCCGCCCTCGCCCTGCTCGATCATCCGGCGGGCGGCCCGCTGGCCGAGCAGGAAGGGGCCGACGAGGTCGACGTCCAGGACCCGGCGCACGTCCGCCAGGGTGAGATCGAGGTAGGGCGTCATGGTGCCCGTGCCGGCGTTGTTGACCAGGACGTCGAGCCGCCCCAGTTCCCCGGCCAGCTCGTCCACGGTGTCGGCGGCCTCGGGCAGCCGGGTCAGGTCCAGCCGGGTCACGACGGCGCGGCGGCCGTGCGCGCGGACCCGTTCGGCCGTCTCCTCGGCGCCCTTGTCGTCGGTGTGCCAGGTGATCCCGACGTCCAGGCCCGCCTCGGCCAGGCGTACGGCGGTGGCGCGGCCGATGCCGGAGTCCGCGCCGGTGACGATCGCTGCGCTGGGCATGACCAGCCTCCTGCTTCCGTGAGCGTGGGGTTCCCGCACTACCCGGGGGCGGGGCGGGCAAACGGATCGCGCCACCGGGGCGGGGGCGCGTGGTGGTGCGCGGCGGGTCCGGTGGTTCCGCGCGCCCCGGTGGGGCGCCCGGTGTGAACCTGGGGGCATGGAACCCGTCGCCGCTCTCGACCGGATCGCCTTCCTGCTGGAGCGGGCGCTCGCGCCCGCCTACCGGGTACGGGCCTTCCGTACCGCCGCGCGGACGCTGGCCGCACTGCCCGGGGACGAGGTGGCCGGGCGGGCCGCCACCGGGACGCTGGAGTCGCTGAAGGGGATCGGGCCGAAGACCGCGCAGGTGGTGCGGGAGGCGCTGGCCGGGGAGGTGCCCGGGTACCTGCGCCGGCTGGAGGAGGAGGCCGGGGCGCCGCCGGAGGGCCCCGGGGCCGGGCTGCGGGCGCTGGTCCGCGGGGACTGTCACACCCATTCGGACTGGTCCGACGGGGGCAGCCCGATCGAGGAGATGGGGCGGACGGCGGCCGCGCTGGGGCACGCGTGGGTGGCGCTGACCGACCACTCGCCCCGGCTGACCGTGGCCCGGGGCCTGTCGGCCGAACGGCTGCGGGAGCAGCTGGCCGTGGTGGCGGAGCTGAACGCCCGCTGGGCGCCGTTCAGGCTGCTCACCGGCATCGAGTGCGACATCCTGGAGGACGGCTCGCTGGACCAGGAGCCGGAGCTGCTCCGGCTCCTGGACGTGGTCGTGGTGTCGGTGCACTCCAAGCTGCGGATGGACGCCCGGTCCATGACCCGGCGCATGGTGGCCGCCGTGCGCGATCCGCACGCCGATGTCCTCGGGCACTGCACCGGGCGCCTGGTGACCGGCCGGGGCCGGCCGGAGTCGCAGTTCGACGCGGACGAGGTGTTCGCCGCGTGCGCCGAGTCGGGGACGGCCGTGGAGATCAACAGCCGCCCGGAGCGACTGGACCCGCCGCGGCGGCTGCTGCGCCGGGCGGTCGAGGCGGGTGTGCTGTTCGCCGTCGACACCGACGCGCACGCGCCGGGCCAGCTGGACTGGCAGATCCTCGGCTGTGCCCGGGCCGAGGAGTGCGGGGTGCCGCCCGAGCGGGTGGTGACCACCTGGCCGGCCGAGGACCTGCTGGCCTGGACCCGTGAGGGCCGCCTCCCGGACCGGGTGGCGGGTTCCTGATCCGCCCGGCGTGGTACCCGTCCCCCAGCGAGCACCGGAAAGGAACCCCGCATGGAACGAGCCGCCGTCTTCGACGTGGACGGAACCCTCGTCGACACCAATCATCTGCATGTCGTCACCTGGTGGGAGGCGTTCCGCCAGGCGGGACACGAGGTGCCCATGCACGCCGTGCACCGGGCCGTCGGCCTGGGCTCCTCGGACCTGATCGCCCACCTGCTCGGCGACGGCCGCGACCGGGAGCGGGACGACGAGCTGAGCGCCGCGCACACGGCGCTGTACGGCCAGTACTTCGACCGGCTGCCCGCCCTGCCGGGCGCCGGGGACCTGCTGCGGCGGCTGCACCGGGACGGCTGGGCGGTGGTCCTCGCCACCTCGGCGAGCGGCGCGGAGCTGGGCGCGCTGCGCCGGGCGATCGACGCGGACGACGCCATCAAGGCGACGGCCAGCTCCGACGACGTCCAGGAGGGCAAGCCGGCCCCCGAGCCGGTGGAGCACGCCCTGGAGCTGGCCGGGGTCCCGGCCTCGCGGGCGGTGTTCGTCGGGGACACGGTGTGGGACATGCGGGCGGGCAGCAAGGCGGGGGTGCGCTGCGTCGGGGTCCTGTGCGGCGGGATTCCCCGGGCGGACCTGGAGGAGGCCGGGGCGGAGGCGGTGTACGCCGACCCGGCGGACCTGCTGGCGCGGCTGACGGGGAGCGCGCTGGGGTGAGCGGCGGCACCCCCGCGGACCGGTGACGCGGGTCACGCGGGGCGACGGAACACCGTGGGGCTGCCGCCCGTTGAACAGGCCGTGGGTGCGGACGGGACAGTGTCCCCGGGCCTCACCATTCGCCCACAGGGAAGATCGTTCGGCTGAAGCCCTGTGGAGCCCCTCGCCGCGAGGCGACCGCCGTCCGCGCCCACCACCGACCGCCCCGGCCGTGAAACCCCCGTCACGGCCGGGGCTTTCGCGTATCCGCTCCCTCGGCGCGCGTGCCCGGCCGGCGCGGGTCAGCCCGCGGAGCCGGGGCCGGGCGGGAGGTGAACGGTCATGACCAGGTGGCAGGTCCCGGTGCCCGCGCCGCGGTAGGTGTGGGGGGCGTCGCCGTCGAAGGCGGCGGTCTCGCCGGCCGCCACGGGGTGCTCGGCGCCGTCCACGACCAGCGTCATCCGCCCGGAGGTGACACTGACGGTCTCCACGACACCGGCCTGGTGGGGGTGGCTCGGGTACTCCTCGCCCGGTTCCAGCGTCCAGCGCCAGACCTCGACCGGGGCCGGCCCGGGGGTGGTCAGCATGAGCCGGGCCTCGCCGCCCTGCGGCCCGGTCCACAGCGGGGCCAGGTCACCGGCGGCCACGACGCGTACGCGCCCTTCGGTCCGGCCCTCCAGCAGGGCGGAGACGGAGACGCCGAGGGTGTCGGCCAGCCGCACCAGGGTGGCGAAGTTCGGGTTCCCCTGGGCCTTCTCCAGCGCGACCAGGGCCCCCTTGCTCACCTGGGCCCGCCGGCCGAGTTCGTCCAGCGACAGGCCGGCGCGGGTGCGGGCCGCCCGGACGTTGCGCGCGAGGGTCCGTAGTGCCGCCTCGGTCTCTGCCATCCGATCACATCCTCAATGGGCCACTGCACTGCACCGATCGGTCGTTCGATTGACACGCCCCGGTCGGTACGTTGTACGGTTCAGTCGTTCCATTGATAGTAAGGGATCATCTCGTGCTCGCTCCGCCGCCGACCCTGGGCAGCTCCCTCGCCCACGGACGCGCCGGCTTCCCCGGCGGCCCCGGCGCCCGCAGGGCCCATGTCCCGCGCACCGTCCCGGTCGCCGCCCCGGCCTCACCCGACCCGCACCCCCTCACCCCCGCAGGAAGCACCGCATGTTCATCCAGCCCTGGGACGCCTGCCTGGACGACGCCGAATGGCGGACCTGGATCGCCGAGGGCCACGACTTCGGCCAGCTCGCCGTCAACGGCGCACCGGGCGGGCCGCCCGTCGTCGTCCCCACCCACTTCGCCCCCGAAGAGGACCGCCTGCTGATCCACCTGGCCCGCCCCAACCCGGTCTGGCAGGCGATCGAGCGGGACCCGGACGTCGTCTTCACCGTCATCGGCGACTACGCCTTCGTCCCCGGCCCCTGGCGCGCCAAGCCGGGCACCCCGCCCACGGAGGGCGTCCCCACCAGCTACTACGCGGCCGTCCAGTTCACCTGCCGCGCCCACATCGTCGACGATCCCGAGGCCAAGGCCGACCTGCTGCGCCGCCAGCTGGCACACTTCCAGCCCGACGGCGACCACGCCCCCGTCGCCCCCGGGCGGCCCCCCTACGGCCGGATGCTCCCCGGCATCCGGGGCCTGCGCCTGGACGTGCTCGACGTGCGGGCCAAGTTCAAGTACGACGACCACAAGGACGTCGGGCACCGCGCCGCCGTGGCCGACCGCCTCACGCGGCGCGGGCAGGGCCTCGACCTGCCCACCGCCCGCCGGCAACTGCGCCGGCTGGGCCGCGTCGGCCCCTGGACCCCCTGACCCCGCCACTGGCACCGGCACCGGCACCGGCACCCGCCCGCAACGACAGGACCCCGCCATGACCGCCTTCCGCATCAGCCCCGCCGTCGCCGACGCGTTCCCCGACACGCTCATCGCCCTGGTCACCGCGACCGGACTGCGCGGCCGCGAGCCCTGGCCCGCCACCGACACCGCCCTGGCGGACCTGGAGGGGCGACTCGCCGCGGGCACCTGGCAGCCGGCCGACGAGAGCGACCCGCGCATCGAGGCGTGGCACGCCGCCTACCGCTCCTTCGGCACCAATCCCCGCCGCGTCCGCCCCAGCGTGGACGCCCTCGGCCGCCGCATGGCCAAGAAGGGCGGCCTGCCGCGCATCAACCCGGCCGTCGACTCCTACAACGCCGTCTCCGTCCGCCACGGCCTGCCCGCCGGCGCCTTCGACCTCGACCACGTCACCGGCGACGTCGACATCCGGCCCGCCGACGGCAGCGAGGAGTTCACCCCGCTCGGCGAGCCCGGCACGGTGGAGAACCCCAAGCCCGGCGAGATCGTCTACGCCGACGCCACGGGCGTCCTCACCCGCCACTGGAACCACCGCGACGCCCACCGCACCCGCGTCACCGAGGACTCCGCACGCGTCGCCTTCGTCCTGGAGACCCTGCACGCCGCCCGGGACGGCCACCTCCTCAAGACGGCGGCGGAGGAACTGCGGACCCTGCTCCTCCCCCACACCGGACACGTCACGGTCCACTGCCTCGGCGCCGCGCGTCCGCACATCGCCCTCGCCCCGTGAGGCGGTAGCCCGGCCCCGTCGAACGCCCCGGCCGGCCCCGCCGAACGGGCATCCGCGGCAGGCGGCCTTCCCCTTTCGGGTCTTGTCGCGCCGCGGTCCCGCGCACTGCCGCCACGGTGCCCGCGGCGACCCTATGCTTCTACATGCTTGTAGAGAACGACCGGCCCCCGGTGGTTCTCACGGACATCGCAGACATACGCACATGAAGGAGTGGACGCCGCGATGGTGTTCAAACGGCTGCTCGGCTCGCTCGGCATCGGCGGACCCTCGGTGGACACGGTCCTCGACCCCGGCCCCGCCCTGCCGGGCCACGGCCTGACCGGTCAGGTCCATCTCCAGGGCGGGGACGCGGACTTCGACATCGACCACATCACGCTCGAACTCGTGGCGCGCGTCGAGGCCGAGCACGACGGCGGTGAGAGCGAGGGCGTCGTCGCCTTCGACCGGTTCACGGTCGGCGGCGGCTTCCGGCTCGCGGCGGGCGAGCGGCGCAGCGTCCCGTTCGCCGTGACGCTGCCCTGGGAGACGCCGGTCACCGAGCTGTACGGTCAGCCGCTGGGCATCGTGCTCGGCGTGCGTACCGAACTGGGCGTGGCCGGGGCCAAGGACAAGGGGGACCTCGACCAGCTGACCGTCGGGCCGCTGCCCGCCCAGGAGGCGATCCTGGAGGCCCTGGGACAGCTCGGCTTCGGCTTCAGGTCCGCCGACCTGGAGTACGGTCACATCGGCGGTACGGGCCAGCAGTTGCCCTTCTACCAGGAGATCGAGCTGACTCCGGCCCCGCAGTACGCGCACCAGGTCAACGAGATCGAGCTGACCTTCCTCGCCTCCCCCGCCGGCCTTGAGGTCGTCCTGGAGGCCGACAAGCGCGCCGGTCTCTTCTCCTCCGGCCACGACGCGCTGACCCGGTTCACCGTCGATCACCACGACGCGCGGGACTGGAACGCGGAAGTCGACGGCTGGTTGCGCCAGTTGGTCGAGCACCGCGCCGGATACGGCTCGCACGCCGGGTACGGGCACGGTGGCCCGTACGCCGGCGACCACGGGTATCACGAGCACCACCACCACGAGCACCACCACCACGAGCAGCACCGCTCCGGTCCGGGCATCGGCACCGCGGTCGCCGCCGGCGCGGCGGGGCTCGCGGTCGGCGTCGTGGGCGGCATGGTCGCGGCCGAGGCCGTGGACGAGATCGGCGACTTCTTCGAGGACGACGAGGACGGCGAGGACTGATTCCCGGCGGCCGGCCTCGGGCGTCGGGCACCGGCCCGTCCCCGGGGCCGGCCGGCACCCTCGCCGCCGGCCGGCCCCGGTTGCCGCGAACCGTCCGTGAACCGCGGGAAGAGATGACATCGGCCCGGATCCCGGCGGATCCGGGCCTCGCCGCGCGTGGACCGCGCCGGGCCGTCGGGCCACCCCACGCTTCTTCTACAGTCCTGTAGATTCATTCCGGTAGTCATCGTCTCACCGAGGAGGAGAGCAGTGGGAGTTTCCCTGTCCAAGGGTGGCAACGTCTCACTCAGCAAGGAGGCGCCGGGCCTGACCGCCGTCCTGGTAGGACTGGGCTGGGACGTGCGGACCACCACCGGCGCCGACTACGACCTCGACGCCTCCGCGCTGCTGCTCGACGCGTCCGGCAAGGTCCTGTCGGACCGGCACTTCGTCTTCTACAACAACCTCACCAGCCCGGACGGGTCGGTCGAGCACACCGGCGACAACCTCACCGGCGAGGGCGAGGGCGACGACGAGTCGATCAAGGTGAACCTGGCCGCCGTGCCCGCCGAGGTCGACCGGATCGTCTTCCCGGTGTCCATCCACGACGCCGACGGCCGCGGCCAGAGCTTCGGCCAGGTCCGCAACGCCTTCATCCGCATCGTGAACCAGGCCGGCGGCGCGGAGATCGCCCGCTACGACCTCTCGGAGGACGCTTCCACCGAGACGGCCATGGTCTTCGGCGAGCTGTACCGGCACGGCACGGAGTGGAAGTTCCGCGCCGTCGGGCAGGGTTACGCCTCCGGGCTCGCCGGTATCGCGTCCGACTTCGGCGTCAACGTCTGACCGGCGGCCCGTGATGTTCGGGTTGAGCGAACTGGCGGTCCTCCTGATCGTCGTCATCGCCGTCCTGGCCGCGAAGAAGCTGCCTGAACTGGCCCGGTCCGCGGGCAAGTCGGCGCGCATCCTCAAGGCGGAGGCCAAGGCGGCGCGGGAGGAACAGCCGCCGGCGGGGCGGCGGGTGATCCGTGGAGAGACCGTGCCCCCGGCACCCCCCGGCCCGGACGGCCGACCGCCGTCCCGGCCGCCGGCCGACGAGGGGCCGCGCTGACCGGCCTCCCCCGGTAGTCGGCACCGGCCGTGGGCGGTACCGGTACGCGGCGGGGCGAGGCCACCGGCCTTCTCCCGCCGCGGCGCGCGTGGACGCGCCGGCGGCCGGCGCGTACGCGCCGAGGCGCCGCGCCCGCCCGGCCGCCGCTCCCCGCCGGGCCCGTGCGGCGGTCGGGCCCCGCCGTCCCGTCAGGCGTGCGGAGGCCGGCCGCTGACCCGGTGGTCGGCGTGGCTGAGCGCCTCCAGGACCAGCCGCCGCAGGTGCCCGTCCCGCAGGCTGTAGAACACGTGCCGCCCCTCGCGCCGCGTCTCCACCAGGCCCGCGAGCCGCAGCTTGGCCAGGTGCTGGCTCACCGCCGTCCTGGACGCCTCGCACCGCTCGGTCAGCGAGCCGACGTCCGACTCCCCCTGCGCGATCAGCCACAGCAGATGCAGCCGGGTCGTGTCGGACAGCATCGCGAAGACCTCGGTCGCCTCCGCGAGACGCGCGCTGTCCGGGGGACGCAGGTGCGCACCGGGCGCAGTCGGCAAGGTCTCGCGTGCAGGCATGCACACAGCCTAGAGGCCGGATCGCGAGGATCCGCGCCCGGCGGTTCCCTCTCGTCCTCCATATGTGCACGAGTGCGCACCTGTGGATACAGTGAGAGTCGGCCGTGCTCGTCTCCGACCTGCCGAGGGACCGCCGCATGCTCTTCGTCCTGCGCGACCGCACCTACCGGCACCTCTTCACCGCCCAGGTGATCGCCCTGGTCGGCACCGGCCTGGCCACGGTCGCACTCGGCCTGCTCGCCTACGACATCGCGGGCTCCGGTGCCGGCGCGGTCCTCGGCACGGCCCTCGCGATCAAGATGGTGGCCTACGTGGTGATCGCCCCGCTGATCGGCGCGTTCGCCGACCGGCTGCCCCGCAGGGCCCTGATGGCCGGCGCGGACCTGGTCCGGGCCGGGGCCGCGCTGGCGCTGCCCCTGGTCGACCAGGTCTGGCAGGTCTACGCCCTGATCTTCCTGCTCCAGTCCGCCTCGGCCGCGTTCACCCCCGCCTTCCAGGCCGTCATCCCCGAGGTGCTGCCCGCCGAGCGCGACTACACGCGGGCGCTGTCGCTGTCCCGCCTCGCCTACGACCTGGAGAGCCTGTTCAGCCCGGCTCTCGCCGCCGGCCTGCTGACGCTGGTGACCTACGACCGGCTGTTCCTCGGCACCGTCGCCGGCTTCCTCGCCTCGGCGGCGCTGGTGGTCCACGCCGTCCTGCCGAAACCGAGCACGGCGGCCGGGCGCGGCGGCCCGTACGCCGAGGCCACCGCCGGCGCCCGCCTCTTCTTCGCCGTGCCGCGGCTGCGGGCCCTGCTGGCGCTGAACCTGGCGGTGGCGGCGGCGAGCGCGATGGTCACGGTCAACAGCGTGGTGTACGTCCGTGACCACCTGGGCCGGGGCGCGGCCGACGTGTCCTGGGCGCTCGGTGCCTACGGCGGCGGTTCGATGGCCGTCGCGCTGCTGCTGCCCCGCGTCCTGGACCGGGTGGCCGACCGCACGGTGATGCTGCGCGGGGCCCTGCTGATCGGCGTCGTCTTCGTCGCGCTGGGCACGCTCCTGGCGGCGGACGGCGGTGGGTGGCGCTGGCCCGTGCTGCTGTCGGTCTGGGCGGCCTTCGGGGCCGCCTGTTCCATGGTGCTGACACCGGCGGGGCGGCTGGTCCGCCGCTCGGCCCCGCCGGAGAGGCGCACCTCCGCCTTCGCCGCGCAGTTCTCGCTCTCCCACGGCTGCTGGCTGCTGACGTATCCGCTGGCCGGTTGGCTGGGCACGGCGGCGGGTCTGCGGCCCGTGGTGCTCGTCCTGGGGCTGATCACCCTGGCCGCGGGTCTGCTGGCGGTGCGCCTGTGGCCGCCGGAGGAGGCGCCGGCCGTCGAGCACGAGCACAGGGACCTGCGCGACGACCACCCCCATCTCGCGGACGCCGTACGCGTTCCGCACGGCTGGCGGCACAGCCACCCCCGGCCGGCCGACGGACTTCACGCGCGGACCTGACGGCGTGCCAGAGGTGACCGAGCCACCCTATCGGCGGCACCAATAGGTCACATCGACATCGCGTCTTGGACTCTATACACACACGTCACGCATGGTGGTTGAAGTCGGCCGGCGGGCCGGCACCACCCACCGAAGGGAGTGATCCATGCGTGACCTCGCCGAGGGCGTCAGGCGTTTCCAGCGCGACGTCCATCCGCGCAAGGCGGAGCTGTTCGCCCGCCTCGCCGGGAACCACGCGCCGCACACGCTGTTCATCGGCTGTTCGGACGCCCGTGTCGTCCCGGAACTGATCACGCACAGCGAGCCGGGCGAGCTGTTCGTGCTGCGCACGGCCGGGAACCTGGTGCCGGTCCACGGCCCGGGCGCCGAGGCGGTGGCCGCGGGCATCGAGTACGCGGTCGCGGTCCTGGGAGTGTCGGACATCGTCGTGTGCGGGCACTCCGCCTGCGGCGCGATGACCGCGCTGGCCGAGCGCCACGACCTGGGTCCGGTTCCCGCGGTCGCCCGGTGGCTGCGGCACGCCGGTGCCCGGGTTCCCGCGCCGACGGACGTCTCCCGCCTGGTGCGGGCGAACGTGCGGACCCAGCTCGACAACCTGACCACCCATCCCTCGGTGGCCCGGGCGCTGGCCGACGGCTCCGTCACCGTGCACGGCTGGGTCTTCGACATCGCCACCGGAGCCGTCGACGTCCTCGACGCGGACGCCCGCGACAGCGCGGCCGCGGCCTGACCCCTACCCGCCCCTTCCCCCTCGGGACGGCACACGAGTCCGCCTCCCGTTTCCCTGCCGAAGGAGACATCCCATGACGCACGCCCAGTTCGACCCGGCCGCACGTCAGGCCGTGGCCATCGCCGCGGTCGAGGCCAAGACCCGCAAGGACCTCACCTGGCAGCAGATCGCCGACGCCGCCGGCCTGTCGGTCGCGTTCACCACCGCCGCCGTCCTCGGGCAGCATGCCCTGCCGGAGGCGGCCGCCCGCGCGGTCGGCGAGCTGCTCGGCCTGGACGAGGATGCGGTGCTGCTGCTGCAGACGATCCCCACGCGCGGTTCCCTGGCCGGCGCCGTTCCCACCGACCCGACCATCTACCGCTTCTACGAGATGCTCCAGGTCTACGGCACCACGCTGAAGGCCCTCGTGCACGAGCAGTTCGGGGACGGCATCATCTCGGCCATCAACTTCAAGCTGGACGTCAAGAAGGTCGCCGACCCCGAGGGCGGCGAACGCGCCGTGATCACGCTGGACGGCAAGTACCTGCCGCTCAAGCCCTTCTGATCCCGTCCGTCCGCCCCGAACGGTCTCCCCGGACGACCACCCGGTGGCATCCGGCACGCACCACCGCCCCCCACACAGAGGAGAGCCGACATGGACTTCACGCAACGCACCATCGACCTCGCCCGCCGCAACGTCACCGAGGGCGGCCGGCCGTTCGCGACCGTCATCGTCAAGGACGGCGAGATCCTCGCCGAAAGCCCCAACAGGGTGGCCCAGACCGGCGACCCCACCGCCCACGCCGAGATCCTCGCCATCCGCGAGGCCTGCGTGAAGCTCGGCACCGAACACCTCGTCGGCGCCACGATCTACGTGCTGGCCCACCCCTGCCCGATGTGCCTGGGCGCGCTGTACTACTGCTCGCCCGACGAGGTCGTCTTCCTCACCACCCGGGACGCCTACGAACCGCACTACGTGGACGACCGCAAGTACTTCGAACTGGCCACGTTCTACGACGAGTTCGCCAAGGACTGGACCGAGCGGCGACTGCCGATGCGACACGAGCCGCGCGAGGCCGCGGTGGACGTCTACCGGCTCTGGCAGGAACGCAACGGCGGTGACCGACACGTCGCGGACGCCCCCACCTCCTCCTGAACCGGTGGCGCCGCCGCGCGAGGGTCCGGTGCACCGCTCGTATATTGACGGGGTGTCCGTGGAACTGCGTCACCTGCGCTACCTGCTCGCCGTCGCCGACCAGGGCAGCTTCACCCGGGCGGCGGAGGAGCTGTACATCTCCCAGCCGACCCTGTCCCAGCAGGTCAGGCAGCTGGAACGGACGCTCGGGGTGCAGTTGCTGGACCGGACCGGGCGCAGCGTACGGCTCACCGACGCGGGCGAGACCTATGTCCGGCACGCGCGGCGGGCACTGCGCGACCTGGCCGCCGGGGAACGGGCCCTGCACGACCTGCGGGACCTCTCGCGCGGCCGGCTGCGGCTCGCCGTCACGCCGTCCTTCACGGCCTACCTCGTCGGGCCGCTCGCGGCGGAACTCCACGACCGGCACCCGGGGATCACCCTGACCCTCCGGGAAACCACACAGGACAGCATGGAATCGGCGCTGCTCGCCGACGACATCGACCTCGGGATCGCCTTCGCCGGCCCGCACCAGCAGGGCATCGAGGCCACCGACCTGTACACCGAGACCCTCGGCCTCGTGGTCCGCGCCGATCCCGACGGCGCCCCCGGCCCCTCGGCGCCCATGGACCTGCGGGAGCTGACGGACACGGAACTGGTGCTGCTCAGCGGGGACTTCGCGACACGCGGGCACATCGACGACCACCTCGCCCGGCACGCGGTCACCCCCCGCATCGCCATGGAGGCCAATTCCGTCCAAGCCCTCATCGAGATCGTCCAGCGCACCGCGCTCGCCACCGTCCTGCCCGACGCCGTCACCCACGACCACCCCCGGCTGCGGCCCGTTCCGCTCCGGCCCGCGCTGCCCGCCCGCAAGGTCGCCCTCCTCGCACGGGCCCACGCCTACCGGAGCGCCGCCGTGCGCGCCTTCACCAGGATCGTCGACGACGTGGTCGGGCTCCGCGGGTACCGCCCGGACTGAACGGACGGAAGGTCACCCGTTCCGGTGACTCTTGCGCCGGGCCGGACGGTGGTACGCCCCGGCCCGGCGGTCAACCCGGCGGACACGGCACCGCCTTGGCTGCGTCACCGGAGCGGGGCGGGGCCGTACCGTTGGGGCGTTGGTGCCGTCGGCGGGCGGACCGGTGTCGTGCGGAGAGTGAACACAGCGTGAATGTGGGCGAGTCAGCCAGTGGACGGCCGGTGCGCCGGCGGGTGGGACCGGCCGCGGAGGCGTGCCGCCCATGACCGCCACCGCATGCGGCCCGCGGTGCGTCGGCCGGGACGACGTCGTACGCCACGTCGGCCGGATCCGTTACGTGGGGCGGTTGACCGCGCTGACCGCCGTCCTCCTGCTGACGCCGCTGCTCGGCCGGATCGCGGTGCTGTGCGGACAGCGCGGCGCGCACCGGCTGCTGCGGCTGTGGGCGCGCTCGCTGGTGGCCGCCGCGGGCATCTCCGTCCGGGTCCGGGGGAGCCTGCCCCGGTCGGGACCGGCGCTGCTGGTGTCGAACCACGTCAGCTTCTTCGACGGGCCGGCCATCACGGCCCGGTTCCCCGGTCTGCTCGTCGTCACCGATCAGAGCGCGGCCCGCAGTCCGCTCACCGGCCGGCTCTTCCGCAGGGCCGGCATGATCTTCGTGGACCAAGGTGCGCTGCGGGCCACGCCGAGGATGGTCGAGGAGGTGACCGGCGCCCTGCGCGGAGGGCGGGTGGTGCTCGTCTACCCGCAGGGAACGTTCAGTTGCCGGCCGCCCGGCGGCGCGTTCCCGCCGGCGGTACTGCAGGCCGCGCTCGACGCGCGGGCCCCCGTACGGCCGTTGCTGACGCGCTGTGTCGCCCGCGGGAGCGGGCCGACGGCGCGGGGCAGTTACTTTCCCGACGACGAGAGCCTCGTGGCCATGTTCCGCCGCGTGCTGCGGATCAGGGACCTGGAGATCGAGATCAGCGCGCTGGAGGCGGTGGATCCGTCGGTGTGCGCCGACCGGCGCGCACTCGCGCACCTCACCAGGGCGCGGATCGACGAGGCGGCCGGCACCGGACCGGCGTCGTGCGGAAGGGCCGCCGGCTGAACGGCTCCCGTTCCGGCGGGGCCGCCCCGCCGACGCCTGGTGGGCGAGGGCAGGAGCGGGGTCAGGCGATGGCGTCCGACAGGGCCTGAGCGAGGCGCACGTTGGCCCGGTGTCCGCTGCGGTGGGCCGTGACGTCCAGGTGCGCCGGGGGAATCCCGGTCAGGTACAGGTCGCCGATGAGGTCGAGCATCTTGTGCCGGACCGGTTCGTCGGGAAAGCGCACCGGCCCCTCGTAGGTCCGTGCGCCGATGACCACCACGCTGCCGGGGCCGAGACCGCGGCCGAGCCGGTGGGCGCGGGCGGCGGGGATCTCCTCGGCGAGCACGAGGGTGCGGGCGGGCGCGATGTGATCGGGGTGGTCGTCGGGGAGTCGTACCGTGAGGGACTGGGCGCCGAGCGGGTGGCCCTCCAGGTGGTAGACGCACGTCCACCGGCCGGTGCCGGCGCGCGCCTCGACGTACGTGGCCCCGTGCGTGTAGCTGACGGGGTGCGGCAGCCGCGGGGCGGGCGCGGCGGCGAGGGGGCGCAGCCCGGTGGCCCGCAGGGCCCGGACGTAGGGCAGGGCGCTGCCGTCCAGGCCGGGCAGTTCGGGTGCGCTGACGCTGATCTCCAGGTCGGTGATCTGTGCGCAGGCGAGAGCGCTCATGAGGTGCTCGACGGTGGAGACCGGCCCGAGTTGCGTGCAGCGGCTGGTGCCGGTCACGTTGGCCGGGACGGCGGGGACGCGCTCGCCCCGGTAGTGGAAGGCGATGCCGTCGCCGCCGGGGCGCATGGTCACGGTGACGGGCTCTCCGCTGTGCAGGCCGAGGCCGCGCAGGCTCAGGGGTGCGCGCAGGGTGTTCCGGTTCACCGCGGCGGGCCGGGTTCGCCGGACGGCCCCTGGGGCCCGGCGTCGCGCGCCGCGGCCAGGTGTTCCAGGCGTTCCAGTCGGCGCAGGAGGTCGGGCAGCCGGGGCTGGACCGCCTCGACGCGCAGCTGCTGGGCCAGCGGGCGCGCGGGGTAGCCCCGGTAGACCCCGGCGTCGCGGACGTCACGGGTGACGCACGCCCGGGCGCCCAGGCTCACGTCGTCGGCGATGTCCACGTGGTCGCCCGCCAGGCTTCCTCCGCCCATGACCGAGCGGCGGCCCAGTACCGAGCTGCCGCCGATGCCGGACATGGGCACCATCATCGCGTGCTCGTGGACGCGGGCGTTGTGTCCCACCTGGGCCAGGTTGCCGATCTTGGCGCCGCGTCCGATGTCGGTGACGCCGCTGGTGGCACGCTCGACCGAGGCCAGGGCGCGGATCTCGGCGTCGTCGCCGATGTGCACCTCGCCGACGTGGGGCACGCGGCGCCAGCCCTCCTCGCCGCGGCGGAAGCCGAACCCCTCCACGCCGACGACGGCGCCCGGGTGCACCGAGCAGCGTTCTCCGAGCCGTACGTCACGGCACAGCACGGCGTGTGGGTGCAGCACGCTGTCGGCGCCGATCCGGCAGTTCTCGCCGACGTAGCAGAAGGGCAGCACGCGTACGCGCGGGCCGAGGACGGCGCCGGCTTCCACCACGGTGTAGGCGCCGATGTCCGCGGAGGGGTCCACGACGGCCCGGGGGTCGACCACGGCGGTGGGGTGCACACCGCCGGCCAGGGGCATCGGGCGGTCCAGCTCCGCCAGCAGCACGCCGAAGGCCGCCCGTGGATCGTCGACGTGGATGGCGGGCTTGCCGGGGCTCGTCAGGCCGGGCGGCAGCAGCAGCGCCCCCACCCTGGTGGCCCGTTTCAGATAGGACTTCGCCTCGCAGAAGGCGATGCCGTGGGGGTCGTCGGCCTCGGCGGGCACCGGCCGGACGCGCAGGCCGGGGTCGCCGGTGAGCCGGCCGTCGAAGCGGCGCGCCAGCTCGGCGAGCGTCCAGGTCGTCACGGCTTCCTCCCGGTGAGCCTCGCACGGCGCGCGAAGTCAGCGATGCCGCGCTGCGAGGCCGTGGCGTGGAAGGCGAGCAGGTGCCGCACCAGCTCGCTGGCGCCTTCCTCGGGCTCCGTCTCGCCGCGCTGCAGGGCGAGGAACACCCGGCGCAGGGCCATCTGCTCGCCGGCGGGGATGCCGCGGCGCCGCAGGCCCACCATGTTGACCTGCCAGTGCACCCCGGGCGATCCGTCGAGCACGGTGAACGGCAGGACGTCCCGGGTGACCTTGGTGAGCGCGCCGATCATCGCGAGCCGTCCGATGCGGCAGAACTGGTGGACGGCCACGGCGCCGCCGATGACGGCCTCGTCCTCCACGGTGACGTGTCCGCCGAGCGCCGCGCCCTGGCTGACGGTCACCCGGTCCCCGAGGCGGCAGTCGTGGGCAATGTGCGCGCCGCCCATGACGAGGCAGTCGCGCCCCACCCGGGTGGGGGTCGAGCTGGTCGAGCGGTGGATGGTCGCGCCCTCGCGGATCGCGGTGCCCGCCCCGATCTCGACACCGGTGGTCATCCAGGGGTTGAACTTCAGGTCCTGCGGGTCGCCCCCCACCACCGCGTGCACACCGATCGTGGCTCCCGGGCCCACGGACGCCGAACCGTGGACGACCGCGTGGGACTGGAGGCGGACGCCGTCCCCGAGCCGGGCTCCGGCTTCGACGACCGCGTACGGGCCGACCGAGACCGACGCGCCCAATATGGCTTCGGAGGAGACGATCGCCGTAGGGTGAATATCCATCGCTCAGGTTCTCCCCTCGCCGGCGGGAGCAGGGCGGCATTCATGACGGCCGCCCGCCCCTCCCGTGCTCGGCATTCCCATCGAGGCAAAAGACCGATTCCGTCAGGCCATGTAGCGTAACCGAAGTTATCCGCGGCATTCGCCGCCCGCTGGACCGAAGGAGTGAACATGGGGCCGTGCGTGCGACCGGTGACGGAAGCCGACCGGAACCGGGCGCTGCTGCTCGCCCGTTTCCTCCGGACGCGGCACGAGCCCCGGCCGGCGGGTGTCGTCGTCGGCCTCGGAAGCGTCGGCCTGCGGACCGCGGCCACCTGCGCCGGGCTGTACCACGCCGGGCTCGCTCCCCTCCTGGTGTTCAGCGGCGCGAACAACCCGTACACCGCACGCCTGTTCCCCCGTGGAGAAGCGGTTCACTACCGTGACCACGCGGTCTCCCTCGGCGTTCCCGCGCGCGACATCCTGGTCGAGCCGCGGGCCACCAACACGGCGGAGAACATCCGGCTGACCCGGAAACTCCTGCACGCTGCGGGGATCGAGCCGACCACCGTACTTCTGGTGTCCTGGTTCCCGCTACGCCCTTATGCCACGGCCCGCGCGCTGTGGCCGGATGTGGAATTCCTGTGCGTACCCAATCCGTTCACTCTTTCGGAATTCGCCCACGCAGGCATTCATGAGGATATTATGATTGACGTACTCGTGGGTGAGCTGCGAAGAATTCAGGACTACGCGGAACTCGGCCGCATCGAACCGCAGCGGATTCCGCCCGGCGTCCGGGCGGCGTTCTCGGAACTGATCGAATCCGGGTACGACGGCCGAGCGCGGATTCCCTCCCCCACGGGGTGACACCACGGACCGGGCGGGTGATGGCCGTTTCCGTGCGGGTGGTGGGGGTACGCTGACGCTTCAGGTTTCGCATTCCCGCCGGTACATCGCTCGCGGAGCGAGGGCGGCGGGGGCAGGAGGCCAGGCACGATGGCCATGCATCACGGCAAGACACAGCCCCCCGGGGCCACGGACGTCGTCTCCACGTCCTCCGTGGCCGGCGCGCCGTGCTGGGTCAGTCTGACCAGCCACGATCTCGAGGCGGCCCAGCGCTTCTACGGCGCCGTCCTCGGCTGGCACTGGCGCCCGGCCGGGGCGGGCGACCACTTCCGCATCGCACTGGTGGACTCGGTGCCCGTCGCCGGGATCGCCGTGCTGCCCGCGCTGCGGCAGACGGGGGTGGCCTGGACGCCGTACTTCGCCGTCCCCGACGCCGACCAGGCCGCGGCGCGGGCCCGGGAGCGCGGCGGCACGGCGGGCGTCGGCCCGCTGCGGCTGCCGCCGGGACGGGTGGCGCTCCTGTCCGACCGGCACGGGGCCACCTTCGCCATCTGGGAGGGGGAGCTGTTCAGCCACTGGGACGCCTGGCGGCAGGCGGCCCCGACCTGCCTCACCCTGCACACCCGCGACGCCTTCGACGCCGCCCTGTTCTACGGCGGTGTCCTCGACTGGGCCTCGGACCGCCCCGGCGCCTGCGAGGTCGAGTACGAGGCCGACGAGGTGCTGCTGCGCAGCCGGGGCCTCGTCGTCGCGCGCATCGAGTCGGGCGAGTCGGACACGGCTCCCGACCCCTCGGTACGGCCGCACTGGCAGGTCTCCTTCCTGGTGGCCGACGTGCCGGCGTGCGCGCGGGCCGCGGAGCGGCACGGCGGCGGCGTCCTGGAGGAGAGCGAGCACGAGGCCGTACTGCGCGACCCCGACGGCGCCCGGTTCACCGTGACGTCGAGGCCGGCCGATCACTCCGGAGAACACCCTTAAAACCGGTATTTCTTGACAAGTCGGGCCGGGGACCTTATCCAGGCTCTGACGAGAGGTGTCTGCTCCGGGTCTGGGACTCAGATGGAGGAGAGGGCCATGGCACGTGCAGTGGGAATCGACCTGGGCACGACGAACTCGGTGGTCTCGGTCCTGGAGGGCGGCGAGCCCACGGTCGTCACCAACACGGAGGGGGCGCGGACCACGCCGTCGGTGGTGGCCTTCGCCAAGAACGGCGAGGTGCTGGTCGGCGAGGTCGCCAAGCGCCAGGCCGTCACCAACGTGGAGCGCACCGTGCGCTCGGTCAAGCGGCACATGGGCGACGCGCAGTGGCGGTTCCCCGAGCAGGGGGACATCGACGGCAAGCGGTACACCGCGCAGGAGATCTCCGCGCGGGTGCTGCAGAAGCTGAAGCGGGACGCGGAGGCGTACCTCGGCGAGGACGTCACGGACGCGGTGATCACCGTACCGGCGTACTTCAACGACTCCCAGCGCACCGCGACCAAGGAGGCCGGGGAGATCGCCGGGCTGAAGGTGCTGCGGATCATCAACGAACCCACGTCCGCCGCCCTGGCCTACGGCCTGGACAAGGAGAACGAGCAGACGGTCCTGGTCTTCGACCTGGGCGGCGGCACGTTCGACGTGTCGCTGCTGGAGATCGGCGACGGCGTGGTCGAGGTCAAGGCCACCAACGGCGACACGCATCTCGGCGGTGACGACTGGGACCAGCGGATCGTGGACCACCTGGTCCAGCGGTTCAAGAACCACCACGGCGTCGATCTGGCCAAGGACAAGATGGCCGTGCAGCGGCTGCGGGAGGCGTCGGAGCGGGCGAAGATCGAGCTGTCGTCGTCCTCGGAGACGACGATCAACCTGCCGTACATCACGGCGTCCGCGGAGGGTCCGCTGCACCTGGACGAGAAGCTCACCCGCGCCCAGTTCGAGCAGCTGACCGGTGATCTGCTGGAGCGGTGCAAGGGCCCGTTCCACAACGCGGTCAAGGACGCCGGGATCAAGGTGTCGGACATCGACCACGTCATCCTGGTCGGCGGCTCCACGCGGATGCCGGCGGTGACCGGGCTGGTGCGGGAGCTGACCGGGAAGGACCCGCACAAGGGCGTCAACCCGGACGAGGTCGTGGCCGTCGGCGCGGCCCTGCAGGGCGGTGTGCTCAAGGGCGAGGTCAAGGACGTCCTGCTGCTCGACGTCACCCCGCTGTCCCTCGGCATCGAGACCAAGGGCGGCATCATGACCAAGCTGATCGAGCGCAACACCACGATTCCGACCAAGCGCTCGGAGATCTTCACCACGGCCGAGGACAACCAGCCGTCGGTGCAGATCCAGGTCTTCCAGGGCGAGCGGGAGATCGCGGCGTACAACAAGAAGCTCGGCATGTTCGAGCTGACCGGTCTGCCGCCGGCGCCGCGCGGCGTCCCGCAGATCGAGGTCTCCTTCGACATCGACGCCAACGGCATCATGCACGTCACGGCGAAGGACCTCGGCACCGGCAGGGAGCAGAAGATGACCGTCACCGGCGGCTCCTCGCTGGCCAAGGACGAGATCGACCGCATGATGCGGGACGCGGAGCAGTACGCCGAGGAGGACCGGCGGCGGCGTGAGACCGCCGAGACCCGCAACCGCGCCGAGCAGGTGGCGTACCAGACCGAGAGGCTGCTGGCCGACACCGCCGGCGACACCGACAAGATCGCCGCCGACGTCAGGGGCGAGGTCGAGGCCGCTCTGGCCGAGCTGAAGCAGACGCTGAAGACGGAGTCGGCGGATTCCGCGACCCTGCGGCAGGCCACGGACAAGGTCACCGCGGCGGCCCAGAAGGTGGGCACCGCCATGTACGCCCAGGCGCGGCAGGACGAGGGCGCGCAGGCGGCCGGGGGTGACGCGGGCGGCGGCGCGTCCGGCGCGGGCGGGCCGGACGAGGACGTGGTCGACGCGGAGATCGTCGACGAGGACAAGCGGCAGGACGGTGCCGGATGACCCGGCCGGGCGGCACCGGCCGCCGCGACGGCCCGGCGCTGTCGGTCGTCGGCGGCACCCGGCGGCCGGCCACCGGGACCAGCCTGGAGCCCCGCCGCCGCGGCGATGTCGAGCCCGCCCGGCAGGCGGCGGCACCGGCCGCGGAGGAGGCCGACCTCCTGCGCGAGCGGCTGCGGGAGTGCGCGGCGGACCTGCGGCGGGTGCGGGCGGAGTACGACCACTACCGCGCGCGGGTCGGCCGCGACCGGCTGGCGGTGCGCGAGATAGCCGTGGCCAACGTGCTCACCGGTCTGCTGCCCGTCCTCGACGCCATCGACCGGGCCCGCGGGCAGGGCGAGGTCACCGGCGGCTTCCGGCGGGTGGCCGAGGTCCTGGAGAAGGAGCTGGCGGCGCTCGGGCTGCGGTCGTTCGGTACGGCGGGTGAGCCGTTCGACCCCGTCCGGCACGAGGCGGTCTCCTGCACCCGCTCCGCGCACGTCGACCGGCCCACCTGTGCCGTCGTCCTGCGCCCCGGCTACCGGGTCGGGGACCAGCTCCTGCGGCCGGCTCAGGTCGAGGTCGCCGAACCGGTGACCGGGCGGTAGCCGCGCAGGGCCGCACGTGGTGGGGCGTGGCGGCGTGGTTCGGCGTCGATGCCACCGACCGCGACCGGGGCCCGAGGACGACGGCCGGGCGGGGTGGCGCGTGTGCGCGCCCGGCGCCCGGGTACCCGGGCGCTCGTCGCAGCTCCGCCGCGCCGACGAGAGGAGCCGAAGGTGAGCAGCTCAGCGGGCAGCAGGGTGGTCGTGACCGGTGCCACGGGCAATGTCGGGACCAGTGTGGTGCGCCTGCTCTCGGAGGACCCCGGGGTCGAGTCGGTGCGCGGGCTGGCCCGGCGGACACCCGAGTGGTCGCCGCCCAAGACCGAGTGGGCGGCCGTCGACCTGGGATCCGACGAGGAGAACCTCGCCGAACGGTTCGAGGGCGCCGACGCCGTGATCCATCTGGCCTGGGCGTTCCAGCCGACGCACGACCCGGTGAAGACCTGGCGGACCAATGTGCTGGGGAGCATCCGGGTGTTCGAGGCGGTCGCCGCGGCCCGGGTGCCGGTGCTGGTGCACGCCTCGTCCGTCGGCGCGTACTCGCCGGGGCCGAAGGACCGCGCGGTGGACGAGTCCTGGCCGACGCACGGCTGGCCGGACGCCGCGTACTGCCGGGAGAAGGCCTATCTGGAGCGCACGCTGGACGTGTTCGAGCGCGACCACCCCGAGGTGCGGGTGGTGCGCATGCGCCCGGCGTTCCTGTTCAAGTGGCAGTCGGCGAGCGAGCAGCGGCGGATCTTCGGCGGGCGGTTCCTGCCCGGCCCGCTGGCCCGGCCGGACCTGCTGCCGTTCCTCCCGGACGTCCCCGGCCTGCGGGTGCAGGCGCTGCACACCGACGACGCGGCCGAGGCCTACCGGCTCGCCGTGCGCTCGGACAACGCCCGGGGCCCGTTCAATCTGGCCGCCGATCCCCCGCTGGACGCCGCCGTCCTCGCCGGGCTGCTGGGCTCCCGGCCGGTCCGGCTGCCGCGCACGGCGGCCCGCTCGGCGATCGCCGCGGCCTGGGGGCTGCACCTGCTGCCCGCCTCCCCGCACCTGTTCGACGCCGTGCTGCGGCTGCCGCTGATGGACTGCGCGCGGGCGCGTGACGAACTGGGCTGGCAGCCCCGGCGTACGGCGACCGAGGTGATCCGGGAGTTCCTTGAGGGCCTGCGGCAGGGCGGCGGGATGGAGACCGAACCGATGCGGGGGCGGAAGGTCGGCTGACACCGGCCCCCGAGCCGACGGAGGAGTGGGAACACGATGGCAGCTGTACGGGAATCAGGATCCGGCGACGGGGAGCGGCCGGTGCCCCGGGACATGCCGGACCAGCAGGCCGGTGCCCGGGAGGACCGCTGGGACGCCGACCCGGGCCGGCCGGCCCGCGACGAGCGGGACGAGCACGCCGGCGACCAGGCCACCGCGCCGGACACGGACGAGGCCGGCACCGGTCCCCGGGGCGCGCCCCGGTCGGGCACGGTGCACCCGGAACACCCCGGCCCGGACGAGCCGCCGGCGTGAGACGCCTGCCGCTCCGGGCCGTGGGGAGGTGCGGATGGCGTGCGGGGCGGGGTCCGTCGTGACGACGGGCCCCGCCCGCGTCCTGACGTGCCGCGCGGCCCCGGTCGGCACGTCCCCTCAGTGCGGGGCCCGTTCCTGGAGGGCCGTGTGCCACGGGGGGAGGGGGCTCTGGATGATCGGTTCGGGGCGGCGGCCGCCGCTGGCGAAGAAGTCGGCCAGGGGCAGGATCGCCGCGCCGACGGTGACCGCGTCCGGGCCGAGCCGGCCGAGGTCGATGGTCACCTGGTCGGCCGGGTGGCGCAGGGCGTACGTCGCCGCGTGCCGGCGGACGGCGGGCAGGAAGCGCGTGCCGAGCTGGAGACCGGCCCAGCCGCCGATGAGGATCCGCTCGGGCTGGAAGAGGTTGATCAGGTCGGACAGGCCGGCTCCGAGGTACTCGGCGGTCTCCTCCAGGACGGCCAGCGCGACCGGGTCGGGCGCGGTGTCCCCGGGCGGGTACGCGGCGGCGAGCATCGCCGTGAGCGCGGTCTCCTCGTCCGTGCCCTCGGGCGGTCGGCCGCCCTCCTCGCGCCAGCGGGCGAGCAGCGACTCGGCGCCGGCGTACGCCTCCAGGCAGCCGGGGGCGCCGCAGCGGCAGCGCCGGCCGCGCACCCGCACCGTGAGGTGGCCCCACTCCACCGCCCGCCCGTGTTCCACCTCGGGGGTGACCAGGCAGGCGCCGACACCGGAGCCGAAGAGGACGACGACGGCGTTGCGGGCGCCGCGCCCCGCGCCGAACCACATCTCGGCCTGGCCGAGGGTCTTGGCGCCGTTGTCGATGAGGTACGGCACCCCGTCGGGGAGCGGGGAGGCGGAGCGCAGCAGCCGCTCCAGCGGGACCGCGTCCCAGCCGATGGTCTGGCCGTGGACGACGGCGCCCTGGTCGGGGGTGTGCTCGACGATGCCCGGGACGCCGACGCCGACGCCGAGCAGCCGCTCGGGGGCGGCCTGTCGGGCGGTGAGGACCTCGGCGACGCCGTCGCGGATGTGGCCGGCGATGACCTCCACGTCGTAGCCCTGCGGGGTCAGTGGCCGTTCCACCCGGGCCAGTTCGGTCAGGGCGAGGTCGAACAGCTCGACGCGTACGCGGGTCTCGCCGACGTCGACGCCGATCATCTGCCCGCTGTGCGGGGCGACGCGCAGCAGGGTGCGGGGCCGGCCGCCGTCGGAGTCGACGCTGCCGGCCTCCTCGACCAGGCCGTCCGCGATCAGGTCGGCGACCACGTTGCTGACCGAGCCGGAGCTGAGTCCGGTGGCCGGTCCCAGCTCGAAGCGGCTGAGGGGGCCGTCGAAGTACAGTCGCTGGAGCACCGCCGTACGGTTGCCTCGTCTCAGGTCGCGTACCGTGCGCCCGTTGCGCCCCGCCATATGGCTCCCTTCACGAACCGTGCCCGACCTGCAACATACCCCTTCAAGCAGCGGGGCGCGACATTAACCCACGCCTTAGTTCATGCTGTGAGCTAAGCGGAGGGCCGGATGCCGTCCGGCGCGGCGGCGACTTCCGGCCGGCGGAGGCGAGCGGGAGGGCCCGGGCGGGGCCCGGAGCCGGCGCCGCCCCGGGCCCCCGCCCCGGCCCCGGCTCACCCGGCCGCGTACACGTCCTCCACGTAACGTCCCTGCGCCACCAGGGAGTCGAGCCAGCGTTCGGCCGCCGCCGGGCCGGCCCCGGGGGTGTGCGCGCGGTACAGGGCACGGAAGGCGTCGCGGACGCCGGGTGCCATGCGGGCGCCGTCGCCGCACACGTACACCCGCGCGCCGGCGCTCAGCAGCCGCCAGACCTCGTCGGCCTCGGCGGCGATGCGGTGCTGGACGAAGGCGGCGCCGTCGACGGGGGCGGCGCTGAAGGCCGGGCGCAGCGAGAGGGCGCCGGCCCGTTCGGCGGCCCGCAGCTCGTCGGCGTGCAGGTAGTCGGCGTCGGGGGCGTCGCAGCCGAAATACAGCAGCGCGGGCGGGAGTTGGGCGCCCGCGCGGAGTGCGGCCAGGCGGTCGGCGACGGCACCCCGGAACGGCGCGAGACCGGTTCCGGCGGCGACCATCACCACGGGTGCCGAGCCGTCGATCCGGAACGCCTCGCGGCAGGGCTGGACGCGGGCGTACACGGTGTCGCCGGGCCGCAGGGCGGCGAGGTGACCGGAGCCGGTGCCCCGGTAGCGGCCCTTGCCGGAGCGCGCCGGGGCGTCGAGCACGGACACCATGAGGTCGGCGTGGCGGGCGTCGGCCGTGGGCGCGGAGGAGATGGAGTAATGGCGGGGGCGCAGCGGGGTCAGCAGGTCGAGCAGGTGCGGCCAGTCGAGGGCGCCGCGCAGCGCGGGGTGGTCCTCGGCCAGCTCGACCAGGGTGCGCGGGTCGTCGCCGGTCAGGGCGGCGAGGGCGGCGCGCTCGGGCGGGCAGGGGTTGGCCGCGGCGAGCAGCGCCCGCTGCCGGTCCGTGGGCCGTTCCTGCAACTCCACGTGGTGCGTGAGGAGTTCGCGCACCGTCACCGGACGGTCCACGGCGATGCCTCCCCCACGCCCGGCTTCGTTCGCGCGGGGGGACCCCCATCGGCGCGGCCGGGCGCTTTGGATGTCCAGGACCGTGTCGGCGTCGAGGCCGAACGCGGCGACCGCCCGGTCCACCAGTTCCGGGGCGTTGGCGGGCAGTACGGTCAGGTGGTCGGCGGTGCGGTAGGTGACGCCCTCGGGCAGGGCGATGCGCAGGAACCGCTTGACGCGGGGGTGGCCGGGCGCGGTGAGGTCGCGGGCCTCGGTGACCGTCATCGGGACCAGGCCGTGCCGTTCGGCGAGGGCGTCCAGCGGGCCGCCGGTCAGGGTGCGCACCGTGTAGGCGTGGGCGGGCTCGTCCGGGGTGCCGGGCTCGGCGTCCGGGTCGCCGTACTCGGTGAGCAGCGCGGTGCGCAGGCGGTCCGTGAACTCCCGTACGGCGCCGGTGAGGTCGCCGGAGGCGTCGGCGGCGGCGCGCCCGGTGAGCCGGGTGGCGCCGAGTTCGGCGAGGCGGGCGTCGATGCGGGTGGGGACCTGCTGGTAGGTGGCGGCCCAGTTGCGGTCGCCGACACCGAGGACGGCGTAGGTCACGCCGGTCAGGTCGGGGGCGCCGTCGAGCCAGGCGGCGAAGGCGGTGGCGTCGTCGGTGGGGCGGCCGTTGTAGGAGGCGGCGGCCACGATCACGGGGCGGTCGGTGGGCAGGCCGTCCGCGTAGGCGTCCAGCGCGGCGACCTCGGTGGCGCAGCCGACGGCGGCGGCCTCGTCGGCGAGCCGGGCGGCGAAGTCGCGGCAGGTGCCGTAGTTGCTGCCGTGCAGGAACAGGGCGCGGGTGCCGGGGCGGACCCGGGCCGGGAGGGCGTCCGGGGCCGGGGTGCCCTGGGCCGGCGCGGGCGCGGTGCCGGGCAGCGGGGCGTGCGCGCGGTCGGCGGCGGTGCGCGGGGTGAGCGTGAGGGTGAAGCCCTCGGGCTTGAGGGTGAGGGTCTCTTTCACGGCGAGCCGGTAGCCGGCGTGGTCGTGCAGCCGGTAGCGGTGGACCAGCAGGGCGAGCAGCATGGTCGCCTCGTGCAGTGCGAACTGCCGCCCGATGCAGGCGCGTTCACCGGTGCCGAACGGCTTGAAGGCGTGCACCGGGCGGGCCGCCTCGGCGTCCGGGGTGAACCGTTCGGGATCGAACAGCTCGGGGTTGTCACCCCATACGGGCCGGCGGTGCAGCATCGGCGACAGGACGGTGACGGCCTGGCCGGCGCGCAGCGGGATCCGGCCGCCGAGCAGGGTGTCCTCGCGGGCGTGCCGGCTGAACGCGGCGGCCGTCGGCCACAGCCGCAGCGCCTCGTTGAGCACCTGGCGGGTGTAGGTGAGCCGGCCGATGTCGTCGTACGCCGGCTCGGGGTCGGGGGCGCTGCCCCACAGCGCGTCGGCCTCGCGCTGGACGAGCCGGAGCACGGCGGGGTGCTTGGCGAGGTAGTACAGGGCGAAGGACATCGCGCCGGAGGTGGTCTCGTGGCCGGCGATCAGGAAGGTGATGACCTGGTTGCGGATGTTGGCCGCATCCAGGGTGGTGCCGTCGGCGGGGTGCGGGGCCGAGAGCATCAGCCCGAGCAGGTCCTCGGCGCCGCTCTGGTCGGTGCCGGTGCGGGCGGCGATGACGTCGTCCACGACCCGGGCGAGGTAGTCGGCGTCCGCCCGGAAGGCGGCGTCAGCGGCCGAGTGGTCCCCGTCCGGAGTGCGGGCCAGGCGGGTCATGCTCCACTCCAGGCAGCGGACCATCGACTCGACGAAGGGGTGCGGCTCGGCGCGTTCGAAGGAGCCGAAGTCGTAGCCGAAGCCGGCCAGTCCGATGGTGTCGAGCGTCATGCGGGTCATGTCGTCGGGCACGTCGACGGGCCGGCCGTCCCGGGCCGCCCGGTCCCAGGAGTCGATGAGGCGCCGGGCCACCTTCAGCATCACCGGGTGGTAGGTGCGCATCGAGCCGAGCGCGAAGGCGGGCATCAGGATGTCGTGCGCCTTGGCCCAGTTGGGCTCGTCGTTGTACGCGGTGAACAGGCCGTCGGCGGCGAACTCGCGCACGTTCTCCAGGGCGGGTCCGACGTGCTTGGCGAACCGCGCCTCGTCGGCCAGGTCGGCGACCAGGTCCGTGTCGGCGACGAACAGGGCCTCCCAGCCGTGCAGCCGGCGCACCAGCACCGGGCCGTGCTCCCGCATCAGCTCCATCAGCTGCTGGATGGGGGTCCGGCCGGGGCCGGTGGCGGAGATGTCGACGACGGGCACGCCGGGCAGGGCTGCGGCGGGCCGGGGGTGCGGTGCGGTGGGGGGCATGACGCGACAACTGCCTTTCGCGGTAGCGGACTCCTGCGCTCCAGGGTGCTCGACGCGCGGCGCCGGGCCGCGCCACGGCCCTACACGATCGTGTAGGGGAAAGTCGGCGGCGGCCCTTGCGCCCCCGCGCGCGTCCGCCGCCCGGAACGGGGTGCGGCCGCGCGCCGAGCGGCCGCAACGGCCACGCCCGCCGCGGCCCCGGGTTGCCGCTGACCTGCCTCTTCCTCTTTGATGGGCGGGCGGCCGGCGGACCGGGAGGTGCGATGGAGGCGGGACGGGCCGACGCGGTGACGTGGCGCAACCGCGCGCTGCTGGTGTTCGACCGCGTGTCGGTGCCGGTGGCGGTGTGCGACGTGTACGGCCGGGTGGTGCTGGCGAACCCGGCGATGGCCACGGAGTGCGGTACGACCCCGGGCCGGCTGCGCGGCCGGCAGGTGCTGGAGCTGTTCCGGCCGCAGGAGGCCGGCCAGGTGGAGCGGATCGCCGAGGCGCTGCGGCTGCGGCACCGGTCCCGCTATCAGGTGTCGGTGTGCTGGCGGGCGCCCGGCGGGGCGGAGCGGCACGGGGAGCTGACCGCGGATCCGGTGAGCGACAGCGCGGAGGAGACACCGGCGCTGCTGGTGATGCTGCGCGTGCTGGGCGAGCACCCGGCGCCCGGTCCGGAGCCGGTGCACACCACCGAGGTGGAACGGCGGGTGCTGGCGCTGCTGGCCGACGGCGCGACCACCGCCCGTGCCGCCCGTGAGCTGGGTCTCAGCAGGGACGGCGTCACCTATCACCTGCGGCGGCTGTCGGCCCGCTGGGGCGCCGCCAACCGCACCGAACTGGTCGCCCGCGCCTACGCCTTGGGCGTGCTCCTGCCGGGGGTGTGGCCCCCGCGGGCGCGGTCCGACCACCCCGGTCAGCCCTGACGGAAAACCATTGGCCCTCCCCTGTGGGGCTACATACGATAGCCACCTGCCTAGGATCTCTAGGCAATGTCGTCGTTCCCGGAAGGACCCTCCCCCGATGAGACCGCTCACCGAGCAGGACATCCGCACCTGCTTCGTCAACTGCTCCAAGGGCGAGGCGAAGCGCCTGACCGTGCCGCGGGACCTCGGCGACCGCCGGTGGGACGACCTGGACTTCCTCGGCTGGCGCGATCCCGGCGCGCCGGACCGTAGCTATCTGGTCACCGAACGCGACGGCCGGCTCGTCGGTGTGGCCCTGCGGTACCCGGCCGCGCAGCGCGGCTTCCTGCACCGCAGCCTGTGCTCCGTGTGCCTGACCACGCATTCCGGCGGCGGGGTGTCGCTGATGACCGCGCGGAAGACGGGCGCGGCCGGCCGTGAGGGGAACTCGGTCGGGCTGTACATGTGTACCGACCTGGCCTGTTCGCTGTACCTGCGGGGCAGGAAGGTGCCGGAGTCCGGGATGCGGTTCGAGGAGAGCCTCACCCTGGAGGAGCGGATCGAGCGGGCCCGGGCCAACCTCTCCGCCTTCCTCGACAAGCTGTAGGCCCGGGGGCCGCCCGGTCCACGGCGTGGCGGACATGGCCGGAAACAGTCCGCGAACGGCCACGTTCGACCTGCCCGAGGAACGGGAACAGGCCAAAGGATGATCAACGTACGGAAGTGGACCCCGGGCTGGACCTCGCAACTGCGGCGGATGCTGAGGCGTCGCCGGGAACCGGTGGTCGTCCAGACGCTGCGGTCGGCCGCGGCGGCGTCGGTCGCCTACGTCATCGCGCTCCGGCTGAGTCCGGAGCCGGCCCCGCTGACGGCGCCGCTGACCGCGCTGCTGGTCGTCCAGGTGACGTTCTACGCCACGCTGACCAACGGCATCCGCCGGGTGAACGCGGTGGTGGCCGGCGTGCTGGTCGCCATCGCGTTCAGTGTGCTGGTGGGGCTGACCTGGTGGAGCCTGGCACTGCTCATCATCGCCTCGCTGGCCGTGGGGCGCGTGGTGCGGGTGGACGAGTACGTGGCCGAGGTGGCGATCAGCGCCATGCTGGTGCTCGGTGCCACGGTCGGCTACACCGCGTGGGCGCGGATCGTGGAGACGCTGATCGGCGCGGCCGTCGGCACCGCCTGCAACCTGCTGCTGCCGCCGCCCGTGTGGGTGGACGAGGCCGGCCGGTCCATCGAGGGCCTGGCCCGGCGGGTGCGCCAGCTGATGCTGCGGATGGGCGAGGAGGCCGCGGGCCGCGTGCCCTGGCAGCAGGCGGCCGAGCGGCTGCACGAGGCGCGCCGGCTGGACCACGACATCACGGGCGTGGACTCGGCGCTGCGGCAGGCGGAGGACAGCCTGCGGCTCAATCCGCGCGTCAAGGAGGGGCTGCTGCACCGGGTGGTGCTGCGCACCGGTCTGGACACCCTGGAGATCTGCACGGTGGTGCTGCGGGTGCTGGCCCGCTCGTTCACGGACCTGGCGAAGGCCCGTGGCTCGAAGGACCTGTTCCCGCCCCGGGTGGGGGCGACCGTGGAACGGCTGCTGTCGGAGATCGCCGACGCGGTGGTCAGCTTCGCGGTGCTGGTGACCACGCACCTGAGCGAGGACGCCGAGTCGGCGGAAGCCCGGCTGTCGGCCGAGCTGCACACGGCGGCCGGCACCCGGGACCGGCTGGCGGAGCTGCTCCGGGAGGAGATCGCCGAGGACTGGACCGACTGGCAGCTGCTGGGCGCCGTGCTGACCGAGACGACCAGGATCATCGACGAGCTGAACACCGAGCACCGCACCCGGCGGCTGCTGGAGGAGCTGGACCGGGTCTCCCGCGAGCACCGGGCCAAGCTGCCCCGGCCGGCCCGGCTGCGCGACTGGCTCGGCGTCCAGGAGGAGCTGTGGCGCAACCGCGCGGGCCTCGGCAACCGGTCCCGGTGAGGCGCGCGGGGACCGTCCGGACCGGGCACGCTTGCCCCCGGTGACGGATGCGGGCCAAGGTGGCTGTCACGAGCGGGCCGACCGACGACCTGAGGTGGGGCATGGAGACGGAGTCACGGACACCCCCGCGAAGCCGGGAGCGCGGGGACGGCTGGACCAGGCGCCGGTTCGTCGGGGCGGTGGCGGGCACGGCGGCGGTTGCCGGGTGCACGACCCGGGTGGCCCCGCGGGCCGGCGCTCCGGCCACCCGGGGCACGCCGGAACCCGCCGCGCCGTCGCGCGCGCCGTCCGGGCCGCGCCCGCTGTACGTGGGCACCTACACCTCCGTCGAGGGGGGCGGCACCGGCATCGGCCTCGCGTCGTACGACCCCCTCTCGGGCCGGATCACCGGGGCGGGCACGCTCACCGGGGTGCCCGACCCGTCGTACCTCGCCGTGCACCCGGACGGCCGCACGCTGTACGCGGTGGCCGAGCGCCGGGAGGGCGGGGTGACGGCCGTGCGCCTCGCGGACCGGCGGGTGCTCGGCACCCGGAGCACCGGCGGCGCGGGCCCCTGCCATCTGTCGGTGCACCCCGGCGGGCGCTGGCTGCTGAGCGCGGACTACGGCTCGGGCAGCGTCTGCGTGCACCCGATCGACGCCTCGGGCGCCCTGGGCGAGCGCACCGACCGGGTCACCCACACCTCTCCGCCGCCCGGACCCGGCCAGCAGGGCCCGCACGCCCACCAGTTCACGGCGAGCCCGGACGGGCGGCACGTCCTCGCCGTGGACCTGGGCACCGACACCGTCTACACCTACCGCCTCGACCCGGTGCGCGGCACGCTCACGGAGGCCGCCCGGGCAGGGACCCGGCCCGGCGCGGGGCCGCGCCACCTGACCTTCCATCCGGGCGGCCGGTACGCCTACCTGGCCAACGAGGTGGACGACACCGTGGCCGTCTGCGCCTACGATCCGCGCTCCGGCCGACTGCGCGTGGGTCCGCCGCAGCCGACGGGCTCGGAGGGCGGCACCAACTATCCGGCGCAGATCCTGGTGACGGCGAACGGACGGTTCGCGTTCCTGGCCAACCGGGGCCACAACAGCATCGCCCGGTACGCCGTGGAGTCCGCCGGGGCCCGGCTGCGGCTGCTCGGCACGGTGCCGGTGGGCGGGGACTTCCCGCGGCAGATCGCGTTCTCCCCGGACGGCCGGCTGCTGTTCGCGGCGAACCAGCGCTCGGGCACGGTCACCGTCTTCCACGTGGACCCCGACGGCGGCGGACTGAGCCCGGCGGGCGAGCCGTTCGCGTCACCCGTCGCCGTCTGCGCGCTGCCGCTGTAGCGCCCGGGGGCAGGCCGCGGCGGCGGCCTGGGCCAGCAGGGCGTGCATCCGCTCGGTGAGCTGGGGGACGTCGTCGGCGGGCGTGTGGAAGGGCAGTCGTACGTCGCCGTGGGCGCGGGTGCGCTCGATGCGCAGCGTCAGCCCGTGCCGGTCGACGGCGAGCGGCGCCACCCGGGTCGCGGCGTGCAGGCTCTCCGGCCGCACCAGGCGGGTGAGCCGCTCGACGGCGTCCGGGTGGGCGTCGGCGAGGTGGGTGAGCAGCCGGGCCTCGGCGCCGGCGAGGGGGTCGGGGCGGGCGGCGGCGAACTCGTCGAGGCCGACGACCACGGGTCCGGAGGCGTCCCGGAGCACCACCCGGGCGGGGCGGAAGAGCAGGTCGCCCTCGGACAGGGCGAGCCGGCCGGAGAGCCGGAGCCGGGCGCGGACGCGGTCGCGCACCGGTACGGGGGCCACGTCGGCGAACTCCAGCAGGGCGGAGGGTTCCTGGCGCGGGGCGCACAGGGCCGCGGCGAGCAGGCCGCTGTCGTCGGGCACCGTCAGCCGCACCCGGCCGTCCCCGGTCACGGTGTGCGCGCCGGCGTACTCCTCGCGCACACCGTTCGCGGTCACCGCGCACGACCACGCGACGGACAGCAGCGAGCGCGCCCGTTCCGCCGCGCCGGGGGCGGCCGTCCAGTCCTGGGTGTCATCCATCCCGAGATCTCCTTAGGTAAGCCTTCCCTAACTTATCGGAGTTCGGGGCGCGCGCCAACCACGCCGCACCGGCGGACGGAAGCGTTCCGGGTTACGCGAGGACGCTCAGCAGCGCGCGGGCGCACAGGTCGCGCACCTGCGCGCGGCTCAACTCCCCCTCGCCGCGCAGCCACTCCAGGCAGACGGCGGTGGTGAAGGCGAGCCAGCCGCGCACCGCCAGGTGCACCCCGGGGGCCGCCTCGACGACCGGCCCGAACTCCGGGTCGGCGGCGAACGCGGCCAGGATCTGCCGCTCCTGCGCGGCCAGCGCCCGCTGGTAGACACGGCGCACGGCCTGGTCGCCGGCCGCGTCGGCGCGGTGGAAGGCGCGGAAGCCCTGGGCGTGGGTCTCGACATAGCCGAGGTAGGCGTCGAGGCCGGCGGTCAGCTGCTCGCGCACCGGCACCCCGGGCACGGCCGCCGTCATCCGCAGCATCCGCTCGCTCTCGCGCTCCACGACCGCGGCGAAGAAGTCCCGCTTGGTGGGGAAGTAGTGATACAGCAGCCCCCGCGAAACCCCCGCGATCTCGGCGACCCGCTCGATCCACACATCGTCGTAGGCGCTCTCCGAGAACAGCCTCGCGCCGACCGACAGCAACTGCTCACGGCGCTCTTCGGTACTGAGCCGGCGCCGGGCGCGCTCCTCCTCGTTCGCGGGCATGGCGTCACTTTACTTGACGCCGGTTCAACAACGGCACCACACTGAAACGCGTTATTGAACCCACGTCCAGCACGCGGGGCGGCGTCAACCATCCGCTGGATCAAGGGGGATCACGCCATGGCGGACACGACGAAGACCACGGGGAACCGGCCGCCGAAGGGCTTCCGGAGCGCCGAGCGGGGCTGGCCCGAACTGCATCGCATACCGCACCCGCCGCGCCGGCTGCCGCTGCTCGGCGATGTGCTCGGCGCCGACCGGCACCGCCCGCTCCAGGACTCCCTGCGCCACGCCCGCGCCCTGGGCCCGATCTACCGGCACCGGGCCTTCGGCAACGAGTTCGTGCTGGTGTGGGGGGCGCGGCTGGTCGCCGACCTCGCCGACGAGTCACGGTTCGCCAAGCACGTCGGCCTCGGCGTCGCCAACCTGCGCCCGGTGGCCGGGGACGGCCTGTTCACCGCCTACAACCACGAACCCAACTGGCAGCTGGCGCACGACGTCCTGGCACCCGGGTTCAGCCGGGAGGCCATGGAGGGCTACCACGGGATGATGCTGTCCGTGGCCGGCCGGCTCACCGACCACTGGGACCGGCGGCTGGCGGCCGGGCACCCGGTGGACGTGCCCGGCGACATGACCCGGCTGACCCTGGAGACGATCGCGCGGACCGGCTTCGGGCACGACTTCGGCTCCTTCGAGCGCGACCGCCCGCACCCCTTCGTCACCGCGATGGTCGGCACGCTCGCCTACGCCCAGCGGCTGAACACCGTCCCCGGACCGCTGGCCCCGCTGCTGCTGCGCTCCGCGGCCCGGCGCAACGCCGCCGACATGGCCTGCCTCGACCGCACCGTGGACGAACTGGTCGCGGCCCGGCGCCGGTCCGGGGACGGCGAGGGGGACCTGCTGGACCGCATGCTGGCCACCACGCACCCGGTGACCGGGGAGCGGCTGTCCTCCGAGAACGTCCGCAAGCAGGTGATCACGTTCCTGGTGGCGGGCCACGAGACCACCTCGGGTGCGCTCTCCTTCGCCCTGTACTACCTCGCCCGGCACCCGGAGATCGCCGCCCGGGCCCGCGCCGAGGTGGACCGCGTCTGGGGCGACGCCCCGCACCCCCGCTACGACCAGGTGGCCCGGCTGCGCTATGTGCGCCGGGTGCTGGACGAGTCGCTGCGGCTGTGGCCGACCGCGCCCGCCTTCGCCCGCGAGGCCCGGCACGACACGGTCCTCGCCGGGGAGCACCCGATGCGCCGGGGCGCGTGGGCCCTGGTGCTGACGCCGATGCTGCACCGCGCGCCGGAGGTGTGGGGCGCGGACCCCGAGCGCTTCGACCCGGACCGCTTCACCCCGGCGGCCGTGCGCGCCCGGCCGCCGCACACCTTCAAGCCGTTCGGCACCGGGGCGCGGGCCTGCATCGGCCGGCAGTTCGCCCTGCACGAGGCGACGCTGGTCCTCGGCCTGCTGCTGCGCCGCTACGACCTGCACCTCGACCCCGGCTACCGCCTGACCGTGGCCGAACGCCTGACGCTGATGCCGGAAGGGCTGCGGCTGCGGCTGGAACGACGGCGGCAGCGCCCCGGGGAAACGCGGGACGCCGCCGGCGGCGGCTCGGCCGCGCAGGCCCACCCGGACCGCGAGGCAGTCACGGACGACCGGCGGCAGGACCCGCACGGACCGGCCGGATCCCGGTCAGCCGGCCGCTGCCCAGTGCACCGGCCGGGTGACTGACGCGGGCAGCCGCGTGCCGGCGCTGCCCCGCGCGGCGTTCACCTGAGGCTGGGTGAGGAAGAACGCCCCGGTCAGGTCGGCGTCGGTGAGGTCGGCGTCCCGCAGGTCGGCGCCGATCAGATCCGCGCCGCGCAGATCGGCCCCGGTGAGGTCGGCCGCGATGAGGTACGCGCCGCGCAGGCTCGCCCCGCGCAGATCGGCGCCCCTGAGCCGGGCGCCGATCAGGTCCGCGCCCCGCCGGTCCTTGCCCTTGCCCTTCCGCTTGCCCTTTTCGGGGGCGCCGGCCCGGACCAGTTCGCTGGTGCGCAGCAGGAGCACGTTGACCTCCTGCCGGTGCGCGGCCACGTCCAGCGCGGCCAGCTCCCCGGGGCTCTGCCGGGTGAGCGCCTCGGTCCGCTCCAGCGCCCGCCGCAGCTCGGGGTGGACGGGCGCGGCGGCGGGCAGGCCCAGCGCCTCGGTGAGGTACCACAGCAGTTCGTGCAGCTGCCGGACGACCGGGAACACGTCGGACATCCGGCGCACGTCGTCCTTCGGTCCGGTACGCCAGTCCCGGCCGCCGAAGGTGACCTGGGACACCTTCTGCCCGGCGCCGAAGCAGTCGTAGACCGTGCAGCCGGAGAAGCCCCGCTCCCGCAGGCGGGCGTGGATGCCGCAGCGGTGGTCGTCCCGGAGGTTCGAGCAGGCGGTGCCCGCGGGCTTGTCCACCGCGAAGTCGGCGGAGCGGGCGAAGGGCAGGGCGACACAGCACAGTCCGAAGCACTGGGCGCAGTCGCCGCGCAGGTCGGCGAGGTCGGTTGTCTGGTCCGGCATGGGGACCAGCCTACTGACCTGCGAAAGCGCCCGGTGCGCCGCGGGCCGGGCCGCCCGTCACACCTCGTCGCGGACCAGGTCCAGCAGCCGGTCCAGGACCCGGGGTGCCGTGCGCAGGCCGTCGTGCTCGTACTCGTTGGTGACCCAGGGGCGCAGGCCGCGGATCGCGGCCGCGGTCTGCAGGGAGTGGCCGGCGTCGACGAACATGTCGTCGTGGTAGACGGCCGCGGCGACGGGCACCTCGTTGGCGGCGAGGCGGGCCGGGTCGTACAGCGGGCCCCAGTCGGTGCGGGCGGCGAGCAGGCCGGCGGTCTCGCGCAGGGGCCGCAGGGCCGGGTCGGTCTCGAACATCCAGGGGTGGACGGTCTCCCCGGTGAAGAGCACCGGGCCGTCCCCGGCGAGCGCCTTGGCCGCGTCGAACTGCGGGAACTCGGCACGGACGCGTTCGGCGGCCCAGGCGGTGGGGCGGGCGTCCTGGCCGTAGATCGTCTCGTGGACCAGGGCGTAGAGGGGGTTGGCGGCGTACGACAGCAGGGTCTGCGCCTGTTCCCGGAAGGCGTCCGACAGCTCCGTGCCGGACGGGGTGCGCGCGAAGGCGTCCTCCAGCAGGTGGTGCAGGCGGTGGCTGCCGTCGCCCGTGCCGAGCATCAGGCCGAGGGACTGGAAGGCCTCGACGGTGAGGCGGTAGCCGTTCGGCAGGACCACGTCGTGGGTGAGGAGGTGGTCGGCGATCCGGCGGGCCGCCGCCACGTCCTGCGGGTAACGGTCGTAGTGGGCGGCGACCTTGCGCTCGATGCGCGGGTAGGCGGCCCGGTAGACGTCGTCGGCGTGGGCGTGCAGGGAGGGCAGTCCGCCGGTGACGAGCGCGGTGCGCACGCCCTCGGGGGCCAGCGAGAGGTACGTCACCGTGCAGAAGCCGCCGTAGCTCTGGCCGAGCACGGTCCACGGGGCGCCGCCGGTGAGCCGGGGGCGGATGGCCTCGCAGTCGCGGACGATGGAGTCGGCGCGGAAGCGGGTGAGGTAGTCGGCCTGGGCGGCGGGGCCGCCGCGCAGCGGGAGCGTCTGCCGGGTGGCGGGGGTGGAGCGGCCGGTGCCGCGCTGGTCGAGCAGCAGGACGCGGTACTCCTTCAGGGCCCGGTCCAGCCAGGACTGGCGCCCGACGAAGCGGTGCGCCCCGAAACCGGGGCCGCCCGTGAGGTACAGCAGCCAGGGCAGGTCCTGCCCGGCCTTGTCGCTCGCCACCGCCTCGCGGGCGTACAGCTCGATGGTCTCGCCCCCGGGGTCGGCGTGGTCGAGGGGCACGGTGAAGTGGTGGTCGGTGAGGACGACACCGGGCTGGCGGTAGCTGAGGCTCAACGGGTCTCCCGGGACGGGCGGATGCGGACGCGTCCCAGTTCAGCACACGGGCGCGCGCGGGCCGGCGCCCGGGATCACCGCCGGCCGGCTAACGCGGCGGTCAGCGGGCGACGAGGCTGGAGCGGCGCACCACCAGCTCCGGCTGGAGCACCACCCGGCGGTGCTCGTGGGCCCGTTCGCCCCGTTCGGTCTCCTCCAGCAGCAGTTCGGCGGCGAGGGCGCCGAGGGTGACGGCGGGCTGGCGCACGGAGGTGAGGGGGACGGCCGCCGCGGCGGCGAACTCGATGTCGTCGTAGCCCACGATCGCCAGGTCGTCGGGGACGGTGACGCCCGCCGCGTACATGGCCTGGAGCAGGCCGAGGGCGAGCAGGTCGTTGGCGCAGAAGACGGCGGTGGGGCGGTCGGCGAGGCCGAGCAGGCGGGCGCCCGCGTCCCGGCCCGCGGCCACGTCGAGGCGGTCGGTGGGCAGTTCGCGCAGCGCCCCGGGGCCGAGCCCGGCCTCGGCGAGGGCGGACAGCGCGCCGGTGCGCCGGTCCCGGACCTGGTTGAGCCCGGGCGGGCCGCTGACGTAGGCGATCGAGCGGTGCCCGGCGTCCACCAGGTGGCGCACCGCGAGCGCGCCGCCCGCGACGTCGTCCACCGACACCGAGCACTCGGTGGTGCCCTCGGCGACCCGGTCGACCAGCACGAACGGGATGCCGTGCCGGCGGAAGGCGGCGATGTTGCGGCCGGTGGCGTCGGCCGGGGTGAGCAGCACGCCCCGGACCCGCTGTTCGGCGAAGAGCGAGAGGTACTCGGCCTCCTCGGCCGCGTCCTGGGCGCTGTTGCACACCATCACGCCGAGCCCGGCCTCCCGGGCCGCCCGTTCGGCGCCGCGGGCCACGTCCACGAAGAACGGGTTGCCCATGTCGAGCACGAGCAGGCCCATGATCCGGCTGCGGCCCGCGCGCAGCTGGCGCGCCGACTCGCTGCGGACGTAGCCGAGCCGGTCGATCGCGGACAGCACCCGCGCCCGGGTCTCGCCCGCGACGGTGTCCGGGCGGTTGATGACGTTGGAGACCGTGCCCACCGACACTCCGGCGGCGCGGGCGACGTCCTTGATACCCACCGGCTGGGCCATCGGGCTTCGGACCTCCAGGGACGGGATGCGGCGGGACGAGCCTCAGATTACCGCCGGGCCGGCGGGGCGGAGCCGGCCACGTGCGGCGGCGAGGGCTTCCGGCCGGCGCACTTCTCCCGGTACGGGAACGGCAGGACGTGGCCCGCCGCGATCCGGGTCCCGTCGGCCATCACCTCGCCGAACGCGTCGGGCCCCGCGCCGTCGGACAGCGGGGTCCGGCCCGGGTACCCGCAGGCCGCCGGGTCGGCGATCCGGCCGCGGGGGGACCGGCCCGGTCGGCGGGGGTCTCGCCGGCGCGGCTGCGGTCAGGCCAGGTGGAACACTTCGGTGAGCGGTCGCACGGCCTCGTCGGGCCGTGCGCCGTCCAGGGACTCGAAGAAGGGCGCCATCTCCTTCTGCCAGCGGGCGTTGACCCCGGTGGCGGCCATGCCGGCCCGGGCGGCGGCGAAGTCCTCGGTCTCCAGGTAGCCGACCAGCAGGCCGTCCTCGCGCAGGAACAGCGAGTAGTTGTGCCAGCCGGTCTCCGACAGGGCGTCGAGCATCTCCGGCCAGACGGCCGCGTGCCGCGCCCGGTACTCGTCGAGCCGGTCCGCCCGGACCTTCGGCAGGAAGCACACGCGCTGCATGGACTCGCTCCCGTCCTCTCGGAAGTCGTGCCGAGGGTGCATCCGCCCCGGTGAAAGGTTTCAAGTAAATCGCCGGGACGCCGGGCACCGCAACCGCGCCTCGTCGACGCGCCCGTACCGAGAAACTTTCGACCAGGAAGGCGGCGCAGGGGTCGCGGGTTCGAGGTCGGCCGGAGCGCTTGACACCCCTGGTGGCGGCCCCTAGCTTGCCATTCTGAATCGTTTCACACACTCAGTCCGTCGCACGCCGACCTCCCCGGGAGCCCCGAAGTGACCGACCTCGCCGCGGTGAAGGCCGCGCTCAAGTCCCAGGCCGTCGAGACGCCGTCGTGGGCGTACGGGAACTCGGGCACCCGGTTCAAGGTGTTCGCGCAGGCGGGGGTGCCGCGCTCGCCGTGGGAGAAGCTCCAGGACGCGGCGCGGGTGCACGAGTTCACCGGGGTGGCGCCCTCGGTCGCCCTGCACATCCCCTGGGACACGGTGGAGGACTACGCGGCGCTCGCGAAGTACGCCGGGGAGCGGGGGGTGCGACTGGGCACGGTCAACTCCAACACCTTCCAGGACGACGACTACCGGCTGGGCAGCATCTGCCACCCGGACGCGGCGGTGCGCCGCAAGGCGGTGGACCACCTGCTGCGCTGCGTCGACATCATGGACGCCACCGGGTCCCGCGACCTGAAGCTGTGGTTCGCGGACGGCACGAACTACCCCGGGCAGGACGACGTGCGGGCCCGCCAGGACCGGCTGGCCGAGGGCCTGGCCGAGGTGTACGCGCGGCTCGGGGACGGGCAGCGGATGCTGCTGGAGTACAAGCTCTTCGAGCCGGCGTTCTACTCGACGGACGTGCCGGACTGGGGAACCGCCTACGCCCACTGCCTCCGACTCGGCGACAGGGCCCGGGTGGTGGTGGACACCGGGCACCACGCGCCGGGCACGAACATCGAGTTCGTCGTCGCCACGCTGCTGAGGGAGGGCAGGCTCGGCGGGTTCGACTTCAACTCGCGGTTCTACGCCGACGACGACCTGATGGCGGGGGCGGCGGACCCGTTCCAGCTGTTCCGGATCATGTACGAGGTGGTGCGGGGCGGCGGGTTCACCCCGGACGTCGCGTTCATGCTCGACCAGTGCCACAACATCGAGCCGAAGATCCCGGCGGTCATCCGCTCGGTGATGAACGTCCAGGAGGCCACGGCGAAGGCACTGCTGGTGGACCGGGCCGCGCTGGCCGGGGCCCAGGCTTCGGGGGACGTGCTGGGAGCCAACGCGGTGTTGATGGACGCGTACGACACGGATGTGCGGCCGTTGCTCCGCGAGGTGCGCGAGGACATGGGGCTGGACCCCGACCCGATGGCCGCGTACGCCCGGTCCGGATGGGCCGAGCGGATCGTCGCCGAGCGGGTCGGGGGCGAGCAGGCCGGCTGGGGGGCGTGAGGCGTCTGCCGCCGGAGCGCCGTCGCGGGTCCCGTCGTGGCCTCCCACGCAGTTCCCCGCGCCCCTTTGGACACCCACCTCCTTCCGGAAGGAACCCGTACGCATGACCACCCATCCCGAAGTGGCCGCCCTCCTCGCTCGCTCGCACCGGCTCGGCTCCGACCCACGCAACACCAACTACGCCGGCGGGAACGCCTCCGCGAAGGGCGTCACCACCGATCCCGTCACCGGCGGCGAGGTGGAGCTGATGTGGGTGAAGGGGTCCGGGGGCGACCTCGGGACGCTCACCGAGGGCGGGCTCGCCGTGTTGCGGCTGGACCGGCTGCGGGCGCTCGCCGGCGTCTACCCGGGTGCGGAGCGCGAGGACGATATGGTCGGGGCGTTCGACTACTGCCTGCACGGCAGGGGCGGGGCCGCGCCCTCCATCGACACCGCCATGCACGCCCTGGTGGACGCCCCGCACGTGGACCACCTGCACCCGGACTCCGGGATCGCGCTCGCCTGCGCGGCCGACGGGGAGAAGCTGACCGCCGAATGCTTCGGGGACCGCGTGGTGTGGGTGCCGTGGCGGCGGCCCGGGTTCCGGCTCGGGCTGGACATCGCCGCGGTCAGGGCCGCCCACCCGCGGGCCGTCGGCTGCGTCCTCGGCGGGCACGGGATCACCGCCTGGGGCGACTCGTCCGAGGAGTGCGAGCGCAACTCGCTGTACATCATCCGCACCGCCGAGGCGTTCCTCGCCGAGCGCGGCAGGGCGGAGCCGTTCGGCCCGGTCGTCGCCGGGTACGAGGCGCTGCCCGAGGCCGAGCGCCGGGAGCGGGCCGCCGCCCTCGCGCCGTACGTCCGGGGCCTGGCCTCGCGGGACCGGCCGCAGGTGGGGCACTTCACCGACTCCGACGCCGTCCTGGACTTCCTGGCCCGTGCCGAGCACCCCCGGCTGGCCGCGCTCGGCACCTCCTGCCCCGATCACTTCCTGCGCACCAAGGTGCGGCCGCTGGTGCTGGACCTGCCGCCCACCGCGCCGCCGGCGGAAGCCGTCGCCCGGCTGGAGGAACTGCACGCCGCCTACCGGGAGGAGTACGCCGCCTACTACCGGCGGCACGCCCTGCCCGACTCCCCCGCCATGCGCGGCGCCGACCCGGCCGTCGTCCTGGTCCCGGGCGTCGGCATGTTCAGCTTCGGCAAGGACAAGCAGACCGCCCGGGTGGCCGGCGAGTTCTACGTCAACGCGATCAACGTGATGCGGGGCGCCGAGGCCGTCTCGTCGTACGCGCCCATCGAGGAGGCGGAGAAGTTCCGCATCGAGTACTGGGCGCTGGAGGAGGCCAAGCTCCGGCGGATGCCGGAGCCCAGGCCGCTCGCCACCCGCGTCGCGCTGGTGACGGGCGCGGGCAGCGGCATCGGCAGGGCCGTCGCGCACCGGCTGGCCGCGGAGGGCGCCTGTGTCGTCGTCGCCGACCTGGACGCCGGGGGCGCGGCGCGGGTCGCCGGGGAACTGGGCGGGCCGGACAAGGCCGTCGCCGTCACCGTGGACGTCACCTCCGAGGAGCAGATCGCCGCCGCGTTCCGGTCCGCGGCGCTCGCGTTCGGCGGGGTCGACCTCGTCGTCAACAACGCCGGGATCTCCGTCTCCAAGCCGCTGCTGGAGACCACCGCCCGGGACTGGGACCTCCAGCACGACATCATGGCCCGCGGCTCGTTCCTGGTGTCGCGGGAGGCGGCCCGGGTGATGACGGCGCAGGGACTGGGCGGTGACATCGTGTACGTCGTCTCGAAGAACGCCGTCTTCGCCGGGCCGAACAACATCGCCTACTCGTCCACCAAGGCCGACCAGGCCCATCAGGTGCGCCTGCTGGCGGCCGAGCTGGGCGAGCACGGGATCCGGGTGAACGGGGTCAACCCGGACGGTGTGGTGCGCGGCTCCGGGATCTTCGCCGGGGGCTGGGGCGCGCGGCGGGCCGCCGTGTACGGGGTGCCGGAGGAGGAGCTGGGCGAGTTCTACGCGCGGCGGACCCTGCTGAAGCGCGAGGTGCTGCCCGAGCACGTGGCGAACGCGGTGTTCGCGCTGACCGGCGGGGACCTCACGCACACCACCGGGGCGCACCTCCCGGTCGACGCGGGCGTGGCGGCCGCGTTCCTGCGATGAGCACGGGGGTGAAGGCGTACGCGGCGGTCGACCTGGGCGCGTCCAGCGGGCGGGTCATGGTGGGCCGGGTGGGCCCGGACTCGGTGGAGCTGACCGAGGCGCACCGGTTCCCGAACCGGCCGGTGCGCCTCCCGGAGGGGCTGCGCTGGGACGTCCTCGCGCTGTACGGGGGCGTCCTGGACGGTCTGCGGGCGGCGGGCGCGCACCGCGCGGACGGGACGCTCGCCTCCGTCGGCGTCGACGGCTGGGCGGTGGACTACGGCCTGCTGGACGCCGACGGGGCGCTGCTCGGCAACCCGGTCCATTACCGCGACGCCCGCACCGAGGGGGTCGCGGAGAAGGTGTGGGCGAGCGTCCCGGCGGCGGAGCTGTACGCGGCGACGGGCCTTCAGCACGCGCCGTTCAACACGCTCCACCAGCTCACGGCCGACCGCGCGAGCGCCCGGTTCGCGCACGCGGCGCGGGTGCTGCTCGTCCCGGACCTGCTGACGTACTGGCTCACCGGCGAGCAGGGCACCGAGCTGACCAACGCCTCCACCACCCAGCTCGTCGACCCGCGGACCCGGACCTGGGCGCACGGGGTCGCCGGCCGGCTGGGCATCGACCTCGCGCTGTTCGCGCCGCTGCGGCAGCCGGGCGATCCGGCCGGGACCCTGCTGCCCCGGGTGCTGGCGGAGACCGGGCTGCGCGGACCGGTGCCGGTGACGGCGGTCTGCTCGCACGACACCGCGTCGGCCGTGGTGGCCGTCCCGGCGGCCGGCGAGCGGTTCGCCTACATCTGCACCGGCACCTGGTCCCTGGCCGGCCTGGAGCTGTCGGCGCCGGTGCTCACCGAGGAGAGCCGGGCGGCGAACTTCACCAACGAGCTGGGGCTGGACGGCACGGTCCGCTACCTGCGCAACATCATGGGGCTGTGGCTGCTCCAGGAGTGCGTACGGGCCTGGGGGGAGCCGGATCTCGGGCTGCTGCTGCGGGAGGCGGCGGCCGTGCCGACGCTGCGGTCGGTGGTGGACGCGGGGGACGGGGCGTTCCTCGCGCCGGGCCGGATGCCGGAGCGGATCGCCGAGGCGTGCCGGGCCACGGGGCAGCCGGTGCCCGTGACCCGGGCCGAGGTGACCCGGTGCGTCCTTGACTCGCTGGCCCTCGCCCACCGGCGGGCCGTGCTGGACGCGGCCCGGCTGGCCGACCATCCGGTGGACGTGGTGTACCTGGTGGGCGGCGGCACCCGCAACGCGCTGCTGTGCCAGCTGACGGCCGACGCCTGCGGGCTGCCGGTCGTCGCGGGCGCGACCGAGGCGGCGGCGCTCGGCAACGTGCTGGTGCAGGCCCGCGCGCACGGACTCGCCGGCGATCTGCCCGCGCTGCGCCGGCTGCTCACCCGCACCCAGCCGCTCACCCGGTACACGCCGCGGGGGGACACCGAGCGGTGGCGGGCGGCCGGGGCCCGGCTCGCCGCGCGGTGAGCCGCCCTCTGCCCGCGGCCGTGCCCCGCCGACTACCCTGCACTGGTCCGATGATCCGTTCCCCCCGCCCGACGACCGGCACCGAGGAGCCGCGATGCGTGTCGCCCTGTTCCTGACCTGTGTCAACGACACGCTGTATCCGGACACGGGCCGGGCCGTGGTGAAGCTGCTGACGAGACTGGGTGTCGACGTCGACTTCCCGATGGGCCAGAGCTGCTGCGGACAGGCGCACTACAACACCGGTTACCGTCACGAGGCCGAGCCGCTGGCCCGGCACTTCTCCGATGTCTTCGGCGGCTACGAGGCGATCGTGACCCCGTCCGGGTCGTGCGGGGCGATGGTGCGGGAGCTGTACCCCCGGCTGGGCGAACGGGCCCGGGCCGAGGGGCGCGGGGACGGGCTCGCCCGGGCACTGGCGCCGGTGGTGCCGAGGACGTACGAGCTGACAGAGTTCCTGGTCGACGTGCTCGGGGTGACGGACGTGGGCGCCTGCTACCCGCACACGGTCACCTACCACCCCACCTGTCACGGGCTGCGCGGCCTCCGGCTCGGGGACCGCCCGCGCCGGCTGCTGGAGGCGGTGAAGGGGCTGGAACTGGTCGAGCTGCCGGGGGCCGAGGAGTGCTGCGGGTTCGGCGGCACGTTCGCGGTGAAGAACGCCGAGGTGTCGGCGGCGATGGGCGTGGACAAGGTGCGCAACGCGGAGTCGACGGGCGCCGAGGTGCTGTGCGCGGCCGACAACTCCTGCCTCATGCACATCGGCGGCACGACGAGCCGGCTGCGCAGCGGCGTGCGGCCGGTGCACATCGCGGAGATCCTGGCGAGCACGGAGGAGGAACCGGCGGTATGAGCGGCACGTTCGTCGGCATGCCGGCCTTCCCGAAGGCCGCGCGCGACGCCGTCCACAACCCCACGCTGCGCGGCAATCTGCGCCACGCCACGCACACCATCCGCGCCAAACGGGCCAGGGCCGTCGGCGAGTTGTCCGACTGGGCGGCGCTGCGCGAGGCGGGCCGGCGGATCAAGGACCACACCCTGCGCCACCTCGACCGGTACCTGCTGGAGCTGGAGGAGTCGGTCACCGCGGCCGGCGGTACGGTCCACTGGGCGGCGGACGCCGCGGAGGCCAACCGGATCGTCACCGAACTGGTCCGGGCCACCGGCGAGTCCGAGGTCGTCAAGGTCAAGTCGATGGCCACGCAGGAGATCGAGCTGAACGAGGCGCTCGCGGCGGCGGGCATCCGCGCCTACGAGACCGACCTCGCCGAGCTGATCGTGCAGTTGGGCAAGGACCGCCCCTCGCACATCCTCGTTCCCGCCATCCACCGCAACCGGGGCGAGATCCGGGAGATCTTCGCGCGCGAGATGGGCGAGTGGGGCCGGCCCGCGCCCGGGGACCTGACGGACACGCCCGCCGATCTCGCCGAGGCGGCCCGGCTGCACCTGCGGGAGAAGTTCCTGCGGGCGAAGGTCGGCATCTCCGGCGCCAACTTCATGGTCGCCGAGACCGGCACGCTCGTGGTCGTCGAGTCCGAGGGCAACGGCCGGATGTGCCTGACCCTGCCCGAGACGCTGATCTCGGTCGTGGGCATCGAGAAGGTCGTGCCCACCTGGCGGGACCTGGAGGTCTTCCTCCAGACCCTGCCCCGCTCCTCGACCGCCGAGCGCATGAACCCGTACACCAGCACGTGGACCGGGACCGCCGGCGGGGACGGCCCGCGCGCCTTCCACCTGGTGCTGCTCGACAACGGCCGCACCGACACCCTCGCCGACGCCGTCGGCCGCCAGGCGCTGCGCTGCATCCGCTGCTCGGCCTGCCTGAACGTGTGCCCGGTGTACGAGCGGGCGGGCGGACACGCCTACGGCTCGGTCTACCCGGGCCCCATCGGCGCCATCCTCAGCCCCCAGCTGCGCGGCACGGGCAGCGAGATCGACGCCTCCCTGCCGTACGCCTCGTCGCTGTGCGGGGCCTGCTACGAGGTGTGCCCGGTCGCCATCGACATCCCCGAGGTGCTGGTGCACCTGCGGGAGCGGGTGGTGCAGGGCGGTCCGGCGGTGCTGCGGGGCAACAAGGTGCTGCTGAAACCGGCGAAGGGGCACGCGGCCGAGCGGGCGGCGATGCGGGCGGCGCGCTGGGCGTTCGCCCACCCGGGGGCGCTGCGCGCGGGCCAGCGGCTGGCCTCCCGGACCCGCCGGCTGCACCCGCGGACCCTGCCGGGCCCGGGCCGGGCGTGGAGCGGCGCGCGGGATCTGCCGGCGGTTCCCCCGGAGCCCTTCCGGGACTGGTGGCAGCGCACGCGCGGCGGGAAGGACGGTGGCAGGTGAACGGCAGGGAACGGGTCCTGGGCCGGGTGCGGCGGGCCCTCGCGGACGTGACACCGGACGAGCGGCCCTACGCGCAGGCCGTGCCCCGGGAGTACCTGCGCGAGCACGGGCAGCGGACCGCCGAGGAGACGGTGGAGCTGCTGGCGGAGAACCTGGCGGACTACCGGGCGCTCGTGCACCGGGCCCATGCCGAGGAGTTGCCGACGCTCGTCATGCGGCTGCTCGCCGAGCACGGTTCCCAGGAGGTGCTGGTCCCGCCGGGCCTGCCGCCGGGGTGGCTGGCCGAAGCCGATCCTGTGCGGATCCACGACCGGGCTGCACTCACCGCCGCGCGGCTGGACCGGGTGGACAGCGTGGTGACCGGCTGCGCCGTGGCGATCGCCGAGACCGGCACGCTCGTGCTCGACGGCTCCCCGGACCAGGGCCGGCGCCGCGTCTCGCTGATCCCGGACCACCACATCTGTGTCGTCCGCGTCCCGGACCAGGTGGTCTCCTCCGTCCCCCAGGCCCTCGAACGCCTGGACCCGGCCCGTCCGCTGACCTGGATCTCGGGTCCGTCGGCCACCAGCGACATCGAGCTGGACCGGGTGGAGGGCGTGCACGGCCCCCGCACCCTGGAGGTGATCCTGCTCGGCTGACCGCCTGCGGTACGCGCGGTCCGCCGGTCGGGGCACGACGGGATGAGGCCCCGGACCGGCTGCCGTAGCGTGGGGGAATGATCCGGTTCGAGCAGGTCAGCAAGCGGTATCCGGACGGGACGACGGCCGTGGACGGCCTCTCCTTCGAGGTCGCCGAAGGCGAACTGGTGACGCTCGTCGGGCCGTCCGGGTGCGGCAAGACGACCACCATGATGATGGTGAACCGGCTCGTCGAACCGACCTCGGGCCGCATCCTCGTCGAGGGCCGGGACATCGCGTCCGTCGACCCGGTGCGGCTGCGCCGCCGCATCGGCTACGTCATCCAGCAGGTGGGCCTCTTCCCGCACCGCACCGTCCTGGAGAACACCGCGACCGTGCCCGCGCTGCTCGGCTGGAAGCGGGCGCGGGCCCGGGCCCGGGCGGCCGAGCTGCTGGATCTGGTGGGCCTGGACCCGGGGACGTACGGGCCGCGCTATCCCCACCAGCTGTCCGGCGGGCAGCGGCAGCGGGTCGGCGTGGCCCGCGCGCTGGCCGCCGATCCCCCGGTGCTGCTGATGGACGAGCCGTTCGGCGCGGTCGACCCGGTGGTGCGCGAGCAGTTGCAGGACGAGTTCCTGCGCATGCGGGCCGCGGTGCGCAAGACGGTGCTGCTGGTCACGCACGACATCGAGGAGGCCGTCCGGCTCGGCGACCGCATCGCCGTGTACGGGCAGGGCCGCATCGAACAGTTCGACACGCCCGGCGCGGTCCTCGGGGCGCCCGCCACGCCGTACGTCGCCTCCTTCGTGGGAGCCGACCGCGGGCTGAAGCGGCTGTCGGTCACCGCGATCGAACCGGACGACCTGGAGCAGCCGCCGGTGGCCCGCCCGGAGGAGCCCGCCGCGCGGGCCCGGGAGCGGCTCGGGACCGAGGGCGCCCGGTGGGCGGTGGTCCTGGACGCGGACGGCGGCCTGCACGGCTGGGTCGGCGTCGGGGAGCTGACGGCGGGCGGCACGGTCGGGGACGTGGCCCACCGGATGACCGCCCGGGTGCCGGTCGGGGCACCGCTGAAGCAGGCGTTCGGGGTGATGCTCCAGCACGACGCCGGGTGGGTCGCCGTGCTGGACGGGGCGCGGTTCCTCGGCGTGCTGACCCCGGCGAAGCTGCACGAGGCGCTGCGCCGCTCGGTGGACGCGGACGCGCGCGGGGTGACACGGCGGCAGGTGCCGTTCGACTCGGTGGCGGACGCCTGAGACGGGCTACTCCAGCAGGCCCTTGTCCCGGAGATAGGCGCGGGCCACGTCGGCGGGCAGCCGCCGCGCGCCGTCCACCTGCCGGTTCATCGCGGCCAGGTCGGCGGTGGTGAGCACGGCACCGAGCCGGCCGAGGGCCCTCGCCACCCGGGGGCCGCCCGCGCGGGCGCGGTTGACGACCGGGACGACGTGGTCGGCGTTCTGCAGCCGCTTGTCGTCGGCGAGCAGGACCAGGCCGAAGGAGCCGAGGGTGGCGTCGGTGGTGGTGGTCAGCACCATCTGGTCCCGGCCCTGCTGCACGGCCCGCTTGGCCTGGGTGGTGCCCACGCCCTTGGGGTCGATCCCGGTGAGGCGGATGCCGTACACCTTCCGCAGGCCCGGGGCGCAGTACGGCCGCCGGACGCACTCGTCGCCCGCCGCGAGCCGTACCGGCAGCCCGGCGGCGCCGAGGTCGCCGAGGGTCCTCAGGCGGTGCCGCCGGGCGTAGCCGGCGCTGACCGCGAAGGCGTTCTGGTCGACGGCCCGGCCCGGCGCGAGGACGGTCAGGCCGCGGGGCGTGGCGAGGGCGCGCAGCGCCTTCATCGTGGCGCCGAGGTCGGGCGAGCCCACCGGCGTCGCGTCGGCGCCGTGTGTCCTGGCGTTCAGCCAGTCGGCGAACGTGGCCGCGTACTCGGGTACGACGTCGATCCGGCCGCTCTCCAGGGCAGGTTCGTACAGTTCCCGGTTGGCGACGGTGAGCAAGGAGGTCCGGTACCCGGCGTCGTCGAGCAGCCGGGCGTACAGCTGGGCGAGCAGGTCGCTCTCGGTGAAACCGGCCGAGCCGATGGTCAGGCTGCGGCTGTCACCGGGCGCGGCGGTGACCCGGCCCCGGTCCTCCAGGGCGGGGCCGGTGGCACAGGCGCCGAGGGGGAGCAGGGCGAGGAGGGCGAGGGCGGTGAGCGCGGCACGGGCGGGTGTGCCGGGGCGTCTCATGGCGGGCCGCCTCCCGCCCGGGCCGGCGCGAGCCGCTCGGCGAGTGCGAAGGCGCCCTCCACCACGAGGGCGAAGGCGGCGACGAGGAACGCGCCCGCGACCACCTGGGGGGTGCTGGCGAGGTTGAAGCCGGCCGTGATGATCCGGCCGAGTCCGCCGCCGCCCGCGAGCGCGGCGAGGGTGGCGGTGGCGACGAGCTGGACGGCGGCGATGCGGACCCCGTTCAGCAGCAGGGGCAGCGAGAGGGGCAGTTCCACGCGGAGCAGCAGCTGCCGGCCGGTCATCCCCATGCCCCGGGCGGCCCGGACCACACCGCGGTCGACCTCGCGCACGCCGACGTAGGCGTTGGTGAGCAGCGGCGGTACGGCGAACAGGACGAGGGCGATCACGGTGGGTCCCTCGCCCCACCGCCCGACGGGGGTCAGCAGGAGCAGCACCAGGACGGCGAAGGTGGGGACGGCCCGGCCGGCGTTGGCCAGGTTCACGGCGAGCGCGCCGCCCCTGCCGAGGTGGCCGAGGACGAGCGCGACGGGCAGGGCGATCGCGCAGCCGAGGAGCAGACAGACGACGGTGAGCGCCAGGTGCTGGAGCAGCCGGTGCCGGATGCCGTCCTCGCCGGGCCAGTGCGCGGGGTCGGTGAGCCAGTCCCAGGCGGCGGCGAGGGTGCTCACGCGCGGGCCGTCCTGGTCCAGGGGGTGAGCAGCCGCAGCGCGCCCAGCAGGAGCAGGTCGGCGGCGACGGCGATCAGCACGCACAGCACGGACGCGGTGAGCACCTGTGCCTTGAAGTAGCTGTTCATGCCCGCGTAGATGAGGTTGCCGAGGCCGCCGTAGCCGACGATCGCGCCGACCGTGGCGAGGGAGACCGCCGAGACGGTCGCGATGCGCAGGCCCGCCATCGCGGCGGGCAGCGCGAGCGGCAGCTCCACGGCGAGCAGCAGGCGGACGGGGCCGTAGCCGAGGCCGCGCGCGGCCTGCCGGGTCTCCTCCGGGACGGCGCGCAGGCCCGCGAGGACGTTGCGTACGAGCACGGTGAGCGAGTACAGCGCCAGCCCGGCGACGACGAGGGTGGCCGACAGGCCGTACAGGGGCAGGAGGAGGGAGTACATGGCCAGCGACGGGATGGTGTACAGGATCGTCGTCACGGCCAGCACGGGACCGGCCGCCCGGCCCCGGCGGGCCAGCACCGCGAGCGGCACCGCGATGACCAGGCCGATGGCCACCGACAGGAACGTCAGCCGGAGGTGCTCGCCGACCGCGTCGAGCAGGATCTGCCGGCGGGTGCTCAGATAGGCCCCGCAGATCCACTCGTTGCGCGTGAGGCAGTCGTCCGGGAGCGGGATCACGCCTCCATTGCAGCGGGCGGGGCGGACGGGGGCGCGCCGGAGTGGGCCGGACGGGGGTGCGGGCGTGGTCGGCGCGGCCGATCGCCGGGGACCGTGGCGCGAGGGCTGAACAAGCGCTTAGATAGGGCCGGAACGTTTCCCTGGGGGTCCGCTCCCGGGACCGCACTGCTCCCGACCCGCCGGAGGCCCCCGTTGTTCACGTCCGTCGACGACGTCTCAGCCCGCCTCGCCGAGACCGGCTACCTCGCCTCGCGCGCCGTCGCCACGACCGTGTTCCTCGCCGCCCGGCTGGGCAAGCCGCTGCTGGTGGAGGGGCCCGCCGGGGTCGGCAAGACCGAGCTGGCCAAGGCCGTCGCCGAGGTGGCCGGCGCCCGGCTGGTACGGCTCCAGTGCTACGAGGGCGTGGACGAGTCCCGGGCCCTGTACGAGTGGAACCACGCCAAGCAGCTGCTGCGCATCTCCGCCGGGCGCGGCGAGAGCTGGGACGAGACCCGCGGCGACATCTTCGGCGAGGAGTTCCTGCTCCCCCGCCCCCTGCTGACCGCCATCCGCGGTGACGAGCCGACGGTGCTGCTCATCGACGAGACCGACAAGGCCGACGTCGAGATGGAGGGGCTGCTGCTGGAGGTGCTCGGCGACTTCCAGATCACGGTCCCCGAACTGGGCACGGTCACCGCGACCCGCCGCCCGTTCGTCGTCCTCACCTCCAACGCCGGCCGGGAGCTGTCGGAGGCGCTGCGCCGCCGCTGCCTGTTCCTGCACATCGGGTTCCCGGAGGAGGAGCTGGAGCGGCGGATCGTACGGCTGAAGGTGCCCGGACTCGGCGAGGCGCTGACCGCGTCGGTGGTGCGGGTGGCCGGGGCGCTGCGCGCGATGGACCTGCGCAAGGCGCCGTCCGTGGCCGAGACCGTCGACTGGGCGCGCACCCTGCTGGCCCTGGGCGCCGGCACCCTGGACGAGGAGGTCGTACGGGACACCCTCGGGGTGATCCTCAAGCACCAGGACGACATCCACAAGGCGGCGGCCACGCTGGACCTGGACGCGCTGTGACCGCCGTCGCCGACCGGATCACGGGCCTGGTCGCGGCGCTGCGCGCGCACGGGGTGCGGATCGGCACCGGGGAGACGGTGGACGCGGCGCGCGCGGCGGCCGTACTGGGCCTCGCGGACCGGGAGCTGCTGCGCGAGGGCCTGGCCGCGACACTGCTGCACGGCCCCGGCCAACGGGCCCTGTTCGACTCGGTCTTCGACCTGTACTTCCCGCGCGGTGTGGGCGGCCCGGGGGCCGCTTCCGGCGACCGGGACGAGCTGCGCGACCGGCTCGCCGGGGCACTGGCCGACGACGACCGGGCGCTGCTGGCCCGGCTGGCGGCGGAGGCGGTCGACGGGTTCGGCGGATACGGGGGTTCGGCGGGCTCGGACGGCTGGTCGGCGTACCAGACCCTGGAACGGCTGCGCCCGCAGACCCTGCTGGCCCGGGTACGGGCCGACGTCCGGGGCCGGGGCGGCGGCACGGGCGGGGCGCCGGACTTCGCGGACCGGCTGCTGGACGACGAGATCCGGCGCCGCATCGAGGAGTTTGGGCGGCTGGTCGGGGCGGAGGCCCGGCGCCGGGTGGCGGAGCGGCGCGGGCGGGACGAGATCGCCCGGCGGGGCGTCGGACCGACCGCCGACCGGATCGACTTCCTGTCCGCGGGCCGCGACCAGCTCGCCGAACTGCGCAGGACCGTCCGGCCGCTCGCGCGCAAGCTCGCCACCCGGCTCGCCGCGCGCCGCCGCCGGGCCGCGCGCGGCACCGTCGACCTGCGCCGCACCCTGCGCTCCTCGCTGTCCACGGGCGGGGTGCCGATGCGGCCGGTACTGCGCCGGCGCCGCCCGGTCCGCCCCGAACTGGTGCTGCTGTGCGACGTGTCCGGCTCGGTGTCCGGGTTCTCGGACTTCACCATGCTCCTCGTCCAGGCGCTGCACGAGGAGTTCTCCAAGGTGCGCGTGTTCGCCTTCGTCAACCGGCTGGACGAGGTCACCGGCCTGCTCGGCCGCGGCCGCGCCGACCCCGACGGGCTCGGCGCCCGCATCCGCGCCGAGGCCACGCTCACCGGCTGGCACGGCAGCAGCGACTACGGCATGGCGCTGGGCGAGTTCGCCGAGCGCTACGGCGCCGCGGTCGGCCCGCGCACGACGGTGTTCGTCCTCGGTGACGCCCGGACGAACATGAGCGACCCCAACCTGTCCGCCGTACGGGACATCGCCCGGCGGGCCCGGCGCGTCCACTGGCTGAACCCCGAGCCGCGCGACCGCTGGGGCACCGGCGACTCGGCCGCGCCCGCCTACGCCGGCCTGGTCGAGATGCACGAGTGCCGCACGGCCCGGCAGCTCGGGGCACTGATCGCCCGGTTGCTGCCGGTGTGAGGCCGGTGCCCGGGGCGTGCCCGCCCGGGTGGGTGACGGCGGGCGTCCGGCCGTGATCGACTGGCCGCGGCGGCCGGCCACCCCGGCGCCCCGCCCGCCGATCACCGACCCGAGGACTTGCGATGAGCCAGCACCCGCCCGTGCCGCTGGGCACCTTCCCGACCCCCGCCGAACCGGCGCCCCGGCTGGCCGTCGCGCTGGGGCTGGGGCCGGAGGACCTCTGGGTCAAGCGGGACGACCTGACCGGCCTGGGCGGCGGCGGGAACAAGATCCGCAAGCTGGAGTGGACGGTGGGCGCGGCGCTCGCCGAGGGCGCGGACACCCTGGTGACGACCGGCGCCCCGCAGAGCAACCACGCCCGGCTGACCGCCGCCGCGGGCGCCCGGCTGGGGCTGGACGTCGTCCTCGTCCTGCGCGGCTCCCCGGGCGGCTCGCGCTCCGGCAACCTCGCCCTCGACGGGCTGTTCGGGGCGCGGCTCGCCTGGGCCGGCGAGCTGGACCGGGCCGGGCTGGACGCGGCGGCCGACGACGTGTGCGCACGGCTTCGGGCCGCCGGCGCGCGACCCGCGCTGATCCCCTTCGGCGGGTCCAGCACCCTGGCGGCCCGGGGGTACGCGGGCTGCGGGGCGGAACTGCGCGAACAGGTGCCCCGGCTGCGCACGGCGGTGGTCGCGCTCGGCTCGGGCGGCACCATGGCGGGGCTGGTCGCGGCCCTGGGCAGCGGGTCGGTGCTCGGCGTCGACGTGGGCGCGCTGGCCGACCCGGCGGCGGCGGTGGCCGGGTTCGCCGCGCCGCTCACGGACGAGGCGGTCACGCCGGAGGGGCTGCGGGTGCGCCGGGACCAGGTGGGCGCCGGGTACGCGGCCCTGACCGGCCCGGTGCGGGAGGCGCTGCTGCTCGCCGCCCGCACCGAGGGCCTGGTCCTGGACCCGGTCTACACGGGCCGGGCCCTGGCCGGTCTCCGCGCGGCCGTCGAGGACGGCGACATCCGCCCGGGCGAGAGGACGGTCCTCCTCCACACCGGCGGCCTGCCCGGCCTGTTCGGCCACCCGACGACGGTGGCGTTCGCGGAGGAGGGGGCGACGGACTTCGGGGGGTGAGTCCGGGCGGGGGCCATCGGGGGCGCCTTCCGGATCGCCGTGGCGCAGGGACCTCAGGGTGGGAGTCGCCTTCCGGGGCGCCGTCGGGTAGGGGCCGGCGGCCCACCGGGCGCCCGTGCCCGCGCTCGCCCCCGCAGGAACGCGCGGGCGCGCGGCCGCGGGAAAAATTCTTCGGTCGCGACCCGCAACCTCGCCCGGGGTCGGACGTCTGTCGGGGTGGAGGCCTCCACTTCGACCAGATGTCCGACCCGAGCCATCGAAGGAACACATGTCCGCACACCGTGCCCCGCGCCCACACCGCACACACCGGCTGCGCGCCGCCCTGGGGGTCTCCGCCGTAGGCGCGGCCCTGGCCGTCGCCGGCGCCATGACCGCGCAGGCGGCCCAGGACGACGCCCCGGCCCCTTCCCCTGTCCGCCACGGCCACGCCACCGCACCGGCTCCGGTCCCGGCGGACGGCGGGGCGGGGACTCCGGCCCCGGTACCGCCGGCTCGCACCGGGACCCCGTCCCCGGTGCCGTCCCCGGTCCGCACGGAAACCCCCGCCCCGGTGCCCCCGCCGACGGGAACGCCGCGCCCCGTACCGGCCACTCCCTCCCCCGTACCGTCCGAGGCCACTCCCTCCCCCGTACCGTCCGAGGCCACCCCCTCCCCCGTACCGTCCGCGGCCACCCCCTCCCCCGCCCCGGGGTCGGCCCATCCGGCACCCGTTCCGCCCCGTCACCACCGTCCCGCCACGCCGGCGCCGGTTCCGCAGCAGTACTGAGGCAGGTCCGGTGCGGGGAGCCGTCGCGCGGCGGCTGTCCGCACCGGCACCCGGCACCGGGAGATCCATGACGACAGCGACACCACCGGCCACGGTCCTGCCCTGGGCACGCGCCGGCACCCCGAAGCCCTCCGCGTCCTGGCGGCGGTTCGGCCACGCGGTACGGACCCGCGTCCTCGCCCGCGCCCCCATGAGGACGGCACCGGCCGTCACCACCGGGCCCCGGGCCGGGACGGCGACCGGTGCCGCCGGGGCCGGGAACCCGCCGGGCATCGAGGAGTTGTACCACCACCGCCGGCTGTCCCTGGTGCGCCTCGCGCTCCTGCTGGTGGACGATCTGCCCACGGCCGAGGACGTCGTCCAGGACGCGTTCACCGCGCTGTTCCGGCGGTACGGCCACCGGCTCGCGGCACTCGACGACCCGGAGGCGTATCTGCGGACCAGTGTCGTGAACGCGGCCCGCTCCGTGCTGCGCCGCCGCAGGACCGTACGGGCGCACACCCCGGCGCCCGAGGGGCACGCGCCCGCCCCGGAGGAGGACGTGCTGCTGCACGAGGACCACCGGGAGGTGCTGGCGGCTCTGCGCACGCTGACCCGGCGGCAGCGGGAGGTGCTGGTGCTGCGCTACTGGTCGCATCTGACCGAGGCCGAGATCGCGGCGACGCTCGGCCTGTCGCGCGGCACCGTCAAGTCCACGGCCAGCAGGGCCCTGGACGCGCTGGGCCGGCGTCTGGAGGGACTGCGATGAACGAGTCCGGTACGGGCACCACGGCGACGCCGGTCGAGGAACGGCTGCGAGCCGCCCTGGCCGCGCGTGCGCACGCCGTCGGCCCGGCCGACCTGCGGCCGCTGTCCCCGCCGGCCGGGCCGGCGCGGTCACGGCGCACGCCGGTGCGCCGGGTGGTGGTGGGCGCGCTGGCCCTGGCCGCCGTGGCCGCGCTGGTGTTCCTCACGACGCGCGCCGGAGATCCGGAGCCGACCCGACCGGCCCACTCCCCCCGCCCGAGCCCGCACCCGACGGCGGGCACCCCGTCCCCGGTCCCGACCCCGGCGCCCGCCACCCCGGCGGTCCCCACACCGAGGGCCGCCCTCCCCTGAACGCACCACGCTCCGCCCGCCGCCGACGGGACGCGGTCCGCAGGGTCCAGGTGCCGTCCGTGACCGGGGCGGGCGGCCGAAGAGGGTGGACGCGCATGAGCCCCGGCACGCGCCGCCGCTCGTCCGACGCGACAGCCGTCCGCGGCCGCGGGCGGGCGCTCCGGGCAGCCCGTCGGCCCGTCATGCCTCGCGGACGAGATGACGCCGCGCGGCCTCGACGAAGTGGGCGACCAGCCGGTTGGTGTCGCCCCGGCGCGTGGCGACGACGACCTGGCAGGGGTCGACGCCCTCGACGGGGACGGTGACCACGTCCTCCCTCAGCGAGCGGCGGCGGCCGCCGGCCGGGACGAGGGCGACGGCCCGGCCGGCGGCGACGGCCTCCAGCTTGTCCTCGAACGTGTCGACGAGCAGCGGCGCCGGGCCGCCGTCCAGGCGGGGGCCGGGCCGCCGGAACCCGGACCGCACCGCGGCCGACCCGGCACACGCCACCAGGGGCTCGTCGGCGAAGTCCCCCGGCGTGACGGACTCCTTGCCGGCGAGGCGGTGGAAGGCGGGTACGAGGAGGGCCCGGGGTTCGTCGCGGAGCACGGTCGTCTCCAGGCCGTCGCCCGGGATCGGCAGCGGTGTCCGTACGACGAGCGCGTCCACCCGGCCGTCGGTCAGGGCACGGGCCTCGTCCCGGTCGAGGCGCCGGGCGCGGACGTGGGCGTCGGGGTGCCGGCGCCGCAGGTCCCGGACCGCCGGGGTGATCACGAGGTCCTCGACGTATCCGACGGTGATCGCGCGCGGCGGCGCGGCGGCGCGGACGGCGGCGACGGCCTGCCGGGCGTGGCCCACCAGCGCCTGGGCCCGCGGGAGGAAGGCCGCACCGGCCGCGGTGAGCAGGCTGCCCCGGGTGGTGCGTTCCAGCAGGCGCACTCCGAGGGCGTCCTCCAGCCGCTGGATCTGCCGGCTCAGGGACGGCTGGGCGACACGCAACTCCGCGGCGGCGCGGGCGAAGTTGAGGTGTTCGGCGACGACCGTGAAGTAGCGCACCAGTCTCAGATCGAGGTCCGGGCCGGGGCCGGGCTCCGGAGGGGACGCGGCGGTGTCAGACACGACCCCAGCCTACGCGCCGCCCGTTGTACCCCTGCCGCCTCACGAGGCACGGCGCCACCAGGCCGCGCCGGCGCCCCGCGGAGCCGGCTCGGCGAACAAGCGGTCGCGGTCCGCGCCGACGCGGGATCACCGGCCGGCATCGAGACGCCGGCCGAACGGATGAGGCCCCGAACCCGGCACGCTCCCCACCCCGTTCGCCCACACGGGTCCCAACGGTTCGGGCGCGACAGTTCGCCGGGCGGGCGTCGCACGAGGGTGCCGGCCGCAGCGGAGGCCGTGGGGCGCCGGCGACCGTCGCGGTGGTCCGCTCGCGGACGTCCTCGCCGAGCGCGGGCACGGTCCCGAAGGAGCCGAACGCCATGTCCGGGCATCCGCGCGAGGGCAGGCCGGCCGTCGTCCTGCGGCGGCACCGGCCGACGAGCACCGGGAGGTGTCCACCGGCTCACCGCACGCATCCGGCGCCTGACCCTCGCGGGGTCCGCTCGATCCGGAGAACGGGAACGGTCACGGCACCGGCAGGCCGCCGTCAGCCCGTGTTGTCGCGGATGCGTGCCAGGAGGACCCGCAACTGCTCCCGCTCCCGCGCGTCCAGCGTCGCCGTGGCCTCGGCGAGGGCGAGGCGGTCGGTCTCCTCCGCCTCGCGGTGGCAGCGCAGCCCCTCCTCGGTGAGCCGCAGCAGGAACGCGCGCCGGTCCGTGGGGTGGCGTACCCGCTCCACCAGGCCGTCGCGTTCCAGGCTGTCCACGATCGTGGTGGTGGTGCGGGCCGCGATGCCCGCCATCTCGCCGAGGTCCCGCATCCGCAGCGGCTCCCGCGCCCGGGCGAGCATGCGCAGGGCGCGCAGCCGGGCCACCGACGCGCCCTTCTCCCGCAGCCGGGCCTCCACGAACTGCCGTAGCCGGTTGGTCGTCTCGTACAGCTCGTCGATGAGGATGTCGCTGCTGCCGTGCACTGCCATGGTGTCCAGTCTCTCCTGTCCCGCGCGGCCGGGGCCATCGCACCTCGCCCCGAGCTGCCCGGTGACGGTCCGCCAGGCCCTGTCCCGCACCGTGCACGCCGAAAGCCATATGCTGAGCAACGACATAGTGCGTATGCTCAGCATATGCGCCGTCGTCCCTCCGTGCCGTCCCTCGTGCCCTCCTTCCTGCCGTCCCGGCTCAGCCAGCGCCTGGTCGTCCCCGTCGTCTGCGTCAGCGTGACGTTCATCGCGATCGTCGACGGAGCGATCACCACCGTGGCCCTGCCCTCGATCGCCCGTCAATTCCAGCTGACGGCCGCCGCGCTGGACGGCGTGGTCATCGCCTACCCGGTCTGCCTGGCCATGGCCATCCCTGCCTCCGCCTGGCTGGTGGAACGGTTCGGCGGCAAACGCGTCCTGCTGGTCGCGCTGGTGGGCTTCCTCGGCTCGTCCCTGCTGTGCGGGGCCGCGACCGGGCTCGGTCAGCTCGTCGCCTACCGCGCGGTGCAGGGGCTGTCGGCCGGCGTCCTCTTCCCGGCCTCCACCGCGCTGCTGTTCGGCACCTTCACCTCCGCCGAACAGGTCCGCGTCTCCCGCTACATGATCATTCCGCAGCAGGTGGCCCCGGCCGCCGCCCCCGTCCTGGGCGGGCTGCTGGTGGACCACCTGTCGTGGCGGTGGGTCTTCTACGTCAACCTGCCGGTGGGGCTGCCGGCCGTGGTGTTCGGCGCGCTGTTCCTGGCCGGCGACCGCGGCGGCCGGCCCGGCCGTTTCGACCTGCCCGGACTGCTGCTGAGCGCGGGAGCCCTGGGCACCGTGATGTTCGGCGTCTGCGAGGGGCCCAACCGGGGCTGGTCCTCCCCCGCCGTCCTCACCTGCCTCGTACTCGGCGCGGTGCTGCTGGCGGCGGCCGTCGCCGTCGAGCTGCGCACGGCCCATCCCCTGCTGCGGCTGCGCCTGTTCGCCGACCGGCTCTTCCGGGACACCAACCTCGTCAACCTGGTCGGCCTGATACCCATCATGGGCGCCCTGTACCTCGGTCCCCTCTTCCTCCAGCAGGCGCAGGGCCGTACGGCGCTGGAGTCGGGCCTGACCACCTTCCCCGAGGCGTTCGGCGTCCTGCTGACCGTGCAGCTCGCCGGCGCGCTGTACGCCAGGGTCGGGCCGCGCCTGATCGTCGGCGTGGGAACGGCCGGTGTCAGCGTGGTCCTGCTGCTGCTCGCCACCTGCGACGCGGACACCGGGCTGTGGACCTTCCGGGGCTACATGTTCCTGTTCGGCGCCGCGATCGGCTGCTTCTTCATGCCGACGACGGTCGCCTCGCTGGCCACCATCGACCGGGCGGACCTGGCGCAGGCCACGATGCTGAACACCGTCGTACGGCAGACCGGCGGCGCGCTCGCGCCCGCGGCGGTGACCACGGTCCTCGTCCTCGGCACCCCGGGGGGCGCCGCCACGGCCCCGCCCGTCGCCGCGTACCAGCACGCGTTCCTCGCCCTGGCCGCGCTCGCGGCGGTCACGGCGGTCTTCGCCTTCACCCTGCCCGACGGCCCGGCCCGCGCCGCCGCCCGCGCCGGCACCGAGGTGTCCGGGCGGTCCGTCCCGCGCGGGCGCGGGCGGGACCGGGTCGACGCCTGAGGGCGTCCGGGGCGGCTCCCGGCTCCGGTCGCGCGGCGGGTGTCCGTGGTGCGGTCCCCGTCGACTACCCCCATATTGGGGAAGGTGACTCTCTCAGGGACGAGGCCGCACCGCGGGCCGCGCCCGGCCGGGCCGGCGTCGTCGCACCGCGCCGCCCCGGGCGCGGGAACGCGGACGCCCGGCATCCGGCCGGCGGCGTCGCCGGCGCGCACCGGTGCGGTCGGCGGCACCCCGGACCAGGCGTCCCCGGTGCGGCCGACGGCCGCGGGCCACGTCGTCCCCGGTGGGGTCGTCGGCACCGCGGACAACGTTGTCCCGTCGGGGCCGGCCCGGGCGACGCCGGCGCCCCCGGCAGCGGACGTGCCCGGCCCGGCACACAGGAGCGCGCCCGGCGGCGCACAAAGGAGGCTGTGATGGCGTTCCAGGAACCGGCAGTGCTCGAATGCCCCTTCGACTTCGCCGAGGCGCTGGACTTCGACCCGGAGCTGGCCGAACTGGCGGGGCGCGGCCCGGTCAGCCGGATCCGGCTGCCCTACGGCGAGGCCGAGGCGTGGCTCGTGACCAGCTTCGCCGGGGTGCGTCAGGTGACGTGCGATCCCCGGTTCAGCCGGGCGGCGATCGTCGGCCGCGACTATCCGAGGATGACGCCAGAGCCCATCGTGTCACCGGAGTCGATCAACGTGACGGACCCGCCGCACGCCACCCGGCTGCGGCACGTGGCGGCCCAGGCGTTCACCCGCGACCGGGTGGCGGCGATGCGGCCGGCGGTGGACCGGGTGGTGGACGGGCTGCTCACGGCGATGGCCGAGACGGGCCCGCCCGCCGACCTGGTGACCCATCTGTCGGTGCCGCTGCCCCATCTGACGATCTGCGAGCTGCTGGCCGTGCCCGAGGCCGACCGCGACGAGCTGCGGGACCGCACCATGCGGCTGCTGGCCACCTCCGCCGAGGCCCGGCAGACCGCGGCCGAGGCCAAGGCGTCGCTGCGGGCGTACTTCGCGGGGCTGGTCCCGGAACGGCGGCGGGCGCCGGGCGAGGACCTGCTGAGCACGCTGGCCACGGCCCCGGTGCCGGAGGGCGAGGAGCCCTTGAGCGACGACGAGCTGGCGGTGCTGGCCGTGACGCTCATCCTCAGCGGCAACGACACCGCGACCTGCCAGATCAGCGACATCGCCTATCTGCTGCTGACCCGGCCCGAGGAGCGGGCCGCGCTCGCCCGCGACCCCGGCCGGTTCCCCGGCGCGCTGGAGGAGCTGCTGCGGTTCATCCCCTTCCGCAAGGGCGTGGGCATCCCCCGGATCGCCCTTCAGGACGCGGAGGTCGAGGGCACCCTCATCCGTGCCGGCGACTACGTCCACGTGTCCTATCTGGCGGCCAACCGCGACCCGGCCGTCTTCCCCGACCCGCACCGGCTGGACCTCCGGCGCCCGGTGCGCCCGCACATGACGTTCGGCTGGGGCGGCCACCACTGCCTGGCCGCGCCGCTCGCGCGGGCGGAGCTGGACAGCGCGGTCACCGGCCTGCTGGCCCGCTTCCCCTCACTGCGCCTCGCCGTCGGTCCGGACGAGATCCAGTGGGACACCGGCACCATCCGCCGCTTCCCGCTGCGGCTGCCGGTCGTCTGGTGACGCACTCCGCCCTCGACATCCCGGCACCGGACGTCGTCTTCCTGGGCGACGGCGGCGGGGTCGCGCGGGCCGCGCCGGAGCCCGTCGTGGGGGCCTCGCGCGTCGCCCCGCTGGCCGCGGGGCCGGGCCGGTTCGGCGCCGCGGCGCTGCGGTCGGCCCGGGTCAACGGCTGCCCGGCGCTGGTCCTCCGCCTCGACGGCAGGGTCGACACCGTCATCGCGCTGCACGTCGCCGACGGCCGCGTCGCCGGCCTCTACGCCGTCCGCAACCCCGTGATGCCGTCCCGCATGGAGCACGAGACCGTCCTGCGCCGCTGAGCGTCCGGCACGTCCGGCGGGCGGGCCGCCCCCTCCCGGCTCACCGGGAGGGGGCGGCGGCCCGGTTCAGCTCTCGTTGCCGGTGGCCCCGGGCCGGAAGCGCCGGTAGAGCACGGTTCCGCCCATCAGCGACACCAGGCCCGCGGCGGCGGCCGTCCAGGTGCCGTCGGCTCCGGTGTGGGCGAGGGTGCCGGGCGTGCGCTGCCGTACGACGCTGGACGCCTGGTGGGGCACCGGGCGGGCCGGGGCCGGGTGCGACGACGGCTGGTGGCGGACCGGCGGGGTGTGCCGCGCGGGCGGCTTCGGCGTGGCCCGGCCGGGGGCCTCGGGGCGGTGGCCCGAGGTGTTCACGGACTGGTTGCCGAAGACGGGGTTGCCGATCCCGACCACGTCCACGGTGTTGCCGCTGACGTTCACCGGCAGGTCGACCGGGAGCTGGACGCCGTTGCCGGAGATCACTCCGGGCGAGCCCTTCTCCTTGCCCACGGCCGTGGCCCCGCCGGAGGTCGTGGCCCCTTCCTTGCCCGTGGCGTGGTCACCCTGGTTGGCGCAGCGGTTGCCCATGGCCGGGTTCAGCAGCCCCACCACGTTCACGGTGTTCCCGCACGCGTTCACCGGCACGTGGACCGGCAGCTGGATGCCGTTGCCGGAGACCAGCCCGGGCGAGCCGCCCGCGTGGCCTGCCGCCGCGGAGTCGGCGTGCGCCGCCCCGGCCATGGCCATCGCGCCCGAGGCGGCGGCGAAGGCGATGACACTGTTTCGGGTAACCCTTTTCATCGGTTCCCTGTCCTTCCAGATACGGTCGCGGGCAGTCGCCCGCACCCGGTGAAACGCGGGTGAAAGCACGCAAGTTATGGCTTGTCAATCATTCGCCGGGTACCAGGGACGGATGCGCGCGCCCGGCGGGGGTCCCCGGCCCGTCGGAAGTCGGCCGTTCCGCGGGGCCGCGCAGATGGCCGAGCCCGCGGCAGCGGGGGCGCCCGGGACCTGGTAGCTGTCGTGGGGGCACCTCAGCCGGAGCCGGTCCGCCCGGCAATCGACCGAGACGAGGAGCGATGGCAACGACCGTACGCGACACCAGGAGCGACACCGCGCCCGCGAGCCTGCGCCTGCCCGGCATCCTGCTCGGGGTGGGCCTCGGCGGCTTCGTCGACGGGATCCTGCTGCACCAACTCCTCCAGTGGCACCACATGCTGAGCAGCACCGACCACGACCGCGTCGGCGTGAAGTACTACGACCCGAAGAGCGTTCCGGGGCTGGAGATGAACACGCTGTGGGACGGCGTCTTCCACACCGTGTGCTGGCTCGCCGTCCTGTCCGGGCTCGCGGTGCTGTACGCCCGGGTGACCACGGACCGGCGGCGGGTGTGGACCTCCCGGGTGCTGTGGGGCTGGGTCCTGGTCGGCTGGGGCCTGTTCAACCTGGTGGAGGGCCTGCTGGACCACCAGGTCCTGGGCATCCACCATGTGCGCGGCGGGTCGTACCAGGTGTGGTGGGACATGGCCTTCCTCGCCTTCGGGGCGCTGCTGGTGGCCGGCGGTCCGCTGCTCGCGCGGGGCGGCCGCTCGGTCGGCCCGGGGACTTCCGGTGCCGCGGGCGGGGGGCGCCGCGCCTGATGGGCCACCACCACACCTCCCACCCGGCGGGCGGTGGCGCGCTGGACGCCGTCCTGCCGGTCCTGGCCGTGCTGGTGTGCGCGGGCGGCTATCTGCTGCTGGCGTCCCGCGCCCGGCGGCGGAATCCGGCGCGGGCCTGGAGTGCCTGGCGGACCGCCGGGTTCTGCGCCGGCGTGGTGCTGGCGGCGGTGGCGCTGCTGCCGCCGGTCGCGCCCTTCGCGCACCGGGACTTCCGCGGTCACATGGTGCAGCACCTGCTCATCGGGATGTACGCCCCGCTCGCCCTGGTGCTCGGCGCCCCGGTCACCCTGGTGCTGCGCGCCGTGCCCGCGCCCCGCGCGCGCCGGCTCACCGCCGTGCTGCACAGCGGTCCGGCGCGCCTGCTGACGCGTCCGGCGGTGGCTTTGCTGCTGTCCGCCGGGAGTCTGCCGGTGCTGTACTTCACCCCGCTGTACGACACCGCGACGGCGCACCCGGCCGGGCACTGGCTGGTGCACGCCCACTTCCTGCTGTCGGGGTGCCTGTTCGCGCACGCCGTCGCCGGCCCCGACCCCGCTCCGGCCCGGCCCGGTGTGCCCGCCCGGCTGGCCTGGCTCGGCTGCGCGATCGCCGTGCACGCGGTGGCCGCGCAGCTGATGTACGGCGGCTTCGGGGTGCGCGTCGGCGCTCCCGCGTCCCAGGTCCGGGGCGGCGCGGAGATCATGTACTACGGCGGTGACATCGCGGAACTGTTGCTGGCGGGGGCGCTGGTCGCCACCTGGCGCCCCGGACGCCGTCCGTTCGCCCGGCCGGTGCCGGCCCGGCCGTCCGGGTGACCCTCGGGCAGCCCCTGACCGGCGCTGGGGGGGGGGGGGGGGCCCCGCCCCCGAGGGGGACCACAGCGGGACGCCAAGCACGGAGGAAGAAAGGGGGAATACGTGGAGGAGGAGCTGCCGCAGCGGGTAGTTGGA
>NZ_JBVJOT010000045.1:0-10108 GCF_055583025.1 Streptomyces sp. NPDC104831
TGTCCGCCTGGACGCGGGTGTCGAGGCGGGCAGCGTCATCGGCCCGGCCTGGGACTCCCTCCTCGCCAAGCTGATCGTCACCGGCCGCACCCGCAGGGAGGCACTCCAGCGGGCGGCCCGCGCCCTGGAGGAGTTCCGCGTCGAGGGCATGGCCACCGCGATCCCCTTCCACCGCAAGGTGGTCACCGACCCCGCCTTCGCGCCCGAGGTCCACGGCCAGGACGGCCCGTTCACGGTCCACACCCGGTGGATCGAGACCGGGTTCACCAACGACATCAAGCCCTTCGCCGCTCCCGCGGACGCGGAGGAGGACGAGGCGGGCCGCGAGACGGTCGTCGTCGAGGTCGGCGGCAAACGCCTGGAGGTCTCCCTCCCGGCGTCCCTGGGCATGTCCCTCGCGCGTACGGGCCTCGCGGCCGGTGCTAGGCCCAAACGCCGTGCGGCCAGGAAGTCCGGCCCCGTCGCCTCCGGCGACACCCTCGCCTCCCCGATGCAGGGCACCATCGTGAAGATCGCCGTCGAGGAGGGCCAGGAGGTCGAGGAAGGCGACCTGGTCGTCGTCCTGGAGGCGATGAAGATGGAACAGCCCCTCAACGCCCACAAGTCCGGCACCGTCAAGGGTCTGTCGGCCGAGGTCGGCGGCTCGCTGACATCCGGCGCGGTCATCTGCGAGATCAAGGACTGATCTCTGCCTCGGCAGGAGGAACCGATGAACCACGAGCACGGTGAACCCGACCCCGGCGACCCCGGGGAAGCGGGCGGCCCGCTGAAAGCGCCCGCGCTGCGTCTGGCCGGAGAGGACGACGATCCGGAGCCGCACATCGTCCGGGGGATCGATTGACGGCCGCCGGCTGACCGTGTCAGGTGAGCGGGTGTGAAGAATTCATACCCGCTCATGCCGGGCACACTGGTTCACCATACAACGATCCTGCGATGCTCATGTGCATGGAAATCGATGTTCTGGGACCACTTGGAGCACGAGTAAACGGCACATCCATCGTACCGACTGCCGGAAAACCCCGGCAGATTCTGGCGCTGCTCGCGATTCGCGCGGGCCGTGTCGTCTCGGTGGAGACATTGATCGAAGAGGTGTGGGGAGACGCGGTTCCGCGCAGTGCCGCCCCCACGTTGCAGACATACATCCTGCAACTACGCAAGAAGATCACCGATGCCCTGCCCGCGAACGGCGGACTGACGGCGAAGGACATCCTCGCCACCTCCTACGGGGGATACCAGCTCGCCCCGGTCGAGCCGATCCGCTGCGACCTCGTCGAGTTCCAGCGGCTGACGGCCCACGGCACCCGTGCCATGGCCGAGAACGCTCCGCACACCGCCGGCGAGAAACTGCGCGAGGGCCTCGGCCTGTGGCGCGGCAACGCCCTGGTCGACGTGCCACTGGGCGAGGTGCTGCGCATGGAGGTCATCGGGATGCAGGAGGCACGCACCCGCGCCCTCGAACTGCGGATCGAGGCGGACCTGCAACTGGGCCGGCACGCGGAACTCATCGGCGAGCTCCGCATGCTGGTCGCCCAGCAACCGCTGCACGAGAACCTGTGTGCCCAGTTGATGACCGCCCTCTACCGGGCCGGCCACCCCTGGCGGGCCCTGGAGGTCTTCCAGACCCTGCGCCAGTCCCTGGTCGACGAACTGGGCGTGGAGCCCTCGCCCCGGCTGCAGCGGCTGCACCGCGCGGTGCTCGCCAACGACGACCGGCTGGACCGGTTCACCCCGGCTCAGCGATTGCTCAGCGCCTGAGCGCACGGGCGGCCTACGGACCGGCCGCCCGTGCGCACGCCGTACCGACGACGTGGCCGGTGCCGAGCCGGTGGGTGGTGAACGTCCACTCCACCGGTCGCACCGGCTCGCCGTTGTCGTCGTGCAGCGCGGCGGCCGTGCCCTCCACCCGGAAACCGAACGTGCGGAAGGGCAGCCCCGTGCCCACACCGAGGGCCTTGGTGTAGGCCTCCTTCAGTGTCCACAGGCGCAGCACGGCATCGCCCCGCTCCTGTGCGGGAAGGGACCGGAGATCCGCCAACTCCTGGTCGGTGCAGGTGCGTTGCGCGAGCAGGGCGCGGCATCCGGACCGGCCGAGCGCCTCCGCGTCCGCGCCGATCGGGCCGTGCAGGCTCAGGGCGAGCACCAGCAGGTCGCCGGTGTGGCTCAAGCTCAGACCGAGCCCGTCGCAGCCGCGCAGATACGGCCGGCCGGCCGGCCCCCGGGCCAGCTCCAGCCCGTCCGCCGGCACGTTCTGGACGGCTGCCGCGGCGTGCTTGATGAGCCGCCGCGAGGCGGCGAAGCGCGCGCGGGCCGCCGGCCGGTGGCCCGCGGCCCGGTACCGCTCGTACTCCCGGCCGAGCAGGACGCGGAGCCCGGGCCCGTCGGGAGCGCTCCAGGATCCTGCCGACGCGTACAGCACCACGGCGGTCCCGGCGTGCAGCGCCGACTCGGCGGCCGTGGTCCAGGCTCCGCCGGGCCCGTCGGCGTGCAGGTGAGTCACCGCGGGCGCGGTCACGCGCCCACCAGCCGACGGGCGCCGGCGGGTGCCGTGCGGGCCGGCGCCGCCGGCCGGCGGCAGTGCGCGACCGCCTCGTCGAACAGGACGCCGCTCAACTCGGTGTCGGGGCCGACCGGTTCGAGGCCGAGGCGGATCGCGATCCGGGAGAGGGCGGCCACCAGGCGGTCCCGGTCGGTGGTGATCCGCCGTGCCCGGCCGGTGCCGCGCCAGCCGTCCAGACAAGCGGCCGCCGCGGTCAGCAGCGCGTAGCGGTCGGCCAGGGCCCAGGTGCCGGCCGGGGCCGCCGTCGGCGCCAGGGCGCAGGCGGCGACCACGGCGCGGCGTTCCCGCTCCAGTTCGTCGAGCAGGGTGTGCAGGTCCAGCGGCAGCGCGGCGGGACGTACCGAAGTGAGGGGCCGGGCCAGCCGGTCCTCCCCGGTGGGCGGCCCGTCCAGCCGTGCCGTCACGCCGTCGAGCCGCGCACGGTGGTCGGGGTGCCACATGGCCCGGTGCAGCCGCCGGGCGTGACCCCGGTACGCGGCGCCCGGCCCCGTGTTCCGCTGCGCCTGCGCGCCCAGCAGCACGGACAGGGCGTCGACGCTCTCCATGAGCAGCCGGGGCAGCAGGAACCTGGCCGTGGCCGAGTGATTGCCGCCGTCGGCGCGCAGCAGCCGGTCGCCCACCCACAGGTCCAGGTAGGCGGCCCCGGCCGCGGCCCGCCCGAGCCGCGAGGGCTCGGTGCCGGCCGTGGCCGCCAGGGCGCTGCGCAGTGCCAGATCGGCGTGCACCACGAGCTGGGCGGGGGACGGGGCGGAGGCGGTCCGCACGGCGTCAGACCAGCTGGTCGTAGCTCACCGCGCGCGAGCGCAGCAGGATCTCGCCGTCGGTCACCTCGACGACGTCGTGCACGACGGTGCTGGGCCACACCTCCGGCCGCTCGTTCGGCCGCACCCGCACGATCAGCGCGTACACGGTGGAGCGGATGCTGCCGTCCTCCTGCGGCTCCAGGACCATCTGGTTGAAGAAGTGACGGCGCTGCGTGGGGTCGTCCTGGTACTTCTTCAGGAACGACCGCAGCTCCTCGAGGATCGCGTCGCGGCCGACGGCCGGGGCGATGTCCGGTGAGTGCTGGAAGCTGCCGTCCTTCGTGAACGTCTGCGTGTACTCCTCCAGCCGGCCCTCGTCGAGGGCCTGCATCTGGCGGGCGTAGAACTGCTGCACCTGGGTGTAGAGGTCACTGCTGACGGGCGCGGGCATGAGCGTTCCTCACATGGGTCGTCGGACGGGGGGTGGCCGGGCCAGGATCGCCAGCGGCGCTCGAATCGCTCTGGAGCACGGTCGGGGCGGCGCATGAGCGCGGCCGGTGCGCTTCCAGGGACCTTCCAGCACGGCACGAGGCGCGCCCAGCACGCTCGGTGGGCACCTGCCGTCACAGCGATTCGGGAGAACACATGTCACAGGCAGTCAAGCCGGTTGCCCTGGTCACGGGAGCCACCAGCGGGATCGGTCTCGAGATCGCCCGGCGCCTCGCCGGGCTCGGGGCCCGCGTCTACCTGTGTGCGCGCCAGGAGACGCAACTGGCCGACACCATCAAGGAGTTGACGGACGCCGGATACGAGGTCGACGGAACCACGTGCGACGTGTCCGACCCCGAGCAGATCAGGTCCTTCGTCCGCGCGGCCGTCGACCGCTTCGGGCCGGTCGACATCCTCGTCAACAACGCCGGGCGCAGCGGCGGCGGAGCCACCAACGAGATCGCGGACGACCTCTGGTTCGACGTCATCAACACGAACCTCAACAGCGTCTTCCTGATGACCAAGGAAGTCCTCAACACCGGTGGCATGCTGGCGAAGAAGTCCGGCCGGATCATCTCCATCGCCTCCACCGGCGGCAAGCAGGGCGTCGTGCACGCCGCGCCCTACTCGGCGTCCAAGCACGGTGTGGTCGGCTTCTCCAAGGCCCTCGGCCTGGAGCTGGCCCGCACCGGCATCACGGTCAACGCGGTGTGCCCCGGCTTCGTCGAGACGCCGATGGCGGAGCGGGTGCGCGAGCACTACGCCGGCATCTGGGGCGTCAGCGAGCAGGAGACCCACGACCGCATCACCACCCGCGTGCCGCTCGGCCGTTACGTGGAGACCCGCGAAGTGGCCGCCATGGTCGAGTACCTGGTGAGCGACGACGCGGCCGCGGTGACCGCGCAGGCCCTCAACGTGTGCGGCGGCCTGGGCAACTACTGATCCACCGCGCGCACGGCCATGACGCGGCCGCTCCTCCCCGGTGCGGGAGAGGAGCGGCCGCTCGCGTACGGGCCCGGGTTCAGGCCGCGGAGACCTGGCTGCCCTCGCCGGTGTGCGCGGCGGCGTGCGTCATCGTCGTCAGGCTGTTGCGGCCCAGCGCTTCGCGCACGAAGGCACGGGCGTCGGCGAGGGTGGCCTGCTCGCCGAGCACCTCGCGCACCGTCGCCGGGTTCAGGGCGACGGTGTGCCGGGCGGTGGCCACGGGCCCGTCCGGGCCGTCCGCGAACGTCCACAGGCCGCTGTGCCCGGTCAGCAGCTTCGGCAGCACGTGCTGCTTGTAGGCGATCCACGACGGCTCGTGGCAGACGCGCACCGAGCGGGTGGTGTGCGCCGAGCCGTCCGCCGTGACGGTGTCCATCTCCAGGTCCTGCACGCCCGGCTGCTCCTCGGTCAGCCGCACCCGGCTGACGTGCGGAAGCCGCTCGGCCCACAGATCGGCCCGGTTGACGAAGTCGTACGCCGCCGCGGCGCCGCCGGTGATGGGGACGACGTCGGTGAAGGAGAACACCACGTCGGCGACCGGGTGGCCCAGCTCGGCGACCCGGGCGAGCGCCGCCAGTTCCTCGCCGCTGTTGCGGTCCAGCGCGGTCAGCAGCGCCTCGACGGCGGCGGGCGCGTCGTCCTCGACGCTGAAGCGGTGGCGCAGCACCACCTCGGTGCGGCCGTCGGGCAGTTCCCGCAGCAGCCAGCTGCCGGCCATCGAGGTGACCGGTGCGAAGCTGCGCTGCTGCCGGAAGCTCACATAGCGGCGCGCGGGGTCGAGGACCCGCCGCGACGTCCAGCTGGTGACCTTCCCGTTGACCTGCGCCCAGATCTCGAAGACCTCGCTGCGCTCGTCGCGTTCGAGGTGGCGCACGTACACGCTGGGCCCGAACACGGCGGGCCACAGGGTGACATCGGCCACCAGGTCGTAGACGACCTGGGCGGGTGCGGACACGACACGGGTGTGCTCGGTGCGGTGGATCACGGTTCGTTCCATGGCGGGTTCTCCTCGGCTCGGGGCGGTGGCGCGGAAGGGGCCGGGGCCCGTATCCCAGCGGCAGCGGATACGGGCCCCGGAGGCGTGCGGTCGGGCCCGGACGTCAGACGGCGGCCGATGCCGTGCCGGTGTTGACCAGGGCGAGGAGCGCGCGGGGCGTCTCCACGTCCGCGATGTCGTCGTCCGACAGGTCGATGCCGTACTCCTGCTTGATGCGCGCCGCGGACTCCATCAGGGCGAGCGAGTCGTAACCGAGGTCCTCGAACGAGCTGTCGAGGATGTCGCCGGTCAGGTCGAGGCTGTCGTCCTCGCCGGCGCAGGCGATGAGGATGCGTCGCAGATCTTCGATGGCGAGCTGAGCCATGAGGGTCTTCTCCTGTCAGGTGGGAACTGCCGGCGTACGGCAGCTCAGTGGTCGGTGTGGCGCGTGACGACGACGGCCGAGTTGAAGCCCCAGCGCCCGCGGGCGAGGACGAGTGCCGCCGACACCGGGCGGGTACGCGGTTCGCCGGTCACCAGGTCGATGCCGTAGGCATCGGGGACACGGGCGGTGAAGCCACTGGCCGGGACGATCCCGTCCCGGATCGCGAGCAGTGCGCTCACCAGGTCCGCGGGGCCGCCCCCCGCGTACATCCGGCCGGTCAGTGCCTTGGGCGCGGTCACCGGCACACCCCGCGGGCCGAAGACGGCGCGCAGCGCGTCCGCCTCGATCCGGTCGAGCTCGGGCAGGCCGGCCGCGTCGGCGAACACCACGTCGATGTCGGCGGGCGCCAGACCCGCGTCGGCCAGGGCCAGTTCGGCCGCCCGGCGCAGCCCGGGTTCGCGGCCGGATCCCGGTTTGGGGTCGAACGTCGAGGCGTAGCCGGCGATCTCGCCGTAGATCCGGGGCGCGCCGCGCTCACGGGCGCTCGCGGCGTCCTCGGCGATGAGGATCGCGCCGCCCTCGCCGGGCACGTAGCCGGCCGCCCGCTCGTCGAACGGCAGGTACGCCGCCTCCGGGTCGGTGGCGGTGGTGACCCGGCCGCCCGCCAGCTGGGAGGCCCAGCCCCAGGGGTCGAACGCGGCGTCCACACCGCCGGACACCACGAGCTTGGTGCCGCGCCCCACGGTGCGCCGGGCGTGCCCGACGGCGTCCAGGCCGCCGGCCTGCTCGCCCACCAGCGCGGCGCTCGGACCGCGCAGCTTGTGCCGGATGGAGATCTGGCCGGTGTTGACCGCGTAGAACCAGGCGAAGGACTCGTAGACGGAGACGAACTCCGAGCCCTTCGACCAGAGTTTGTTGAACTCCTGGTGGGTGAACGCGAAACCGCCCAGGGCGTTCGAGGTGACCGTGCCCATGTCGTAGTCGGGCAGGGTGTTCTCGTCGACCCCCGCGTCCGCGAGGGCCCAGGCGGCGGCGGTCAGCGCGTAGCGGGTCGACACGTCGGTCTGCGGCAGCAGCCTGCTGGGCAGATGGGCCTTGGCGTCGTAGTCGACGATCTGCCCGGCCAGCCGCGAGGGGTACGCGGAGGTGTCGAAGCCGGTCAGCTCCCGGACACCGTTGGTGCCCGTCAGCGTCGCCTTCCAGAACGCCTCGGTGCCCAGGCCGTTGGGCGTGGCCGCCCCGATGCCCGTGATCACGGTGGTCATGCCGCGGCCACCTCCGGACGGTGCAGGATCATCGCGCTCTGGAAGCCGCCGAAGCCGGAGCCGACCGTGAGCACCGTGTCCACGCGCTGTTCCCGCGCGGTCAGCGGCACGTAGTCGAGGTCGCACTCGGGGTCGGGGGTGTGCAGGTTCGCCGTCGGCGGCACGACGTTGTGCTCGATCGCCAGCAGCGACGCGGCGATCTCGACGGAGCCGATGGCGCCCAGCGAGTGGCCGACCATCGACTTGATGGAGGAGACCGGCACGTCGTAGGCGTGCTGCCCCAGCGAACGCTTGAACGCGGCCGTCTCGTGGCGGTCGTTCTGCTTGGTGCCCGAACCGTGCGCGTTGATGTAGTCGATCCTGGTGCCGTCCAGGCGTGCCTCGTCCAGCGAGACGCGGATGGCCTCGGCCATCTCGCGGCCGTCCTTGCGCAGGCCCGTCATGTGGTGGGCGTTGCAGCGGGTGGCGTACCCGCCGACCTCCGCGTAGATGTGCGCACCGCGCTTCTTGGCCGCCTCGTACTCCTCCAGCACGAACATGGCGGCGCCCTCGGCGAGCACGAACCCGTTGCGTGTGCCGTCGAAGGGCCGCGAGGCGTGCGCCGGGTCGTCGTTGCGCGTCGTCGTCGCCTTGATGGCGTCGAAGCAGGCGACCACGATCGGCGAGATGGGGGTGTCCGCGGCGCCGGCGACGACGGTGTCGACCGTGCCCTCGCGGATGAGCTGCACGGCGTAGCCGACCGAGTCGAGCCCCGAGGTGCAGCCGTCGGACACCATGGTCACCGGGCCTTCCGCACCCACTTCCCAGGCCACCTCGGCCGGCATGACACCGGGGGAGAGGTAGTCGAACATGTGCGGGGACAGGTAGGAGGGGTCGACCTCCCACTGCTTGCCCGCGTCCGACATCACGAGGTACTCGTTCTCCAGGCTGGTCGCCGAGGCGACCGCGCTGCCCAGGCTGACCCCGACCCGGTGCGGATCGAGCGCGGACAGGTCCAGGCCGCTGTCCGCGACCGCCTCGCGGGTGCAGGCCACCGCGAACTGCGTGGCCCGGTCCATGCGGCGGATCTCGCGCGGGCCGAAGCCCTCGGCTGCCGCGTCGAAGTCGACCTCGCCGGCGATCCGCGAACGGAACGGCGACGCGTCGAAGAAGGAGATGCTCCGGGTGGCGGTGCGGCCGGCCGACAGCAGGTCCCAGAACGCCTTCGTTCCGTTGCCGCCGGGGGCGCGTACACCGACACCGGTGATCACGACGCGCCGGGTCATGTCCGGCCCGCGTTCGTAGACAACATCGCTGTGAGTCCTTTCGCCTCTGAAACAGCGGCAGTTACGTGGTGAAAGGCTGTGGTGACGGTCTAGAGCACCACTCGACCCCGCCTCGGGAGGGCGCGCGACGTCACCGGGAGCGAGCGCGCGCGGAGCCCGCACCGGCCGCCGGCCGCAGTACGGCGTGCGATCCGGGGACGGAGGCGGGAGCACGCCCGGCCGGGCCGGCGCTCCGGGGGAGCACCCCCTGGTGGCCACCGGCATCAGCCGGGGCGTGACACCGTGGTGTGGGGTGAGGGGACGTCGAGTACCGGGCGTACCGGCCGGGTTGTGCCGCCGGCAGTGGCGGGCGACCCGGGCCCGGTCGCCGCAGCGGGTGGGGGAGCACCGGCCACGGGGGTGTGACGGCAGCAAGAGCATCACGCGGTCGCCCGCCCCGCACTCCTCGGGCCCGGCGATCGCCGGATCCGTGAGCGGGTCCGCCGCGGCCTCGGCCGGTGTGGCGGCCGACCGGACGCCGAGCGGGCCGGAGCGGCGGGAGACGGCGGTGACGGCGGTGCCGCCCCGGGCCGGTTCGCGCACGGGCGGCGCGGCACACCGGGCCTCGGTGAGCCCGCGCGGCGCGGACGCGGGGGGCACGGCCGCGTCCGGCAGCGCCCGGACGGCGGCTTCGGTATGGCCCCGGACGGCGTGGACAGCAAGGAGGTCGCCCCGGGCCGGTGCGGCGTCCCGGACGTCCTCCGGAAGGCGACCGGTCTGCGGCGCCGGCCACCGGGACAGCTGCCTCCGCGAGTGCCCGACGCCGAACCGCGGGTCGGGAAGCCGGCGATCAGCGAGGAGATCTCCGGCAGGCGGTCCCGGAGGGCGAAGCGGCCGGTGCCGAACAGGCGGAGGGCGGCTTCATGCGCCGGATGACCACGGGGTGCTCGACGTCCGTCTCCGTGCGGAGACGGAACGCCGGATCGCGCGGCATGACGGCCGTATGTCGGCGCGACGAAGAGGGTGTTGCAGCGGCCGGGCGACCAACACCGCCCGGTTGTCCCGGAGTCGGGGCTGCGGCTAGCGTGCCCGGCATGTGGCTTTCCCAGCGGCTCACCGTGCGGCGCGCCGTCGATCTGATGCGCGTCGCCACCGCGCTGTGTAGGTGACGCCGGGCGTCCCGGCGCGTCCCGGAGCGTTCGTCCGCCCACCGTTCGCCGGCCGGCCGCTCCCCGACGCGTACCCGCCCGCGCCCGCCCGGAGCATTCACCCGCAGCAGTGTGCGAAGGAGACTTCCGTGAACCCGCTCAGAACCCGCCGCGCCGCCCGCCTCACCCGCACCGCCCTGGGGGGGGGGGGGGGGGGGGGGGCCGCCCCACCCCCCCGCCCCCCCCCCCCCCAACACAAGAGCAAGGGAGAAGACCCTCCGTGGGACCTCACCGCGGCACCAACATAACCGCATCCC
>NZ_JBVJOT010000045.1:10118-31447 GCF_055583025.1 Streptomyces sp. NPDC104831
GGACCCTCCCATGCCCCCCCCAACACCCCCCCCCCCCCCCCCCCCCCCCCCCCCCCCCCCCCCCCCCCCGACCCCCCCCCCCCCCCCCCCCCCCGCGACCGTCACGTCCGCCACGGCACGGGACCAGGGGCCGCGCCCGTCGGTGGCACTCGACTGGTACGACACCACGGCCGCGTCCATCGCCGCCGCCGGCGCCCCCACCCAGGTCACCAACAGCCGCACCTGGGCCATCGGCTGGCTCGCGGCGGCCCGCGCCACCCGCACCGTGCCGCACGGCGTCGACCGGGCCGACTTCCAGGACGCGGCCCTCGCCTCCGCCGTCCACGACTCCCTGACCGCCCTGATCCCCGCCCGCGCCCGGCAGCTCGACGCCGCGCTCGCGACGACACTGGACCGCATCCCGGACGGTGCCGCCGAGACCCGGGGCGTCGAGGCCGGGGCCCGCCAGGCCAGACTCGTGCTCGCCTCCCGGGAGGGGGACGGCCTCGACCCGGCCTCGGTCGACGCACCGTTCCCGGTGCCCGACGCGGCGCCCGGCGTATGGCAGCCGACACCGCCCGCCCACGCCCCGGCCACGCAGTACGGCAACCGGCTCGCCCGGCCCTTCCTGCTCGCGCGCGCCGACCAGTACCGGCTGCCCGCCCCGCCCGCCCTCACCTCCGAGCGCTACCGGAACGATCTCGCCGAGGTCCGCGCGTACGGAGCCGCGAACAGCACCGTCCGCACCCCGCGGCAGACGGAGACCGCCACCTTCTGGTTCGGTTCCTCGCTGACGCTGTACACCGAGCCCCTGCGCGTCGCGCTGGCCCGGTCGCCGCGGTCGGCCGCCGGGCAGGCCCGGCTGGTGGCGCTGTTCCACGTCGCCCTGGTGGACACGCAGATCGCCACCTCCGACAGCAAGTACGCCTATCTGCGCTGGCGTCCGGTCACCGCGATCCGCACGGGCGCCATCGACCCCGACCCCGGCTGGACCCCGCTGCACACCACACCGGCACACCCCGACTACCCCAGCGGCCACGGCACCTACGCCGGCGCGGCACAAACCGTCCTGACCGCGCTCACCGGGCCGCGCACGGCGCCCTTCGAGCTGACCAGTCCCACCGCCCCCGGTGTCGTGCGCACCTACACCGCCTGGAGCCGGCTCTCGAAGGACAACGTGGACGCCCGTGTGTACTCCGGCATCCACACCCGCTCGGCCGACGAGGCGGGGATCCTCCTGGGCGAGCGCGTCGCGGCCCACACGCTGCGCGCCGAGGAACGGCTGTTCGGCGACCTCTGAGCGGCGGACGGCGCCGGCGCGCGGACGTCCCGGCCGCTGCGGTGACCGGAGCCTCAGCCACCGCCCTCGGCCGGCTCGTCCGTCACCGTGAGCAGGTCGTCCCGGGCGGCCAGGGCGTCGAGGGAGAGCGTGCGGTAGCCGACGTCGTCGAAGAGGGCGGTGATCCGGTCCCCGTCCTCGCTCAGCACCGTGCCCCGGCCCCACCGGTCGTGACGCACGGCGGCTCCGACCGGATAGGCGCCCGCCTCAGGGTGCGCCGGCCGCCCTCCGGCGGCCGGCCCGTCGTCCTCCGCGGCCTCCCGCTCGTCGCAGGTGTCGCAGTTGCCGCACGGCGCCGGGTACTCCTCGCCGAAGTAGCCCAGCAGGAAACGCCGCCGGCACCCGGTCGTCTCCGCGTACGCGCGGGCCATCTCGACCCTGGACCGGTCCATGCGCCTGTGGGCCTCGGCGTTGTCCTCGGCCCGCCGCACCGCCGTCGCCGGGGCGGTGCCCGCGACCGGCCGGACGGCACCCGAGCCGTCCGTCACCACGGCGTCGGCCTCCTCCAGCAGGTTCACGGCCGTGGTGACCCGGGCCCGCGACAGGCCCGTCTCCCGGCGCAGCTCCTTCAGCCCCGCCGGATCGTCACCGTGGCCGTGGACGGCTTCCACCACGGCCGCCACGGTGTCCCTGCCCGGCGGGCGGCTGCTGAAGTAGGCCCGCATCCCCGTGTCCTGCGCGCGGTAGTGCAGCACGGCGAGCGCGGGGCGCCCGTCCCGGCCGCACCGCCCGATCTCCTGGTAGTAGGCGTCCAGGGAACCGGGCAGCGACGCATGGAGCACATACCGTACGTCCTCCTTGTCGATCCCCATCCCGAAGGCCGAGGTCGCCACCACCACGTCCGTGCCGCCCGTCAGGAAGTCCTCGTGGACCTGCCGGCGTTCGGCGGCGCGCAGACCGGCGTGGTACGCCCGCGCGGTGAGCCCGAGAGCGGTCAGCTCCGCCGCGTAGTACTCGGTGTCCTTCCGGGTCGCCGCGTAGACGATGCCGGGCTTCGGCCCCGCGGCGGCCTGCTCCACGACGACACGCCGTCGTTCGTCCTCCTCCAGGTGACGGTGCGCCTCGAGCCTGATCTCGGGGCGGTCGAACCCGGTGACGAGCTGCCGGGCGCCGTCCATGCCGAGCCGGTCGACGATGTCCTGCCGGACCGGGGGAGCGGCGGTCGCGGTGAGCGCGAGCACGGGGGGCCGCCCCAGGCGCCGTACCGCCTGGGCCAGGCGCAGGTAGTCGGGCCGGAAGTCGTGGCCCCAGGACGACACGCACTGGGCCTCGTCCACGACGAACAGGCCGGGTTCCGCCTCGGCCAGCCGGTCGACCACCTCGTCCTTGGCCAGCTGCTCGGGGGACAGGTAGACGAAGCGCACCGCGCCGCGCCGTACGGCGTCCCAGGCGGCGTTCGTCCCGGCCGCGCTCAGGTCGGAGTTCACGGCGACGGCACCCGGCTCGTGCTCACCGCCGGGCAGTCCCGCGATCTGGTCCCGCTGGAGCGCCAGCAGCGGTGACACGACGACCACCGGGCCGGACAGCAGCAGGCCCGGCACCTGGTACACGGCGGACTTGCCGGACCCGGTCGGCATGACCACGAGCGCGTCCCGGCCCTCCAGTACCCACTCCATGGCCGTGAGCTGCTCGGGACGCAGCTCCTCCCAGCCGAAGACGTCGGCGGCCGTCTCCCGCAGACGCCTCGCCCGCCGTCCGCGCGACCCCTCGCCGGTCATGTCCGCTCCCTCGCTCCGCCGCCGGAACGGCACCACATCCCGGCCCGGCACGGCTCCGGGTACCCCGGGGGCGGCGCCGGCAAAGCCCGCGGACCCGATCACCCGCGAGACGCGAAGGCCGTCCCCGTGCCGTCGTCGCCCGGCCCGCCCGCGAGGCCGTGCGCTCTCGGGCAAACGCCGGTGCGCTCACCAGAAACCGGGCCGCGGCCGCCGGACCTAACGTGACGGCGAAGCAGCCGCGCCAGGGGCTCGCACCCGGCTTCCCGCATCCCGCCCGGACACGGGGAGCCGCACCGGCCCCCGGCTCCTTCCTCACCAGGCACACCGCCCGGACGACCGTCCGGACCGTACCGGCCCAGCACCGAAAGGCACCCTCATGGTCGACATCGCCCAGGTCACCGCTGCTCCCAGCCCGGACCTGCTCACCCCCGACAACTGCGCGGTGCTGTTCATCGACCACCAGCCGCAGATGTTCTTCGGCACCGGCAGCGGCGACCGCACCGCGATCATCAACGCGACCGTCGGCCTGGCGAAGGCCGCCAAGGTCTTCGACGTGCCGGTGGTCCTGAGCACCGTGGCCGCCGAGTCCTTCTCCGGCCCGCTCCTGCCGCAGCTCGCCGCCGTCTTCCCCGGCCGGGAGATCATCGACCGCACCTCGATGAACGCCTGGGAGGACACCGCCTTCGTCGAGGCGGTCAAGGCCACCGGCCGCAAGAAGCTGGTCCTCGCCGGCCTGTGGACCGAGGTCTGCATCGTGCTGCCCGCCCTGTCCGCGCTCGCCCAGGACTACGAGGTGTACGTGGTCACCGACGCCTCCGGCGGCGTCAGCCCGCAGGCCCACGAGCACGCCGTGCAGCGGATGGTCCAGGCCGGCGTGGTCCCGGTGACCTGGGTGCAGGTGCTGCTGGAGCTCCAGCGGGACTGGGCGCGCACGGACACGTACCTGCCGGTCATGGACGTCGTGAAGGAGCACGGCGGCACCTACGGCCTCGGGGTCGTCTACGCGCAGACGGTCATCGGCGAGCACGCCGCCGGCTGACCCACCACCCACGGTTGACGACGGACGTCAGGAACAGGCAGACGACGCGATGGACAGCGGACTGTTGGTGCTCCGGCTGGTGGTGGGACTCCTCATCGCCGGGCACGGAGTGCAGAAGGTCAGTTTCCGGCTGGGCGGCAACGGGCTGGCCGGAGGGACCGAGGAATTCCGCCGTGACGGCTTCCGCGGCGGGAGACTCACCGCGCTCGCCGCGGGCGGCAGCCAGATCGGCGCCGGCCTGTTCCTGGCGGCCGGCCTCCTCACCCCGCTGGCGGCGATGGCCGCCATGGGAGTGATGACGGTGGCCGGCACCGTCAAGTGGCACAAGGGGCTCTGGGTGCAGAACGACGGCTACGAGTACCCGCTGGTCCTCGTCACCGCCGCCGCGGCGCTGGCCCTGACCGGCCCCGGCCACTGGTCCCTCGACCACCTCCTCGGACCGGTCCCCCGGCCGCTGTGGATCTCCCTCGCGGCGATCGTCATCGGTCCGGCCAGCGGACTGCTCACCCGCTCCGCGCTGCACCGCGGCCCCGCCGGCCACACCACGGACGGGGGGACGCGGCATGCGCGGACTGCTGACTGACGCCGCCCGCACCCTCGTCCCACCGCGGGGCGACCGGCACGGCCCCCTGGCGCCGCTGATGCTGGGACTGACCGTGGTGACCGGCCTCGTCGACGCCGTCACCTACCTGGCCCTCGGACACGTCTTCGTCGCCAACATGACGGGCAACGTCGTCTTCCTCGGCTTCGCCCTGGCCGGCGCGCCGGGCCTGTCCGCGCCCGCGTCCGTCGTCTCCATGACGTCGTTCCTCACCGGGGCCCTGGCCGGAGGCCGCTTCGGCACCCGCTACGCCGCGCACCGCGGCCGGATGCTGACCGCGGCCACCGCCGTCCAGGCGCTCCTGGTCGCCGGCACGGTGCTCACCGTCGCGGTCGCGGACGGGGAGGTGACCGGCCCGGTGAAGTACACCCTCATCGTGCTGCTGGGCATCGCCATGGGGCTCCAGAACGCGGTCGCCCGGCGCCTCGGCGTCCCGGACCTGACCACGACCGTCCTGACCCTGACCCTGACCGGACTGGCGGCGGACTCCGCCCCGGCCGGCGGGGCCACCCCCCGGCCCGGCCGGCGGATCCTCTCCGTCCTGGCCATGTTCCTCGGCGCCCTCGCGGGCGCACTGCTCCTGCGGCACGCCGAACTCCTCCCCGTCCTGGCCCTGGCGCTGGCGCTGCTCACGGCGACCCTGATCACCGTCCGCCGCCACTGGGCCTCCGACGCCGACTGGACGAGGCCGCAGTCGTGAACCCGGCGCAGCACCCGGCCTGGGCGCCGCTCGCGGCGCGCGTCTTCCGCGCGCTGTGGATCGCGCAGCTGGTGTCCAACACCGGCACCTGGATGCAGACGGTCGGCGCCCAGTGGCTCCTGGTCGGGCACGGTGCCGCCCTGGTGACACTCGTGCAGACGGCCTCCAGCCTCCCGGTCGTCCTGCTCGCCCTGCCCTCCGGGGTGCTGGCCGACCGCTACGACCGCCGCAAGGTGCTGCTGGCCGCCCAGTTCGCCATGCTGGCCGTCTCCACCGCGCTCACCGTGCTCGCGTTCCGGGGCGCGCTCGCCCCGGGCCTCCTGCTGTGCCTCACCTTCCTGCTGGGCTGCGGCACGGCCCTGATGGGCCCGGCATGGCAGGCGGTGCAGCCGGAACTGGTGGAGCGCGAGCAGCTGGGGCAGGCGGCGGCGCTGGGCGCCGTGAACATGAACCTGGCCCGCGCCGTGGGCCCGGCCCTCGGCGGCGCGGTGGTCGCCGCGGCGGGCGCGGGCTGGGTCTTCGCCTTCAACGCCCTGTCGTACCTGGGCATCGCGGCCGTGCTGCTGCTGTGGCACCGGCCGGTCCCACCACGGCCCGCCGCACCGAGCGAAGGGCTTCTCGCGGCCGTGCAGGCCGGCCGCCGCTACGTCCGGCACGCCCCGGGGGTCCGCCGGGTCCTGCTGCGCACCGCCGTGTTCGTCCCGGGCGGCGCCGCCCTGTGGTCGCTGCTTCCCCTCGTCGCGAGCCGTTCCCTGGGACTCGGGTCGGACGGGTACGGGCTGCTGCTCGGCGTCGTGGGTGCCGGTGCGGTGGGCGGCGCCTTCGCGCTGCCCGCGATCCGGCGCGCGCTGGGCGCCAACGGCACCCTTGCCGCGGGGGCGGCCGTCTTCGCCGGGACGCTGGTGGTACTGGCCACCACCCGCACCCCCTGGCTCGCGGCGGCCGCACTGCTGCCCGCGGGACTGGCCTGGATCGGTGTGCTGTCCACCCTCAACACCGCCGTGCAGCAACGGCTGCCCGGCTGGGTGAGGGGGCGCGGACTCGCCGTCTACCTCGTGGTGTTCCAAGGCGGACAGGCGCTCACCGCACCCGTGTGGGGGGCGCTGGCCGACGGACTGGGACTGACCGCCTCCCTTCTGACCGGCGCCGGGCTGCTCGTGGTCTGCGCCCTGAGTGTGCGCCGGTGGCCGCTGCACACCGCGGACGGGCTCGACCCGAGCCCCTCCGACCACTGGCCCGTGCCGCCCCTGGTGTTCGCACCCGGCCCGGCCGACGGCCCGGTACTCGTCTCCGTCACGTACCGGATCGCTCCGGGCAACTGGGCGGCCTTCACCGGCCGCATGCGGCACGTGGCCCGTTCCCGGCAGCGCACCGGAGCCCTGACCTGGGGGCTCTTCCAGGACGGCGGCGATCCCGAGCGGTTCGTCGAGAACTACGTGGTGGCCTCCTGGGCGGAGCACCTGGCCCAGCACCACAGCCGGCTCACCGCCGACGACCGCCGTTACGAGGAGCAGGCCCGCGCCCTGCTCGCGGCGGGCACCGCACCGGAGGTGACCCATGCCTTCCACGCCACCGCCGGCCCCGTGGTGACCCCGGGCAAGCGGCACGCGGCACGGAACACACCGGCACCACCGGGTGTTCGGGGAAATGCTTGATCACGCACCTGAGGCACCCGCGCCCGACGGACGCCTCCCCACACTCACGAAGGACATGAGCCATGTTCCAGCGCATTCTCGTAGCCGTCGACTCCAGCCCCGCCCGTCATTCCGTCGTACGCCTGGCCGGTGAGATGGCCCGGCTGACCGGCGCCGAGGTCGGTGTCCTGCACATCGCCGCCTCCACGGCGACCCTCGCCACCGTCGTCTCCCTGGAGGACGACGAGCAGGGCAAGGCCATCCTCGACGAGGCCGTCACCTCGCTGCGTGACGCGGGCGTCGCGGCCGAGGGCGTCCTCGCGAACGGTCTGACGACCCAGATAGCCACCACCATCTCCGCCGTCGCCGAGGAGCGGCACGCCGACCTGCTGATCCTCAGCCCCCACCACCGCGGGGCGCTCGAGGCGTTCATCCATCCCCGCGTCAGCGACGCCGTCGTCCACAGCAGCCGTACGGCCGTACTCCTCGCGCCCGCGGACGGCTCCGGCGACCAGGACTGACCCGAGCACGGCCGGGCGCGCCGGGCGGTCCGCGAGCGCGGGCCGCCCGGCGCTTTCCCGTGCACGCTCCTCAGGGGGCCCGGGACGGCAGGCGGTGCGACCGGGAACCGCGAGTGGTGCACGGAGGAACAACCGGCCGGCCCGGCGTCTCCCCGGCCCGGCCACGGCCCCCGTGAGCGAGCACCCGGGGAGCACCATGGCCGGACAGCCCGCCGCCGAGCGGTACGCCGCTCTCCTCGCCCGCGCCGGCGTGCGGCGCACGCACGGGGTGCTCGGCGACAGCCTGAGCCCCGTCGGCGACGTGGTCGGACGGCACGGGTCCTGGGGCGGACCCAGGTCCGGCACGCGGAGGCCGCGGCCTTCGCCGCCGGCACCGAAGCCAGGCCGACCGGCGGACTCGCCGCCTGCGCGGGATCGTGCGGGCCGGGCTCCCCCTGCCGGTCCGAAGGGACATCGTCATGCCGGGCCCGGCACGGGGCACACACCACACCCCCGCGCTCGACGGAGTCGGGCAGCACCGGGTGAGCGCGGGTCGGGGCCCGCCCGTCCACCCGGTGCGCGGTTTCCAGGCACCCGTCGCCGGCCGGGCCGGCTGACCGTGCCGCCCGGGCACGCACAGACCACGAGCAGGGCACTGACGGACAAACACACCTCGCACGTCGGCTCTAAGGTCACTCGCATACCGGCGGCATCCCGCCCACCGCGATCCGCCCCGGGCCGGCAGGCCGCCCCGCACACCCCGCCCACAATCCCCGAAAGGGCACTCCCATGTCCCGTTCCCCCCAGCCGACCGTCGTCCTCGTCCACGGCGCGTTCGCCGACGCCTCCAGCTACGCCCAGGTGATCCCCCGGCTCCTCGCCCGCGGCCTGGACGTGGTCGCCCCGGCCGTTCCCAACCGCAGCCTGATCGGTGACGCCGCGTACGTCGCCTCGATCGTCCGTCAGATCCCCGGTCCCGTCGTCCTGATGGGGCACTCCTACGGCGGTGCCGTCATCACGGTCGCCGGCACCGAGGACAACGTCCAGGCGCTGGTCTACCTGGCCGGTTACGCCCTGGAGAAGGGCGAGAGCCTCGGCGAACTCCAGGGCCGGTTCCCGGACTCCGACCTTGCCGCCGCCCTCGTCTACACGCCCTTCCCCATCGAGGGCTCGACCGGGAGCGGCACCGACGTGTCGGTCCGGCCGGACAAGTTCCCGGCCGTCTTCGCCGCCGACGTCGACGTCCGCCTCGCCGAGGTCCTCGCCGTCTCGCAACGTCCCCTCGCGGCCCAGGCGTTCGCCGACGCGGCACCGGCCGCCGCCTGGAAGACCAAGCCCTCCTGGGGCCTGGTCGCCTCTTCCGACCACACCATCAACCCGGACGTGGAGCGCTACGGCTACCAGCGGGCCGGCATGACCACCGTCGAGGTCGACTCCTCCCACCTGGTGATGCTCTCCCACCCCGAGCGCGTCGCCGACCTGATCGAGGAAGCCGTCCGGGCCACCTCCGCCTGACACACCGGCTGCCGAGCCCGCCCCTTCCACAGAGAGCCACCCATGAACGCACCGATATCCCGCCGCACCGTGACCGCCTCCCTCCTGGCCGGCGCCGCCGCGCTGGGCACCGTGGGCGCCGCGCACTCCGCCCCGGCGGCCGCCCACGACAGGGGCAGAGCGCACCCACGTCCGGACACACCCACCGTGGTCCTGATCCACGGCGCCTTCGCCGACGCCTCCAGCTGGAGCGGCGTGGTCGGACGCCTCCAGCGGCACGGCCACCGCGTGCTGGCGCCGGCCCTGCCCCTGCGCGGACTGGCGAGCGACGCCGCCTACATCCGCAGTGTCCTCGACAGCGTCACCGGGCCGGTCGTGCTGGTGGGGCACTCCTACGGCGGAGCGGTCATCAGCCAGGCCGCGGCCGACGCCCCGCACGTCAAGGCCCTCGTCTACGTCGCCGCCTTCGTGCCCGAGGTCGGGGAGAGCGCGCTCCAGCTCACCGACAGGTTCCCCGGAAGCACCCTGGGACAGGCCACCGTCACCCAGCACTACCCGCTGCCCGGCGGCGGACAGGGCGAGGAACTGGTCATCAGGAAGGACCTGTTCCGCCGGCAGTTCGCGGCCGGCGTCCCCGTCCGGACCGCCCAGGTCATGGCCGTGGGACAGCGGCCGATCACCCTCGCCGCGCTCCAGGAGCCCGCCACCGCCGCCGCGTGGAAGCGGATCCCCAGCTGGTACCTCGTGGCGACCGAGGACCGCAACATCCCGCCGGCGGCCGAGCGGTGGATGGCCCGGCGCGCCCACGCCCGCACCGTAGCCGTCCGCGCCCCGCACGCGGTGTCCGTGAGCGACCCCGGCCCCGTCACCGACCTCATCCTGAGCGCCGCCCGCTCCGGTCGCTGACCGGGGCCGGCCACTCGCCCCCGACGACGTACCGCCCGGAACCCGCGGCCGTGACCGACCGGCCGCGGGACCGCCCGCACTCCGCTGCCCGACACCGGGGACACCCCCCGCCGGGCCGGCGGACCCGAACCGGCCGCCGCCGGATCCCTCGGGGCCAACGGCGTCAAGGCCCACCGCGGCGCGGTTCGGGTGTCCGCCTCGGCCCAGGGCACCGTGCTCCGCATCCCGGTCACCCGGCACGGGAAGACCGGCGCCGCCGGGACCCGGGCGACCGGCCTGGCCGACGCCGACGACTCCGCGCTCACCGGCCGGCAGGCCGGCCTGTGCCGCCCGCCCGAGCGGCGGCGCCCCACCCCCAGGAGAGGACCACTCGATGACACAGCGCCCCGCCGCCCCGGCGACACAGGCGGCGTTCGATCCCGACGCCTTCCACGTCGTGCCGGCCAGGACGTTCGAGGACCTGCGCGTCGGCGAGGTCTTCCGGGCACCCAGCCGCACCCTGACGGACGCCCACGCCGCCGCCTTCCAGACCGTCTCCGCGGATAACCACCCCGTCCACTACGACGCCGAGTGGGCACGCAGACACGGACACTCGGCGCCGGTGGTGCACGGCCTGCAGGTCCTCGCCTTCACCGCCCCGGCGCCACCCTGTTCCCGCACTTCATCGGCGAGGTGTTCCTCGGCTTCCTCGAACTCTCCTGTGTCTTCCTGGCCGAAGTGCACTCCGGGGACACCCTTCTACCCGGCCCTCACCATCACCGGCCTGGAGCCCCGGGACGACAACGGAGTGGTGACCACGTCCGCCACCATCCACAACCAGCGCGGCGAACTCGTGCTGTCCGGCCGGCACAAGTACCTGCTGAGGCGCCGATGACCCCGGGAAGAGACATGACGCACCGCATTCTCCTGCCCGGCGTGCTCCTTTGCTGCGCCGTACTCGCCGGCCGCACGGGCCGGGGCACGCGCGGCACGGTCCGAGCGGACCCGTCACCCCGGCGCCGGCAAGGACCGCCGGTGTTCCGGCACCTTCCGCCGACGACCCCGCCGGCCCGGACCCCACGCCGACGCCGTCACCCGGCACCGCCACCGCGTCGCCGGGGTCCGCCGTACCGGCTGCGACACGCCGCTGCCACACCGCCGAACTGAAGGTGTCCGTCGGGGCCGACCACCCCGGCGCCGGGCAGGCGAACTTCGCCGTCGTCCTGACCAACGTCTCCCACCGCACCTGCACGGTGCGCGGCTTCCCCGGCCTGGCGTTCGTCGACGGCGCGGGCGAGGCGGTCACCCCGCATCCCGAACGGGCCACCGGCGAGGAGACACGGACCGTGACGCTGGCCCCCGGAGCCGACGCCTGGTCGGCGATGACATACACCCGTCCGGCGATCACCGGTGTCACCACCGTGACACCGGCGGCCGTCCTCGTCACGCCGCCCGACGAGACGACCCCGGTCCCGGTCCGCTGAAGCGGCGGCGAGGTCTCCGACACGGGCAAGGCGTCAGTGCCCCGGGTCAGCCCTCTCGGACCGGGCGACGGCGCCTGATCCGCACGACGGCACACGACAGTGGAGGCGGCGACCGCCGCCACGGCGGCCGGGGAACGCCCTGCCGATCCCGGCCCGGACGACGAGGGAGCACACATGAGCGCAGAGACGATGGGTGACGCGGTCTACCAGCCGGACGGGACCGAGATGCGGGACGACGCCGGCCTGTTGGACGCGTCGGACACCCTGGATTACAGGGGTGGCGACGAGGCCTTGGACGAAGGGTACTGGCCCCCGGAGAGACCGTGGGGCGTGGAGCACACAGGGGTCACGGCGGTGGAGCGGTGGCGAGGGGAGAGCCTGGACGAGCGCCTCGCGGAGGAGGTGCCCGACATCGGAGTCCCGGAGGGCGACGGCATCGGCGACCTGTGGGACGGGGACGGCGAACCAATCGACGACGAGGTCGGTGACGAACGCGCCGGACGGCTGGCCGCCCTGGACCAGGGCACTCGGCAGAACACCGAATCCGACCTGTTCGCCTCCGACGCCGGGCTGGACGGAGCCGGGGTGTCGGCGGAGGAGGCGGCGATGCACGTAATCCCCGCCACCGCCCCCTCCTGACTCCCGGCGCTTCCGGGGCGGGGACGAGCCTTCCGTCGCGCAGCACGGCCAGGTGGGTATCGCGCAGCACCACAGAGGAGGCGCCCCCACCTCGTCGGCGAGCCTGCCGCGTACGTACTCGAACACGGCCAGCGCCTCGGACTGGCGGCCCGCCGCCTGGAGGGCTCGCATGCCCAGCGCGGCCAACCGCTCCCGTAACGGATGGTGTGCCGACGTGGTCTCCAGATCGGCCAGGGACGGGGCGTGGTGGCCGAGCCGCGACCGTGCGTCGCAGTGATCCTTCAACGCCGCAGCCGCAATTCGTCCATCCGGTCTCGGGTCGGGCTGGTGAACGGGGCCTGCCGTACGTCGCGAGCGGCCGCCAGCGTAAACGCCTCGCTGAGCAGGGCAGCCGCCTTCTCGGGAGCCCACGCGGCGAGCTCCCGGTTCCCCCGCCGCCGGCTCTGCGAAGCGAGCGGCGTCCACCCGTCTCTTCGGCACCGCGAGGCCGTAACCCGCCGCCGACTCCAGCAGATCCCTCCCGGGCAGCGCCTCCCGCAGTCGGCATACCAGCGATGAGTTGAGCGCGCTGGCGGGAGGCTGGGGGCGGCGTGTCAGAGCCAACCTCTGGCGCGGGCGATCCGGACCGCGTCGAGGCGGTTTCTGGCACCGGTCTTCTGAACGGCGGACAACAGGTGGTTGCGTACGGTCCCGACGGACAGGTGGAGGTGGCCGGCGGTCTCCTCGGGATTCTCGCCCTCGGCCGCGAGACCGAGGATCTCCGACTCCCGCGGTGTCAGCGGGTTCGGGGTCCGGGCGGTGCCCATGACAGCCACGTCGGTGCCGACGATGCGCTGCCCGCAGCTCAGGTGCCGGATCGCCTCGACCAGTTCGTCGACAGAGGCGTCGTCGGAGATCACTCCTGCCACGTCCGCTTCCAGAGCACGCTGGGTGCTTCCAGCCGAGAGCACTCTCATGACCAGTAGCACCGCGCTGGCACGGAAGGCATCACGTGCTCTACTGAGCTTGTCGAACGCGGTTCTGCTGCCGTCGGAGAGGTAGAGCACCACCACATCGGGACGCAGCCGTTCGCTGTTCGGTACGGAATCGACGTCCTCCGCATCCCCAAGTACGCGGATGCCTGGTCGCGAGGACAGCATGGCCGCGATGCCACTCCGTGTCAGGGCCCCATGAGCGAGGATGATCACGTCGATGGTATTCAGTTCGGTGCCGGCCAGGCCGCCATGGTGCGGCAGCCGTTCCGAAGCGAACCATGAGGATCTTGCCTCATACTTCATGCGGTTCTCCCGGCTTGCTCCTCTTTGCGCGATGGTCACGCGGTCCCCCCCAACTGGGAAAAGTCAGGCACGTACGCGGTCGAGGGCCCGTGCGAGGGGCGGCTTCCCCTTCGCGCCCGTCGACCGTTGATTGATCAAATCTGAAGTGCAGCAACAACAGTTGATGCATCCAGCAGGACGCTAGGCCGCCCCGTCCGTGGCCGTCAACTCACGTAAATGAGACAGCGCGTCGACGTGTACACGGGTGTACCGCTACATTGAAGCAGGGATGGAGGTGTGATGTGCCTGACGTACAGGGCGTTGGTGAACGTTCACTGGCCGCCAAGTTGAACCACCTTTTTGAGACAGTCGTACCGGCGGGACGTGGTCCTTATAGTGCGGAGGAGGTTGCACGCGCCATCTCCTTGGATGGCGTGTCTATCTCCGGCAGCTACATATGGCTGCTCCGTAAGGGGCAGCGCGACAATCCCACCCTGAAGCACATCGAGGCGCTCGCGCGGTTTTTCGGCGTGCCACCGGCCTACTTCTTCGACGATCACACGACCCAGGCTGTCGACCGGGAACTGGAGTTGATGGTCGCGCTGCGAAGCGCCGGTGTGCAGCACGTGGCGCTGCGGGCGGCCGGACTTTCCGCCAAGAGTCTCCAGAGCATCAAGGAGATCATTGAGCACGCCCGCGACCTGGAGGGGCTGCCCAGGACGGCCACTCCCGGGTAGCCGGGCCTGCAACTGACGGTCACTTCAGGCCATGGTCTCAAGTGAAGCCGACAACTGTGGTTATGATCCCCAAGCTCAAGCTTTTGTGTGTGAGCCGATGACTCACGAGGTTGGAGGGTGCATGCCGCAGGCACGGATCCAGGATTTGTCCAGGCGCGGAGAAGGTAGTAGACACTTCCCTGAGGGTGAGAGCACTCGGCGGCTGTAACGGTGTTCGTTTTATCCTGGGTACCTCGATGGTGGGCCTACCGCAGGACCTTCAAGCGGCTGCACCGTATGTCCGAAGAGCTTCTCGACCGCTTGGAGTTGCCCGTTGGAAGCGGAATTTCCACGCTTATCGACCGGCTGAGTCACCAGCGCAACCGCCCCATCCACGTGATGCCCGCAGCGCTTGGAGCGGGTGAGCCGTGCGGGATATGGCTGGCGACGGATGACATCGACATCATCGTCGTCGAGGCAGACACCACCCCGTTCCACCAAGACCACATCATCGCGCATGAGCTGGCGCACATGCTGTGCGCCCACTCCGACTCACTGAGTCCCGAACCGGAGACCATGACGCTGCTCTTCCCTCACCTCGATGTCCAGCGCATCATCGAGGTATTGGGCCGGACCACCTACCCCACCGAGGACGAACAGGCGGCTGAAATTGTCGCATCGTTGATACTCGAGCGGGTCTCCCGACCTCCAACGGAGATCAAATGGGTGGTGCCTACCGGTGACGCCGCCACCATCGCGCGCATCGACCAGTCGCTAAGGCCGACGGAGTGAACGATGTGAAAGGCGTGGTCTTTCCCGTCTGCGCCGCGGTATGCGCGCTGGTTCTGCTCTACAAGGTGCGCGACATGCGTACTCAACGTAACGACCCGGCGCTTGTGGCCCTGCTCATCGCGTTCTCCTGCAAGGCGGCGTCCTTCGCGTTGTCGACCCCCTGTGTTTCGGCGGCTGTGGATGCCCGCACAGGGATCCCTAATCTGGGTGCGCTCGGCATCCATCTTTGCGGAGGGGTGGCTTCGAGCGCGGCCATCCTCATTGCGATCGCCTACTGGGTGTACCCACCCGACGAGGCCCGCCGCAGGGCCTCTTGGCGTCTGGCGAGCAGCGCACTGTGCGCCGCCGTCATGCTGACGATGTGGTTCGTCGCCGGCTCGACGAGTAAAGGGCGGGCCACCCACTATCTGCTCGAGCAGGCGCACCGGCCGCCGGTCGCCGTCTACCTGCTGGTGTACGTGACTGCCTTCGGTTCCGGAATGGTCGAAACCATCCGGTTGTGCCGGCGCTTCGGTCGCGTAGCGGGGCGTCAGTGGTTGCGACGGGGTCTGTACACCACCGGAATCGGTGCGGCGGCATACCTCGTCTACTGCGTCCATCGCGCATCTGCGGTGTTCGCCGTGCAGTTCGGTCTTGATCCACTGCGCTGGGAGGTGATCACACCACTGGCCAACGGCATCGGTATATCTTTCCTCTCGGCGGGCCTGACCATGCCCTCCTGGGGGCCGGCCGCCTCGGAGTGGCACCGCAAGGTCCGCAACTTCATCAACTACCAGCGGCTGTATACGCTGTGGCGTGCCCTGACTGAGGCACATCCACATGTCGTTCTGAAGCCGCAGCACTCCACCCGGCTCGCCCGCATGATGCCCGGGAACATCAGTTACCGCCTCTACCGCGAGGTCATCGAAATTCAGGACGGGCTCCTGGCTCTGCGGCCCTACATGGATCCGGAGATCATCGCGCGCGCCCGGTGGAACGCCCGGCGGACGGGCTTATCGGGGGAGGCACTCCAAGCGGCGGTGCAGGCCACCGTGGTACGCGAGGCCCTGCAGGCCATGCATGCCAGCCCTGAGCTGACGGCTGGGGAGAGGCGGCCTGCTATGGATTCGTACGAGCGCAAGAGCAGCGATTACGGTGCGGAAGTGGATTGGTTGCTGAGGGTGGCCCGGGCCTTCTCGAATTTGTCGTCGTCAAGGAGGAGTTACTCGTGAAATACCGCACGCTCGGTACCCACGGACCACGAGTGTCATCCGTGGGGCTCGGCTGCATGGGCATGTCCGTCGCCTACGGGGTCCCGGATATCGCCGAGTCGGAGCGCACTTTGGACCGTGCCCTGGACCTCGGAGTGGACTTCCTCGACACTGCGGACGCCTACGGGCGCGGAGCCAATGAGGAGTTCCTGGGTGCCTGGCTGCGCCGCCGGTCTTCTGAGCGGAGTCGAGTGGTGCTGGCCACCAAGTTCGGGCTGCGACACGACCCGGAGACGGGGCGCGTGGATGGTATCGACACGTCGGCAAGGTATGTACGGACGGCTTGCCATGCTTCGCTGCGCCGCCTAGGAGTCGACCACATCGATCTCTACTGTGTGCACCGGCGTGATCCTGCGACACCCATCGAGGAGACGGTCGGCGCGATGGCCGAGCTGGTGCAGGCAGGTGACATCCGGTATATCGCCCTGAGCGAGGTGGGCGCCGACACTCTGCGCCGGGCCCACGCCATCCATCCCATCAGCGCGATCCAGCTGGAGTACTCGCTCTTCACCAGGGACGTGGTGGAGGGCGAGATGTTGGATACGTGCCGGCAGCTCGGCGTATCCGTGGTGGCGTACTCGCCACTTGGGCGAGCCATGCTGACCGGGACCATCTCATCGGTGGATGAGCTGGACAGCGGAGACAACCGCAGGCGCTGGCCCAGGTTCGCCGAGGAGAACCTGCGGCACAACCTCACCCTGGTGGAAGCCGTGCAGCGGGCCGCCGACGAGATCGGCTGCACGCCCGCGCAGGCGGCACTCGCTTGGTTGCTGGCCCAAGGCGACGACATCGTACCCATTCCGGGTACGAAGAAGAGGCGCTATTTGGAGGAGAACGCGGCGGCCGTCGAGGTGACGCTGACGAAGGAGCAGTGCGAGTTGCTGCGCAACGCGGTGCCGGACGGCGCGGTGGCCGGTGGCCGCTATCCGGACCAGGCCATGTCCAGACTTGGCCACTGACCTGCGTCAGCTGCGGTCCCACCAGGGTTGTGGCCGGTGTGCCGGTTCCTATGGATAACCCACGGTTGTGCCGTTGAATCATGCCCTCGCCGCCTGGTGGGTCGATCCTTTAGTGACGGCACGCATCGGGTGAAAGGAGACAGGGTATGGATTTCCGGTCCGGAACTGCGCGCGGTGGGGTAAGAAGGCGGTGCATCGGCAGCTTGTTCGCCGTGCTGGGCCTGCTCCTTTCCGGTGTCGGTTCCGCCTCGGCGGAAACCGCCGACAGCGTGTGGGCTGCTGACGTTCCTGGCGTGCGTGAGCCTTCGGTCGCCGTGCCTTACCGCGTGGACGAGCTGTGGCGGCACGGGATCACGGGCCGCGGCGTCACGGTCGCGGTACTTGTGTCGTACGGCGACCCGGACTTGGAGCGGTTCATGGCGGACTACGACGCGCAGTACGGGCTTCCGACGCCCGACATCCGGCGAGTGGAGCCGCTGGGGAAGCCGCCCTCCTGTACCTCCCCAGGGGTCGAGACGGAGAACTGTCAGGCATGGGTCTCCGAGACCCGGCTGGATGTCGCTATGGTCCACTCGCTGGCTCCGCAGGCCCGCATCTTGGTCGCCGCCTCACCCGTGGATGAGACGCAGGGGGAGAGCGGCATGCCCGAGATGATGCGCGTCCTGGACCACTTGACGCGGCACCGCCTAGCGGATGTGGTGTCCATGAGCTTCGGTTCTGTCGAGCAGAACTTCACCGATCCAAAGTCCGTGCTCGCCTATGGTGCCGCATTCGGTCGTGCCCGCGCGGCGGGTACGACCCTGGTTGCCTCCTCGGGGGACCTGGGGGCCAGCGGCCCGCTGCGCGACCATCCTGATCGGCACTACCCCCGGCGTGTAGTCGCCTGGCCTGCGTCCGACCCCCGCGTGACGGCGGTCGGCGGGGCGCTGTTGCACGTCGACCCGCAGGGGCATCGCACCTATCCCGACACGCTGTGGCCCAAGTCGGGGGCCGGACACTCGTCGCTGTTCGCGCGTCCGCCATGGCAGCGCCCGGCTACAACAGGCGATGCGATGCCCGGCCGTTCGGTTCCGGACATCGTGATGCAGGGGGCAGCCGGCACCTCACAGTCGGCTCCGCTCTTTGCCGGTGTGCTAGCCCTTGCGGCACAACTGCACCACGGACCCCTGGGCGATATCAACCCGGTCCTCTACCGGCTGGGCGCGACTGGTCCCGACACCGGGATCGTCGACGTCACCGAGGGCTCCAACACCTACGCAGAGGTCCTCGGGTTCACCGCGAGCCCGGGTTTCGACACGGCCAGCGGCTGGGGCACGGTCGACGTGCCCCGGTTCGTCCGAGCTCTGGCACGAGCCGTGACGTGAACCGACCGGTGGAGCACCGTGTGTCCCCGCTCGGTGTGACCATGTGATGGCGGCCGTGTTATGACGAGTGGAGTTTTGTGAGGGTGGCCACCGGCCACCGGGCAGTACGTACTGAAACGAGAGAGAGCGCACGTGAGCGAGCATGCAGGCGCCGGACCCGGCCATCACTTAGGGCGGGCCGCACCCCACTGGCAGCCGGGCAGCGGGGCCGAAACGCCGTCCGCAGAGCGCCCGTGGGCGGTGCGCCTCAACGGTGTGCGCAAAGTGCATGGCCGCGGCAGGTCAGCCGTGACGGCACTCGACGGGGTCACTGCACAATTGTCGTACGGGACGTTCACTGCTGTGATGGGCCCCTCCGGCTCCGGCAAGAGCACCTTCCTGCACTGCGCTTCCGGCCTGGACCGGCCCGACCACGGAACCATCGAGATCGGTGGGAGGGACTTGGGGCCACTGGGCGAGAGGGAGTTGACCGTACTGCGGCGCGAACGGATCGGCTTCGTCTTTCAGGGATTCAACCTACTGCCTGCGTTGACGGCCGAGCAGAACATCACGCTTCCGGTGCGACTAGCGGGCCGGCGTACCCGGCTCGACCGGACCTGGCTGGAACGGCTACTCGGCTACACAGGGCTCACCGAGCGGCGCGGGCACCGGCCTGCCGAACTCTCAGGCGGCCAACAGCAGCGGGTGGCCATCGCCCGTGCGCTCATCACCCGCCCCGAGGTGGTCTTCGCCGACGAGCCCACTGGTGCTCTGGACACCACTTCGGCCCGGAAGGTCCTGGAATTGCTCCGCGGTCTTGTGAAGGACATCGGCCAAACGGTCCTGATGGTCACTCACGACCCCGTGGCTGCCTCGTACGCGGACACCGTCTTGATCCTGGCAGACGGCAAGGTCACCGAGGTCCTGCATGGGGCATCCGCCGGCACCATCGCCGAGCACATTGCGAGACTGGGGGCCTGACCCATGCTGTTCCTCCTCGCGTGGTGGTCCATCGTTGCCCGCAAGGTCTCGTTCGCCGGATCCTTTGTGGCCATGCTGTGCGCGCAGACGTTGATCACAGCTTGCGCGGTGCTGCTCGACGCCGGCCACCGGGCAGCACCGGAGCAGGGCGGTGCAGACGTGGTGTCCTTCGTCGTGCCCTTCGGCTTCATCTGCCTGTTCGTCATGGTCTTCGCGATCTCGGGCTCCTTCGCCCTGTCCGTTCAGCAGCGGACGAGAGAGATCGCCCTGCTGCGGGCCGTAGCCGCCACCCCCGGTCAGGTTCGTCGCTTGGTTGCCTACGAAGCACTCGTGGTGACTGCTGTTGCTGCCGTCCCTGGTTGCGCACTCGGCGTGCTGCTCGCCGCGGGGCTGCGCGCCTGGCTGGTGAGCAAGGGATTGATTCCCGGTGCGTTCCCTCTTGACTTCGGCCCCATGAGCGTCTTGATCGCCGCGGTGATCTGCTGGGTGACCGCCGAGGCCGCAGTGTGGAGCAGCGGCCGACGGGCTTCTCGCGTACGCGCTGTACAGGCACTGGGCGAGGCATCGGTGCCCCGCCGCCGGGTGGGCGTGGTCCGCACCTGCCTCGGGCTTACGGTGCTCGGCGGGGGCGTCTGGGGACTCGCGGCGATCAGGAGTTCGGGAGGCACCGACGCTGCGAACACGGCCGTGGCCATGGTCATGGTGTTGATGATCGCAGTCGGGCTGCTCGCCCCCTGGACCGGCAAGCTGGCCGGCACGGTGCTCGGCCTGCTCTGCCAGGCCCTGTTTCCGGTGGTTGGGCTGCTGGCGAAGGCCAATCTCACCACGGCTTACCGGCGGCTCGGCGCCGCCGCCACCCCTCTGGCCCTTACGGTCGCGTTTGCCGCTGTGGCCCTGTTCGTACCGCAGATGAAGTGGCACGAGCAATCACACCAGGACCGGCAGCGTGTGCTGGCCGACCGGATCGTGCGCAGCGTCGGCGACGGACTTCCGGCCTCGGCCGGGGCGACGATCCGTGGAGCGGCAGGCGTCGGCACCGCGGTCGCCACCACGGGGACCTATGTCATGGTCGTCAACGGTCCTGAGTCCGCGCAGCTGGGTCCCGGCGGCATCGCACAGGTTGTCTCTGACGGCCCCCTGGACCAAGTGCTCGATCTGGGTGTCCTGCGAGGGCGGATCGGCCGACTGGGGCCGAGGGATGTCGCCTTGAGCAAGGACCTGGCCCGGCGCGCACACGTCCAAGCAGGCGACGAGATACGTCTCTTCCTGGAGGACGACCGGGTGGAACAGGTCCGAGTCGTCGCCGTGTATCGCCGCTCCCGCGGCTTCGGTGAAGCTGTCCTTCCCGAGCGTCTCGCACCCCGGCACTCGGACGGCCCGCAGCTCCTGGACGTTGTGTACGTACGAGCCAAGCCGGGACGGGAGCAGCAGATGGCCGGCAGCCTGTCGGCTCTCCACCGAGCCGAGCCATCCTGGCAGGTACTCGACCGCGCCGCCTACCGTGCCGAGGCCCTGCGCAGCCAGGACGCCTCCATGGCCGCCACCTATCTGCTCCTCGTGGTGGTGACGGTCTTCACCTCGATTTCGGTTGTGAACACCTTGGTGATGACCACGATGGAACGCTCCGGCGAGTTCGCGCTGCTGCGTTTGGTGGGCGCCACCCGCAAACAGGTCGCCCGCATGATGTGTCTGGAAAATGCGGCGATCGTGCTGGCCGCGCTCCTGGTCGGATCGCTGGTTGCGGGGGCCGTGCTGTCGGTGTTCAGCCAGACTCTGACCGGCTCGTCGCGCCCGCGCCTCGAAGGTGCCACGCTCGTCCTCATCCTGGGCGGCGCGGGCATCCTCGCCCTTGCCACCGGCGTGTCCACCACACGCATCGCCCTGCGCCAGCGCCCGTCTGCCGCGCTACGCGGAGTCGAATAGCGGGCGGGCAGGACCGGACAACACTGGGGCCGGGGGGGGGGGGGGGGGGGGGGGGGGGGGGGGGGGGGGGCGGGGCTGCCCCCCGTCTCCGGACCCA
>NZ_JBVJOT010000045.1:31457-75927 GCF_055583025.1 Streptomyces sp. NPDC104831
CCCACCTCGCTTCCGCCTCCCCCCGCGGGGGGGTGGGAAGGGAAGGAGAGAAGCAAGCACCAGGATAGTGTCCTCCACCACCCGGGGGCACACCCTCCCCCCCCCCCGGCCCCTTCCATTCCCCGTTGACCCAGAACCAGATCTATGAACCGGGTCGCTCCTCGCATGGGAAACCCACGAGTACAAACATGAGGAACACGCTTGTTCGATGTCTCTCGCAGAGCGAATATATTCCTGTCAGCGAAACGGCCGGGAAGATCCCAGGAGGAATGGTGGACAAACGCTACGACGTCTACTGTCTGGCAGACCGCTATTTCTACGATCTGCCGGACCGGAAAGCGACCGCCGACGAGCTTGCCAATCTCGCCTTCGTCGCAGACTCCATGGAACTCCCTTCGGGATGGACGAAGTCCGCCAAGGAGGAATGGACTGTATGCAACCCTCCCGGGCAACAGCTTCCGATGCAGGGTTGGAAGATCCACGTCTCGGCGACAGGCGCGAACGCGGATGCCGTACTGGAAACCGTGTACCACCACTGCGTGCCGCGGGAGATAGCCTTCAAATACCTGTCCGGACGCCACGTGTTGAAAAATCGCAACCTCAAGTACTCTGACCGCGGATCCAGCGGGAAATTCATCACCATCTACCCTCTGGACGAACAAATCCTGCGATCCGTACTTGAGGAGCTGGGCAAAGAGCTCGACGGCCAGGAGGGGCCGTACATCCTGAGCGATTTACGCTGGGGAAGTGGTCCTTTGTACGTGCGCTACGGCGGATTTATCGAGCGGCACTGTATATCGGAGACGGGCGCACTCGTCGGCGCCATCGAGGATGACCACGGCACCCTGGTGCCCGACCGTCGCGACCCGGTCTTCTACGTCCCGCCGTGGGTCACTGTGCCAGAATTCTTCACCCCCCACATCGAAGCGCGCAAAAGTGGCACCACGAATGACATCGCCTACACCGTCGAACGGGCGGTGCACTTCTCCAACGCGGGAGGACTGTACGAGGCCCGGCACCGGGAGAGTGGCCGCAAGGTAATTCTCAAGGAAGCCCGCCCCCACGCGGGGCTGACGATGGATTCGGCGGACGCCGTTCACCGGCTATGCCACGAGCGTGACATCCTGCACCGACTCAAGGGCATCACCGGTGTGCCCGAGCTCATCGACTACTTCGAGTGGGGAGGTCACCACTTCCTCGTACAGGAGTTCATCGAAGGGGAGACGCTCAGCAGGAACTTCGCTTCACGCTACCCGCTCAACGAGGGGGAGACGGACCCCGCCGAAGCTGCGCGTTACACCAAGTGGGCCTTGGAGGTGTCACGGCAGACAGAGGCTATCGTCGCTGAGATTCACGGACGCGGCATCGTCTTCGGAGACCTGCACCCTTTCAACATCCTGGTGAGTGACGACGGCAAAGTCTCGCTCATCGACTACGAGGTGGCGTCGGACATCGAGGCAGGAGTGAAACCCAGCCTCGTGAACCCGGCGTTCGCGGCGCCGGCCGACCGGGTCGGATTCGACCATGACCACTACGCGCTCGGCTGTCTGCGGCTCTCACTGTTCATGCCGCTCACCACCTTGCTTCGACACGACTTCGCGAAAGCACGTCACTTCGTCGAATACATCAGACGGGTGTTCCCAGTACCGCCAGACTACCTTGACGAAGCCGTCGAAAGAATCACCGGAGTCCGCCAGGCAGCCGCCGCTCGTCACCGGCCGGAGACCCTGCTGGACCGAGTGCCGCAGGTCACCGCCGACCCCAAGCAGTGGCCGCGGCTGCGAGACGCGATCAGCCGGTCCATTTTGCGCAGCGCGACCCCCTTGCGCGACGACCGGTTGTTCCCCGGTGACATCGAGCAGTTCCACACCGGGGCCCTGAACCTCCAGCACGGCGCCGCCGGAGTGCTCCTCGCGCTCTTGGATGCCGGGGTTGATTTCCCGCACGAGTACCGTACTTGGCTCGCGCACCGGGCCTTGATGCCCCGTCCGCAGGACCGGCTCGGCCTTTACGACGGCATGCACGGGGTGGCCTACGCCCTGCTGAGGCTCGGCGTCGAGGACACCGGACGCGAACTCCTCGCCATGTGCCTCAAGGAAAAATGGGAGATGCTCGGCACCGATCTCAAGGGCGGACTCTCCGGCATCGGGCTCAATCTCATGGCGTTCAGCGAGGGAACAGGCGACACCCATCACCTGCGCATCGCCGAGCTCATCGCCGACCGTCTGGGCACCGCCGATTCCGTTGCCACCACCAGCGGGGGCACGCACCCCTACGCTGGGCTGATGCGCGGTTCCTCCGGCCCCGCCCTCTTTTTCCTGCGCTTGTACGAAAGAACTGGCGACCGCGAGTACCTGCGATTATCCCGCACCGCGCTCGAACAGGACCTGCGCCGCTGCATCACGCGCGATAACGGGATGATGCATGTGAACGAGGGATGGCGGACCATGCCGTACCTCGCGACCGGCAGCGTCGGCATTGGCCTCGTCCTGGACCAGTACCTCCAGTACGACATGGACGAACGCCTGGTCACGGCTTCGGACGCGATCGCACGTGCCGCCTCCTCCCAGTTCTACGTGCAGTCCGACCTGTTCAACGGGAGAGCGGGAATCATCCTGTACCTCGCCGAACGCAGCAGGACGCGCCCCAGTGCGGCCGGTCGCGCCGACCTAGACCGCCAGCTCGGTCTGCTCAACTTGCACGCGCTGTCTTATGCGGACGGCCTCGCCTTCCCCGGCGAAATGCTCATGCGGCTGTCCATGGATCTGTCGACCGGCAACGCGGGCGTACTCACCGCCCTCGCGGTAGCCCTGGGCCAGGAACACCCCGGACTTCCTTTTCTGTCCGTCACCTGCCCCCACGGCACAGCCAAGACTTCCCGCCCGGTCCACGGGCGGGTCGGTACAGACCGATCGGCGAAAGGAGGTGAACCCGATGGCTCTGCTCGACCTTCAGGGACTTGAGCTGCCCGAGGGCGACGACATGGCGCCTATGAGCGGCACCAGCAGGAACTGCAGCAACTCCAGCTACATCTTCTGCAACTAGTCATGAACCGTCGTCACGGCCATACGGGCCGTGACGATGACAAGCGAACCGAGGGGAGGGAATCTCATGGCGATCCTCGACCTGCAGGGCCTCGAGCTGCCGGACACATCCGCGCAGCCGCTGGGCAGCTCGACCAGCCTGGCTTGCTCCAGCCACAGCTGGGTGGGCTGCAACTGATCGAATTGACCGTCCGGGTGGACGGCGGCCCATTGTGACCGCCGCCGGACCGCAGGCAGCGCCTCGGGGAGACAAACAGGCCCCGAGGCGCTAGCCACGTAAAGGGGCCGGTGCACGGCCCGGACGACCCACACGAGCAATGGGGAGACCAGTGCTGGGTGGTATCGGAACACGACTGCTGCGCGACGCGGCGCGCGCCCAGGCCACCGGTGCGGCCGTCCTCATCACCACAGGATGTGTAAGTGCCGCCGCCCAGCTCGCCCTGCCGGCAGTACTGGGCAAGGCGGTCGACGGACTGGTCGGAGGCATGGGCTTCAGCCGGTGGCTGGTGGCTTGCCTGGGCCTGGTGGTCATCTACGTGGCCTTCGAGGTGTACAGCGACTACCGGGCCGGGGTGGTACAGGCGCGCTCCGCGCTCTTCTTCCGCCGGGCGGCCGCCAACCGGCTGGTGGGAGCGGGCCCGCGCGTTCGGACCGACGGGGGGCCGGGCGGCTTCGCGGCCTGCGTCCTGGAAGGCGCGGCTGCGGCCGCCATGGGGATCAACGCGGCCGTGTGGCTCGCGCTTTCCCTGCTTCCGACGCTGGTGTGCCTGTTCATGTTGTGGTGGACGGACGTGTGGATCGGGCTCGTCTTCAGTTGTGGCCTCCCCATTGTTGCCTGGTGTCTCAGGTCATTCACCGTCGACAGCTCGCTCCTGGTCACCCGCTACCTTGAGGAGCAGAGCACGGTGTCGAGCAGACTCGCAGAGGCTCTCGGTGGAGCCCGCACCATTGCCGCGTCCCACACCTTGGAACGTGAAGTTGCCCGCGTGGTGGAGCCGTTACCGCGGCTACGCAGCAACGGGGACGCTCTCTGGAGGCTCCAGGCCAAAATTACCGCACAGGGGAATGTGCTCTTCCCTCTCCTTCACCTCGCAGTCGTTGCCACCGCCGGGCTCGAACTCGGCCACGGGCGCATCACGTCCGGGCAGTTGCTGGCCGCGTCGGAGTACGCGGCTATGGGCACGGGCCTTGGTATGAGCGTGCTGTTCGCCAACCAGCTCGCCCGTGCTCGGTCCGGGGCGAAGCAACTGGAGACGTATGTGGCGCTTCCGCCCATGGAGTACGGGCTGGAGGAACTACCCGACCCTGCTACCTCTGCAGGTCTGGGCGTGGAATTGAGAAACGTGACCGTGCGGCATGCCGAGCAGACGGTCCTGTCAGGTATTGACATCACCGTGCCGCCCGGCGGCGTGGTGGCGCTGGTCGGGCGTTCGGGCTCGGGAAAGTCCACGGTGGCGGCGCTCATGGGCCGGCTCTTCGACCCCGATTGCGGCGCTGTGCTCCTCGGAGGGGTACCCGCGCAGAGGCTATCGAGGGAGGCGCTGCGGCGATCGGTCGTCTTCTCCTTCGAGCGGCCCGAGTTGCTCGGTGACGACATCGCGGACACCATTGCGGCCGGTGCGCCGAACGCCACGCTCGACGACGTGGCTCGCGCCGCCGGACTCGCGCACGCTGCGTCCTTCATAGAGAAAATGCCGGACGGATACCGCACCAGCGTCGAATCCGTGGTCCTGTCAGGGGGCGAGTTGCAGCGGCTCGGTCTGGCGCGGGCCTTCGTACGGCCCGCCCGGCTAGTGCTACTTGATGACGCCACATCGAGCCTGGACATGGCGACGGAGTACGAGATCGACCAGGCGCTGGCCACCGGCACCTCGGGGGCGACGCGGGTGATCGTCGCCCACCGGGCTTCCAGTGCGGCTCGCGCCGACACGGTGATCTGGCTCGATGCCGGGCACGTGCGCGCCATCGGTACCCATGGAGAGCTGTGGAAACTGTCTGGCTACCGGGCGATCTTCCAGGAACGATCCGAGCCCCCCACTCACCTGGACGCGGCGGGAGCGACCCGATGAACGCCATAGGTCGCCATGCTGCCGGGCGGTATCTGCGGCAGCGATTACGCGGCGAGCGGCGGACGCTGATCCGAGTCCTGGTATGGACAGGCGTGGAGTCCCTGCCCGCCCTCGTGTCTGGACGCGTCGTGGCCTTGGCGGTCGACCGGGGATTTCTGAGCGATGAACCACTGGTGGGCATCGGATGGCTGGCCCTCCTCGCGATTGTCTCGGTGGTAGGTGCCCTCGGGGCCCGTGGATCGCTCCTCAGTACTGCTGCCGTCGTCGAGCCGCTAAGGGACGCGTTGGTGACCCACACTGTGGAGGTCACGCTACGTCAGGCCCTGACCGGCGCCCGTGTGGAGCAGGATCGGTCCGGCGTCGCACGGCTCACCCGCCAGGTCGAGATCGTGCGGGAAGCGGCGGGTGGCCTGTTGGCAGTGATGTGTCGCTTTGCCTTCTCTTTCGTCGGCGTATGCGTCGGTACCCTCACCCTGGAGCCGACGGTCGCCCTGCTGGTTTTTGTCCCCGTGGCTGTCGGCGTCGGTTGGTATGTGGTGTCCTTGCGCGGGGTGGTACGCGCCCAGGTGCGCAGCATCCTGGCGACCGAGTCCCTCGCACATGAGGCTTGGAAGCTCTCTGCGGGACTACGGGACATCACGGCGTACGGCCTCGCGGAACCGGCTCTGCGACGGTTCGACGATATCGCGAAGGAGAACGCGTCCGCGGAAACCGCGCTCGCCCGCCTGACGGCGCTGCGCACCCTCGCCCTCGGGCTGGGCGGTTGGGTCCCGCTGGTCCTGGTCCTGCTGTGGGTCCGGTGGGGTGCACAAGGCATGAGCGCGGGCGTGATCCTGGGCGTGCTGACCTACATCGCCCACAACCTGCGCCCCGCGGTGCAAGCCCTGGTCCAGGGGCTGGGCACCACGGGCATCAGGTTGTTCGTCACGCTCGGGCGGCTGTTGGATGCCTTGGCGCCACAGCCGGGCGGGGCCGGGTCGCCACCTGTGCCGCCCGTCCCTGCCCCGCCGCCCTTCGCCGAAGCAGGACATGAAACCGCCGGGGCCGAGGTGGTCCTGGAGGCGGTGTCCTTTTCCTACCCGGGGAGTGCGAACGACGTGCTCAGCGGCATCAACCTGCGCGTGCACCCCGGCGAACACATCGCCGTCGTGGGCCCCAGTGGCATAGGCAAGTCGACACTGGCCTCCTTACTGGCCGGCACCCACCGACCCACCCGCGGCAGAGTTCTCATCGACGACGTCGACCTCACCTCGCTCGCACCCGGTCAACAGGCGGTTGCGCGCGCTTATTTGCCCCAGGAAGCCTACGTCTTCACCGGGACGCTTCGTGAAAACCTCGGATACCTGACGGATGGTTCAGCGGACGAACGTCGGATGGACTGTGCGGTCAAGGAGTTCGGCTTGGCGGAGCTGATGTCCACTACCGGTGGTTACGACGGTCTGGTCGTCCCCCACACTCTTTCCGCGGGTCAGCGCCAAATGATCGCCCTGGCCCGCGCCTACCTGTCTCCGGCCCGGCTGATCGTACTCGACGAGGCGACGTGTCATATGGACCCAGCAGCCGAGGCACGCGCGGAGGAGACGATGCGGAGGCGTCCGGGCACCCTGATCGTCATCGCGCACCGGATCAGTTCGGCACGGGCTGCGGACCGGGTGATGGTGCTGGACGGCGGGACGCCACGGATCGGGAGCCATAGCAGGATGCTTGCGGAGTCCGATCTCTACCGAGACCTCGTCGGGCTGTGGTCCGCGAAGAGCGCGGCCACTTGACCCGAAGGGCCTGACCTCCAGGCCAGGCTGTGGTCCGTTCACCGGTGATGGCCAGTGAGCCGGCGGTCTTGCGGAGTAGTCGCTCACGCGCGTCTTCATCGTCCTACAGGCATACGAGCAGGGCGGCGTCGGTTCTCCGTGGGACCGACTCGCTGGAGGTCGGTCCGCTGAGCGGGTGTTCGAGACGGCGGTGAGGCACCACACATCGATGCGCGGTACGGCTTGGTGCCGCAGTTCACTGACGGCGGCACCGGATTCGACCTGGCCACAGGGAGCGGTCGGTCACCGCCGGTGTCAGCGCCGCGTCAGCGTTTGCCCGGTGTGCGTCAGCGTTGCGTCAGGAGGCTGCGGAGCACCGGGCCGGGCGGCATAGCGTCGGTGACGAGCCCCGTTCCGCCTCCCCGCGTTCGGGGCCGTCAGGCAACCCGAACCGACCGGCCGGAACCCTGGGGTGCCGGTCTCCGGAGGTATCCCATGGCAGACATCCTGTGCGGCGACGACCCCGAACCCTCTGATCGGCTCCCGGCCGGACCCCTGTTCGTTCCCGTCCGGCCGGGGCCCACGGGGTGTGTGACGCGCGTCTTCCGCACACCCGTCGGCGACCGTACGGCCGTCGGCTTCACCTCCGAGAACCTGCTGACCGCGACGCTCGGCCCCCGGCAGCCGTGGATCAGGCTCGCCGAGTCCGCGCTGCGCGCGCTGACCGAACCGCTCGGCGTCACCACCGTCACGGTGGACCCCCGCTTCGCGGCCCGCGCGCCCCGGCCGACGAACCCCGTGCCCGCGCTCACCGTGCGCGTCGGCTGAAAGGGACACCACCATGACCACCGCCCACGACCGTACCGTCACCCCCATGGCCGGCGACCTCGCGGTCTGGCCCGCGTCGACCGCCGAGCCCCGCCCGGGCGACCTTCTGGTGGGCGGCGTACCGCTCGCCGAGGTCGCCCGGCGCTTCGGCACCCCCGTCTACGTCCTCGACGAGGCGGAGGTCCGGAACCGCTGCCGCACCTACCGGGACGCCTTCCCGGACGCCGAGATCATGTACGCGGCCAAGGCGTTCCTGTGCCGCGCGATGGTCCACTGGATGCACGAGGAGGGCCTCGGGCTCGACGTCTGTTCGGCGGGCGAGCTGGAACTCGCCGTCATCGCCGGGTTCCCGCCCGGGAGGATGGTGCTGCACGGCAACGCCAAGTCCCCCCGCGACCTGGAGTCCGCGCTGCGCCTCGGCGTGGGCCGCATCGTCATCGACAGCCCGTCGGAGATCGCCCGGCTGGCCGCCGCTGTCGGTCCCCGCGGCCGGCAGAAGGTCATGGTCCGGGTGGTGCCCGGGATCAGCGCCGGCGGCCACGAGAAGATCCGCACCGGGACGGCGGACCAGAAGTTCGGTCTCGGCATCCGCGACGGGTACGCCCAGCACGCGATCGCCCGGATCATCGACCAGCCGCGACTGGAACTCACCGGCCTGCACTGCCACCTGGGGTCGCAGATCACCAGCGTCAAGCCGTACCTGGTCGCGGTGCGGCGGGTCGTCGGCCTGATGGCCCGCCTGCACGAGCAGCACGGTCTCGTGCTGCCCGAACTCGACCTCGGCGGCGGCCACGGCATCGCCTACCGCCCCGGCGAACCGGCCCTGGACCTGACCGCCCTGGCCCGCAAGGTCCGCACCGAGCTGACCGGCGCGTGCGCGGCGGCCGGCCTGCCCGTGCCCCGCCTGACCCTTGAACCGGGACGGGCCATCGCCGGACCGGCGGGGATCGCCCTGTACCGCGTCCTCGCCGTCAAGCGGACCGGCACCCGCACGTACGTCGCCGTCGACGGCGGCATGAGCGACAACCCCCGCCCCGCCCTGTACGGCGTGCGTTACGCGCCCCGGCTCATCGGCCGCCCCACCACGGCCGACCGGGCCCCGGTCACCGTCGTCGGCCGGCACTGCGAGGCCGGTGACGTGCTCGCGGCCGACGTCGAACTCCCCGCCGACGTACGCCCCGGCGACCTGCTCGCCGTTCCCGTCGCCGGCGCCTACCACCTGTCGATGGCCTCCGGCTACAACCTGGTCGGCCGCCCGCCGGTCACCGCCGTACGCGACGGCCGCGCCCGCCTCCTCGTGCGGCGCGAGTCCCTGGAGGACATCCGCGGCCGTGACGTCGGCCTCTAGCGGTCCTCTCGCGACGTGCCGGTCGGCCGACCGGCGATCGCCCCCGCCCGGAACTGCCCGCCCCGTCAGGGCACCGCCGCCGGCGGGCAGCGCTCGCGTTCCGTGCCGCCGGTCGTCCGGAAAGGGCGCCTCCTCCGCCGAAGGACTCGCCGGGGTCCGTTTGTTAGGCTGCCCTTGCCTCCCGTGGGGGAAGTCCGGTGAGAGTCCGGCGCTGACCCGCAACGGTGTGCACGGCACCGGATCCGCCGGTCGCCGTGCGAGCCCGATCGCCTGCGGGGGTGTGTCGACCCGTTGACTGCTCGCCGTGGACTGCGAGAGGGGATCGCCCGGCCGGGTACGGCCGCACGGGCTCCTCCTGCTCGACGTCCAGCAGGCGGCCCGTGTGAAGGACGGCCCCGTGCGCCGAAGTACGGCTCCCAGCCGCATACCCGTGCTGCCGCTCAGCCTGTCCCTGGCGGTGCTGCTCCTGTTGTCCCTCGTGGGCGGTGTCGGTCTCGGTGCCGCCGGGATCGGCTGGGCCGAGGTGGCGCGTCTCCTGTGGGCCGGGCTCGGCGGCGGCACCGTGCGCGCGGGCGACGCGGCCGCTTACGCCATCGTCTGGGAGATCCGGCTGCCGCGGGTGCTGCTGGGCGCCGTCGTCGGAGCGGGCCTCGCGGCAGTCGGCGTGGCCGTGCAGGCACTGGTGCGCAACGCCTTGGCGGACCCGTTCGTCCTCGGCGTCTCCTCGGGCGCGGCGGTGGGCGCCAACGCCGTCATCCTCCTCGGCGCGTTCGCCGGGCTCGGGGTGTGGGCGCTGTCCGCGTCGGCCTTCGTCTCCGCACTCGCGGCCATGGCGCTCGTGTACGCCGTGGCCCGCTCCCCGCGGGGCCTGACACCGCTGCGGCTGATCCTGACCGGCACGGCACTGGCGTACGGCTTCGAGGCCGTCACCACCGTCATGGTGTTCGGCGCGGCCCGGGGCGAGGCGGCCAGGTCGGCGATGATGTGGCTGCTGGGCAGCCTGGGCGGCGCCACCTGGGCGCAGGTGCCGCTCGCCGCGGTCACCGTGGCGGCCGGGTGGGCCTGGTTGCGCCGACGGGCCGAGGCGCTCAACGCGCTCGCCATGGGCGACGAGACCGCGGCCGCGCTGGGCGTCGTACCGGCCCGGCTGCGCCGCGAGCTGTTCCTCGTCACCGCGGCCGTGACCGGGACGGTGGTGGCCGTCAGCGGGGCCATCGGGTTCGTCGGGCTGATGGTGCCGCACGTGGCGCGGATGCTGGTCGGCGCCGACCACCGGCGCGTCCTGGCCGTCGCGCCGCTCGCGGGGGCCGTACTGCTGGTGTGGGCCGACGTACTGTCCCGGCTGCTGTTCGCCCCGGCCGAACTGCCGGTCGGAGTGATCACCGCGGTTGTCGGCGTGCCCGCGTTCCTGCTGCTGATGCGGCGGGGCGGCTACGCGTTCGGAGGCCGCTGAGCATGCGACTCACCATCGACGACGTGACCATCGAGGCGGCCGGTAAGCGGCTGGTCGAGCACATCGGACTCACCGCGGAAAGCGGGGCGTTCGTCGGACTCGTCGGCCCCAACGGCAGCGGCAAGTCGACCCTGCTGCGGTCCTTGTACCGGGCGCTGCGGCCGTCCGGGGGAGCGGTACGGCTGGACGGCGACGACCTGCACGCCATGGACCCACGAGCCGCCGCCCGGGTGCTGGCCGCGTTGCCGCAGGAGTACTCGGCCGAGTTCGACTTCACCGTCACCGAGGTGGTCGCCATGGGACGGCTGCCGCACCAGGGACGCACGGCCGCCTCGGACCGGGAGATCTGCGTCCGGGCGATGGAACGCACCGGCGTCGCCCACCTCGCCGACCGGGGGTTCCCCGGCTTGTCCGGCGGCGAGAAGCAGCGCGTCCTCATCGCGCGCGCCCTCGCCCAGCAACCCAGGATCCTGATCCTCGACGAGCCCACCAACCACCTGGACATCGCCCACCAGCTGGAGGTGCTGTCCCTGGTCCGCGACAGCGGCCCGACCGTGCTGGCCGCCCTCCACGACCTCAACCTGGCGGCAGCCCACTGCGACGTCCTGTACGTCCTGGACGGCGGCCGGATCGTCGCCTCCGGGCCGCCCCACGACGTCCTGCGACCGGCCTTGCTGGCCGAGGTGTTCGGCGTCCGGGCCCACGCCGTCCGGCACCCCGGGACGGACGCCGTCCAGCTCCTGTTCGACCTGCTCCCGCCCACCACCTGAAGGACGCCATGCGCAAGCAACTCCTCGCCACCGCCCTCTGCCTCGCCGCGACCGCCACCGGATGCGGCGCCACGGTGGAACCGGCACGGGACGCGAAGGCCTCGTCGTCGGTGACCCTCACCAACTGCGGGCGCCGGGTGACGTACGACAAGGTCCCCGAGCGGGTCGTCACCAACGACGTCGGCATCACGGAGCTGATGTTCGCCTTGGGCCTGGAAGACCGCATGGCCGGCTTCGCCATGCCCGACGACAAGGGAGACCTGGACGGTGTGCCCTGGAAGGACGGCTACGACAGGACGACCTGGCTGTCCAAGGACCAGCTCACCAAGGAGGACGTCCTCGATGCCCGGGCCGACCTCGTCTTCGCGGGCTGGAACTACGGCTTCCGCGAGGACGGCGGCTTCACGCCCGACGCCCTGAAGAAGCTCGGCATCCCCTCGTACGTCCTCACCGAGTCCTGCCGCAACGGCCGTTCGAAGACCTCTCGCGGCATCATGCCGCCGGTGGACGCCCTGTACACCGACCTCACCAACCTCGGCAGGCTCTTCGGCGTCGAGAAGCGGGCGGCCGCGCTGATCGCCGGCTTCAAGAAGCAGATCGCACAGGTGCGGGCCAAGGCGCCCGTGGGACCCGGCCGTCCTTCGGTCTTCCTCTACGACAGCGGCCGCGACACCCCCTTCACCTCCGGCCGCTACGCCGCCCCGGAACAGATCATCACCGAGGCCGGCGGCGTCAACGTCATGCACGACGTGGCGGACTCCTGGACCACGGTCGGCTGGGAGACCGTGGTCCGGCGGAACCCGGACGTCATCGTCATCTGCGACTACGGCGACGTCGGCGCCGAACAGAAGAAGGAGTTCCTGCTCTCCTACGCCCCGTTGCGCAACGTCTCCGCCGTCAAGCACCGCAGGATCGTCTCCCTCGACTACGCCGACCTGGTCGAGAGCCCCCGCAACCCGTCGGCGATCGCCCGCCTCGGCGCCTACCTGCGGACCGTACCGGCCGCCCGATGAGGCCCGCCGTGCGCGTCCCGGCGATCCCGTGCCCCACCCCCCGATCGTGTGCTGGCACCGCCGGACCGCATCGCGGCATCGCCCAGCCGAACCCGACCGGACGATGTCGGGTGATCGGCGGACAGGCGGGGGACAAGTCCGGTAGAGGTGTGTGCGTGAACGAATCCGCGCCCGAGGACGGCGAGCCCGCCTCCTTCGTCGAGAAGACGAAGAACCTGTACGGAAAGCACAAGGGGAAGATCCTCGCCGCCGGCACCGCCCTCGGCGTCGTGGCGCTGGCCCTCGGTGCCGTGGCCGCCGGGACGGCCATGGAACGAAATGCCCCCGAGGACACCGAGGACACCGGCCCGGTCGCCGGCCCCCCGCATGCGGACGAGCGGCGGAAGAGCCCCGTCAGGCACCCGGTGGCCGGGCACACGAGGACCCTCGCCGACGGGCGCGTCGTTCCCGTGGCGGGTTACGAGCGGGGCGGCCGCCCGGACGGCGAGGAGGAGGACCCCGGGGAAGCCGCGGCCTGAGCGCCGGGGGGCGGTGCCGGCACCCGCCGACCCCTTCACGAAGGCCGGCCCCCTGCCGAGGGCGCCCTGTCCGGCCGTCGCCAGGTCGTTCGGGGAGGAGGCGACGGCCGGACGGGGCCGGTGCTCAGGACGCCGTGCAGGTCCCGAGCGTCGGAGCGGCCGAGCTGCCGTTCTTCATGACCGTGAAGCCGAAACTGGTCGAGGCGCCCGCGGCGAGGCCGCCGTTGTAGGTGGAGCGCACCGTCGCCACGTCGCCGCTCCAGGTCGGGCTGCCGTTCCACAGCGCGGACACCTTCTGTCCCGAGGGGAACGTGAGGGTCACGGTCCAGCTCGTGATCGGTGCGGCGCCGGCCGTCACGGTGACCTCGCCGTTGTAGCCGTCGTTCCAGTCGGCGGTCCGGGCGTAGGCGATGGTGCACGCGGCTCCCGGGTCACCGCCGTTGCCGCCGCCGTCGCCGCCCCCGGTGCCGCCCAGCGTGGTCAGGACGGCGTCGTACGCGGGCTTCCCCGCGTAGTTGGAGTCGAACAGCAGCGGGGTGCCGCTGCTGCGCCAGGAGTACTTGTCGGTGATGCCCCACACGGTCAGGCCGGTGCAGCGCGTGACCGCCAGGCAGGCCTTGACGACGTTGGCGTAGTTGTTGGCCTGCGCGGTGCCGGACCCCTCGATGTCCAGCTCGGTGATCTGCACGTCCACACCGAGGTCGGCGAAGCGCTGGAGGTTGGCCTGGTAGTCGGACGGCACCGGGGAGGCGCTGTTGAAGTGGGACTGGAAGCCCACGCAGTCGATCGGCACACCGCGGGCCTTGAAGTCCTTGACCATGGCGTAGACCGCGTTGCTCTTCGCGTTGACGCCGTCGGTGTTGTAGTCGTTGTAGCAGAGCTTGGCGTCGGGATCGACGGACCGGGCGGTGCGGAACGCCTCCTCGATGAAGCCGTTGCCGAGCTTGTCCTGGAAGGGCGAGCTGCGCCGGGCCCCGCTGGAGCCGTCCTGGAACGCCTCGTTGACCACGTCCCAGGCGTAGATCTTGCCCTTGTAGTGCTGCATGACCTGGGTGATGTGGTTGTTCATCGCCGTGCGGAGGTCGGTGGCGCCCAGACCGGAGACCCAGGAGGGCAGCTGGGAGTGCCACACCAGCGTGTGCCCGCGGACCTTCATGCCCTTGCCCTGCGCGTGGCTGACGATCTGGTCGGCGGCACCGAAGGTGAAGGTGTTGCGGGTGGACTCGGTGGCGTCCCACTTCATCTCGTTCTCGGGCGTCACCGAGGTGAACTCGCGGTCCAGTGTGCCGGCGTAGGCGGATTCCCCGAGGTGGCTGGCGGCGACCGCGGTACCGAAGTAGCGGCCCTTCGCGGCCGCCGCGGAGCCGAGGGTGTCGTCGGCGGCGGCGGCGCTGTGCGCCAGCGCCGTGAGCGTCGTCGCGGCGAGCAGCGCGGACGTGAAGGCCCCGGCGGCCCGCCTGGGCAGTGATCTGGGCATGATCATGCCAGCTCCGTTTCCGAAAATTTCGTAGCCATGGCCGAATGTGACGGGCAGATTACGAACTGAAACGGCGATGGTCAACGGTTCGCGCGACTTTTCAAGAGGTCATCCAGAGGTCGGCCTTCCTTGCGGCATCGGGGAGTTGTGCCTCTGTGAGAGTGGTTGACGTCGCTCTTCCGCGCCCTTAACGTGGCGCGGCACGTTCCGAAAGATAATCGAATGTTTCGAAACGAGGGGCGATGACATGACCCAGAGAAGGCCGAGGCTACGGCCCCTGCTGACAGCCCTGCTCGCCGTCCTGGCGCCGTTGCTGGCCGCGCTGACCCTGTCGGCGCCGGCCGCCCACGCGGCCTCCCTGACGGAGGTCACCGGATTCGGCGCCAACCCGAGCAACCTGCGCATGTACGTCTACCGTCCGGACAGTGCGCCGGCCCGCCCCGCGGTCCTGGTGGCCGTGCACTACTGCACCGGTTCCGGCCCGGCCTTCTACTCCGGCACCGAGTTCGCCTCGCTGGCCGACCGGTACGGCTTCGTCGTCATCTACCCGTCGGTGACCCGCAGCGGCGGGTGCTTCGACGTCTCGTCGCCGCAGGCGCTCAAACGCGGCGGCGGCAGCGACCCCGTCGGCATCGTGTCGATGGTCACCTACGCCGAACAGCACTACGGTGCCGACCCGGACCGGGTCTACGTCACCGGCGCCTCCTCGGGCGCGATGATGACCAATGTCCTGCTCGGCGACTACCCCGACGTCTTCAAGGCCGGAGCCGCCTTCTCCGGCGTGCCCTTCGGCTGCTTCGCCACCACGGACGGCTCCGGCTGGAACAGCGCCTGTGCCAACGGAACCGTGACGAAGACGCCGCAGCAGTGGGGCGACCTGGTGCGCGGCGCCTACCCGGGGTACAGCGGCCCCCGGCCCCGGATGCAGTTGTGGCACGGCACCGAGGACACCACGCTGCGCTACCAGAACTTCGGTGAAGAGATCAAACAGTGGACCAACGTCCTCGGCGTGAGCCAGACGCCCGCGTCCACCGACCACCCGCAGTCCACCTGGACCCGCACCCGCTACGGCGGCACCGGCGCCCAGGCCCCCGTCGAGGCCATCAGCATCCAGGGCACCGGGCACACCCTGCCGGCCGCGGGCATGGCCGCCCGTGCCATCTCCTTCTTCGGACTGGACTCCGCGACCACCCCGCCGCCGACCGACCCTCCCACCCCGCCGGCCGGCGCCTGCCGGGTGACCTACACGACCAGCACCTGGAACACCGGGCTGACGGCCGCGATCACCGTGACCAACACCGGCACCACACCGGTCGACGGGTGGGCGCTGACGTTCCCCCTGCCGGCCGGACAGACCATCACCTCCGGCTGGAACGCCCAGTTCTCGCCCTCCAGCGGCACCGTCACGGCGCGGAACGCCGCCTACAACGCCACCCTGGCCCCGGGCGCCTCGACCACCCTCGGCTTCCAGGCCACCCACACCGGCGACACCTCCGCCCCGGCGTCCTTCAGCCTCAACGGAGCCGCGTGCGCCACGGGCTGACGTGCGCGCAGGAGTAATGCGGCGGGTGACGACGCGGCCGTCCGTCACCCGCCCGCTTCGGCGCCCGCCGGGCCGACGGGGGCGGGACGCCGGTTCCCCTTCGCCGGGACATCCCGGATGGCATTCCCACGGGTTCACCAGGAAAGGCAGCGACCGTGCCCTACAGCGGAGCGGGAACGTCACCGCGCGTCTCGACCGCCGTGGTCGTGGTGGTCGCGCTGGCGCTGGCGCTGTTCTCCCTGAGTACCGTGGAGACGCTGCCGGTCGGCCTGCTGCCGCTGGTCGCCGACGACCTGGGCGTGTCCGAGGCGGAGGCGGGCCGCCTGGTGACCGGGTACGGCATGGTCGTGGCGGTCGCCTCGGTGCCGTTGACCCGCCTGGTGCGGCGCGTGCCGCGCCGCACCCTGCTCTGCGGACTGCTGGCCCTGTTCGTCATGGCGAACCTCGTCTCTGCCCTGGCCCCGGACTACTGGGTCCTGCTCGCCGCCCGCGTCACGGTGGCACTCACCCACTCGGTGTTCTGGTCGGTCATCGCGGCCACCGCCACGGCCCTCTTCCCGCCGGAGGTGCGGGGCCGGGTGGTCGCCGGGCTCTTCTCCGGGGTCTCCCTGGCCGCCGTCATGGGTGTCCCGGCCGGAACCTGGCTGGGTCAGCAGGCCGGGTGGCGGATCCCGTTCGCGGTGATGAGCGGCTTCGGTTTCCTCGCCCTCGTCGCGGTCGCCGTCCTCCTGCCGTCCGCGTCCGGCGAGGAGGGGCGCGTCGCGAGGGGCGCCGAGCCGAGCCGCCACCGGTTCCTGGTCCTGATGACGGCGACGGGCCTCGTCATCTGCGGCGTCTTCACCGGGTTCACGTACATCACCGTCTTCCTCACCGACGTCACAGGCCTCTCGCAGGCGGCCGTGGCGCCCCTGCTCCTGGGCTCGGGCGTCGCCGGCATCGCGGGCACCGCCCTGGCCGGAGCCCGGGTGGACCGTCGTCCGCGCGGCACCCTGGTGCTGGGCGCGGCCCTGCTGACGGTGACGATGTTCGGGCTGAGCGCGCTCGGCGGCCGTTCCGTCGCCGCCGTCTGCCTGGTCGCGCTGCTCGGTTTCGCCATGGCGGCCATGTCGACCGCGCTGCAGAGCAGGATCCTTCACGTGGCACCCGGGAGCACCGAGATCGCCTCGGCCGTCGGCTCGTCGGTCTTCAACGTCGGCATCGCCGGCGGCTCCCTCGTCGGCGGCCTGCTGCTGCCCACCGGCCTCGGCGTACGAGGCGCGGTGTTCGCCGGCGGTGTGCTCGCGGCCGGCGGCCTGGCCGTACTGCTGTCCGAGCCGTGGGTGGTGCGGCAGGGGGAACGGCGGGCCGCCGCCCGGGTTCATTCGCGAGCGCGCTCGACCGCGCGGTAGCGGGGGGCCAGGCCGGGGCCGGAGCCATCGCGCACGGCGAGTTCCGCGTCGGCGAGCCGGGCCACCGCCTCGGGGTCGGACAGGCCGGGCACGCACATCACCTCTCCGCACTCCAGGGCATCGAGGGACGCGGTGACGACGTCGGCCGCCGCCATCCCACCCTCGCCGTGCACCCGCGCCTCTCCGGGCACGGGTGCCTCACCCGTGCCCAGGTGGAACTCGGTGGCGGTGAGTCCGGGGCAGACGACCTGGACGCGCACCGGCGTGCCGGCCAGTTCGGCGGCGAGCGTCCTGGTGAACGTCACCAGGTACCCCTTGGTGCCCCCGTACACGGCCCGGTGGGGGAGGGGCCCGGGCGGCAGGGGGCCGGCGAACGCGAGCAGCGAGGCCACATTGACGACCGCGCCGCGGCCGCGCGCCAGCATGCCGGGAAGCGCGGCGCGGGTGAGCACCGTCGGTGCCACGACGTTCACGTCGATCACCCGGGCGAGGAGGGCGGGACCGACCTCGGCGAAGGGCCCGTACCCGTTGATCCCGGCGTTGTTCACCAGCAGCGTCACCTCCTCGGCGGCGACCCGCTCCGCTACCCCGGCGAGGTCCGCGGACTCGGCCAGGTCGGCCACCAGCGGCTCCACCGCGGCACCGGTCTCCTCCCGCAGCCGTCCCGCCAGGGCGTGGAGCCGCTCGGCGCGCCGGGCCACCAGCACCACGTCCCAGCCCTGCCCGGCCAGCCGGGCGGCGTACTCGGCACCGATTCCCGACGACGCCCCGGTCACCACGGCTCGGCCCGCTGTCTCGTCGTACGCCATGACGGATCCCTTCGCCCGGTGATCCCGCCGCCCCGCGGCCGGGAACGGCCGGGTGTCCGGTCGCCGTCCTGCCGAAACTCCGGCGGGCGGCCTTCACGCCCGGCGGTGCCCGGTCCCGGTGTCCGCCACGGCTGCCGCCGCCCGGCAGGGGCGTCACACACGCGCGCCGGGCCGGTACGGTCCGTAACGGGCGCCGGCCGCTCCGGTGATCAGCGCCCAGTAACGGTCGCCGAACGACCAGTGCCACCACTCCGTCGGGTAGTTCACCAGACCCGCGGCCGTGAGCGCGGCCCCCAGGATCGCCCGGTGCCCGCGCGCCCGCCGGCTGATCCCGGCGGCGCCGGTGTAACAGGCTCCGGCGCTCTCCTCGGGAGTCGCGTTCATGGGCGTGCCCAGATCGAGCTCGCGCCCGTCCGCGTCCGCGAGTGTCAGATCCACCGCAGCTCCGGCGCTGTGCGGTGCGACATTCGGGGGTGACACGAAGCGGCTCGCCGCCGACCGGATCCGCTCCTCGGACCATCCCGGCCGCCCGGCCCGCAGTCCCGCCGCGTATTCCTCGAAGTAGCGGCGTTGCAGTTCCGGCGGACGATAGCCCTCGACCACCAGGAACCTCAGACCGGACGGCAGGTGCGTCTGCGCCTGGACCAGACGGGTCAGCACGCCTGTCCGTAAGAAGAAGGCGTCCGAGTCGTCCCGCTTTCGCGAGTCCACAAGGAGCCGACCGCTCTCCCGGACATCGGTCAGCGGCTCACCGCACTCGTGCACAGGGACGGCCGCGACCCGTGGATCCGACATCAAGATGATCTCACTCATCCCGCGATCATCCCGCAGCAGTCGTGGTCACCGTGCTCGATGGCGGGCGGCGAGCTGACCCGGAGACGTCGGGCGGTGGACCGGGTCCACGAGGAGAGCGCCTGCCGCGCCGGGTCACGTTTCGTGACCGTACGCCTACCGCTTCGGCCTTCGGCGGTGCCGGCCCCCGGCCGTGCCCGGCGCTCCGCACGTCCGCGCCCCGCCCCGGCGGTGCCGGGGCGGGGCGCGGACGCATCAGCCGGTCGGGGTCAGTGCGCGGCGGCGGCACCCGCCGGCGCGCCGCCCCGGCCGTGGCCGGTCGGCCGGGCGATGACCAGGATGCCGGAGGCCACCGCCGCGAGCAGCATCGCGGCCACGCCCCACCAGATGGCGTGCGTGTAGCCGTGCACGATGCCCTCGCGCAGTACCTGGGCCTTCTGCGCGGGGTTGGTCATATGCTGGCCGACGTACGTGCTCGTCGCCGAGGTGGCGATGGTGTTCAGCAGCGCGGTGCCGAGCGAACCGCCCACCTGCTGCGAGGTGTTGACCATCGCGGAGGTCACTCCGGCGTCCTGCGGGCGCACCCCGTGGGTCGCGGTGGAGAAGACCGGCATGAAGGTCAGGCCCATGCCGAGGCCGAGCAGGAGTTCGGCGGGCAGGACGTGGGTGGCGTACGCGGAGTCCACGCCGAGCTGGGTGAGCACCCCGAGGCCCGACGCGGCGAGCAGCATGCCGGGCACCATCAGCAGGCGCGGGGGCGTGCGGGGCAGCAGCCGCGCGGAGATCTGCGTGGAGCCAACGATGATCATCACGGACATCGGCAGGAACGCCAGACCGCTCCTGACCGGGCTGTATCCGAGGATGCCCTGGAAGTAGTAGGTCATGAACAGGAAGAGACCGAACATGCCGATCGTGGCGAGCCCCATGGTCAGGAAGCAGCCCGCGCGGTTGCGGTCGGCGAGGATGCGCAGCGGCAGCAGCGGGTGCTTGGCCTTGCTCTGCCAGAACACGAACGCCGCCAGCAGGACCACGCCGCCGATCAGCAGGCCGACCACCCGGCCGTCGCTCCAGCCGCGCGGCTCGGCCTCCGAGAAGCCGTAGACCACGGCGACCAGTCCGCCGCAGCCCAGGATCACACCGGGGATGTCCAGCCTGGCCTCGCGGTGGCCCGGGCGGTCGTGCAGCAGCACGAGGGCGCCGATCACCGCGACGGCCGCGATCGGGATGTTCACGTACAGGCACCAGCGCCAGTTCGCGTACGAGGTGAGGACGCCGCCCAGCAGCAGGCCGATCGCGGCGCCCGCGCCGGCGATGGCGCCGTAGATGCCGAACGCCTTCCCGCGCTCCCGGGGGTCGGTGAACGTGGTGGTCATCAGCGAGAGCGCGGAGGGCGCGAGGACGGCGCCGAACACGCCCTGCAGGGCGCGGGCCCCGAAGAGCATGCCGGGGCTGCCGGCCGCGCCGCCGATCGCGGAGGCGACGGCGAAGCCGATGAGGCCGATGACGAAGGTGCGCTTGCGTCCGACCAGGTCGGCGACGCGGCCGCCGAGCAGCAGCAGGCCGCCGAAGGCGAGGGTGTAGGCCGTGATGACCCACTGGCGGTTGCCGTCGGACATGCCGAGGGCCTTCTGCGCGGACGGCAGCGCGATGTTCACGATGGTCGCGTCGAGGACCACCATCAACTGCGCCAGGGCGATGACGACCAGGCCCCACCAGCGGCGGGGGTCGGGAGCGTCCGCGGCGCCGTGCGCGGTGGGGGCCGAAGCCGTGCGTATGGTCTCGGCCGGGGGCGAGTCACTCATGACGTGAACGTCACTTCCTTGCTCGTGATGGTGGCGTGCGTACTCCGCGCGCAGGTGGTGGGGCGCCACGTCGATGAGGCGCCCACCCCCCGGGAGCGCGGTCCTGTGCGTGCTGCGCGGACCTCGGTGATACCGGGTGTCCCGTTCACCGGTGGTCCGAACGGACCAATGATCGGTCATTGAAGCAGATCGTTGGCGGAGCTGACGATCAGTGAAGTGTACGCTGTCTCGCATGAAGGATGAGCGTCCCCCGGAAGTAATTTCCCGGCGGCTGGGATATCTCCTGAAGCACGCCTACGTGGCGCTGGCGGCGGAACTGGACACGGCGCTCGCGCCTTTCCGCCTCGTCCCGCGGGAACTCGGCGTGCTGGCGGTGATCGGCGCCTCGGTGGAGCAGCCGTCCCAACTGGAGATCGCGGCCCGGCTCGGTGTGGACCGCACCACGATGGTCGGCGTCATCGACTCACTGGAGGACAAGGGGTACGTGGAGCGGCACCGCAGCGCGCGTGACCGGCGCCGCAATGTGGTGACGCTCACCCCGGCCGGCCGGACGTGCCTCGGGGAGGCGGAGGAGGTCCGCGAGCGCGTGGAGCGCGACTTCCTCGCCCCCTTGGACGAGGCCTCGGCCGAGGCGCTCACCGAGGCCCTGCTCACCCTGCATCTGGCGCGCGGCTCGGCCTCCCCGGCGTCGGTCGCGGCGTGGACGGCGACGCCGGGCTCGGGGGCGTAGACGGCGCCCGGCGCCGCCGCGGCGGCTGCGGGCCGGCCGGGCGGATCCGTCTCCCGGCGGCTGCCGCCACACCCGCGCCGCGACGCGGCGGAGATCGCCGCCCGGGATCGCGGTGACGGCGCCTTCGGGACAACCGCGGGCGGGCAGCGCGTCTTCGACGGTCGGCAGGTCTTCCGGCGGCATGAAGGCGACCGGCCCCCAGCGGGCGCAGGAGCCGGGGAACGGCTCCGGGCTCCGTTCGGGCATCGCGTTGAAGTCCTCGTGGCCGCATGGTAGTCGGCCGATGACCCGACGTGTCCGGGCCCGCCGCGTTCGACGGCGTAGTCGATGTGCCGCGCCGGCGCGGGGGCCGTGACCGGGGAAGTCACCGACGACCGGTACCGAGTCCTTCCCCCGGCGAAGGCACCACGCGCTGCTCGATCCCGGTGGCGCCGGTCACCACGCGCCGATGACCGGCGCGTCGGATCCGCGCCGCCGCCAGGCCGCGTCGAGCCGCGCGAGCCGGTCCGCGGCGGCGACGCCGCACAGGGACGCGACCTTGCCGTCGCGGACCTCGAACGCCACGGTGCCCACGACCCGGTCGTCGACCACGGCGAGGACGGCCGGGGAGCCGTTGACCAGCGCGACGTGGAACGCGGGGGAGCCGCCGGCCAGCCGCCGCTTCGCCCCGGTGGGCTTGAAGCCGGCCCGTACCGAGGCGGCGACGCGCTCGCGCGTCCGGTACCGCAGCAGCCGCCTGGCCAGTCCGGCGCCGTCCGAGACCGCGGTCACGTCCTCGGTGAGCATCGCCACCAGCCGTTCGGTGCGCCCCGACGCGGCGGCGGCGACGAACTCCTCGACGATCCGGTACGCCGACGCGCGGTCCACCTCGCGGCCGCGGCGGCGCTCGGCGGTGACCCGGCGCCGGGCCCGGTGGACGTGCTGCTGGCTCGCGGACTCGGTGATGTCGAGGATCCCGGCGATCTCGGCGTGGGAGTAGGAGAAGGCCTCACGCAGGACGTAAGCGGCCCGCTCGACCGGCGAGAGGCGCTCCATGAGCGTCAGCACGGCCAGCGACACCGATTCGCGCTGCTCGAAGGTGTCGGCCGGGCCGAGCATCGGGTCGCCCTCCAGGAGCGGCTCGGGCAGCCGGTCCCCGGCCGGGCGCTCGTGGCGCGCCCGCGCCGAGCGGAGCCGGTCCAGGCAGAGATTGGTGACGGCCTTGGTCAGCCACGCCTCCGGTGCCGCCACCCGTTCGCGGTCCGCGGCCTGCCAGCGCAGGAACGCGTCCTGCACGGCGTCCTCGGCGTCGGCGGCCGAGCCGAGCAGACGGTACGCGAGCGAGGCCAGCCGGCCCCGGCTGGCCTCGAACCGGTCGATGGCCGCGCTGTCCATGCCCGGCAGCCTACGCGGCGACGCGCGCACCGGCCCGGGCGGGCACGGCGGCCGGGCGGCGCCTGCGCTTCGGCATGCCGAAGGTCGGGTGGGCGATGCCCCATCCGGCGCCCGCGAGCACGCCCGACTTGAACCACGCGGCGCTCCGGCCGCCCAGGTACCAGGACTTGGGGCGCGCCTCGCCGTCCACCATCTGGAAGATCGCGTCCCGCCGCCCGAGGCTGATGTGGTTGCCGTGGTACTTCAGCGCGACGGCCGGGACCTCACCGCCCGTCAGGCGCGCGATGATCGCGGCGGTCGCCTGCATGGCGGTGCAGCCGGCCGAGGCGCACGACATGGGCAGCGGCCGGCCGTTCTCGCCGATCGCGTGGGCGCAGTCACCGGCGGCGTAGACGTCCGGGTGCGAGACCGAGCGCATCGTGCGGTCGACGACGATCCGACCGGCCCCGGTGACCTCCAGGCCGCCGGCGGCCGCGATGGAGGGTACGGCGAACCCGGCCGACCACACGATGACGTCGGCCGGGACGGACCTCCCGCCGGCGGCGATCACCCGTGCCTGCTCGACGGCTTCGACGGTGGTGTGCTCGTGGACGCGGACGCCGAGCCGGTCGAAGGCCTGGCGCAGGTGACGGCGGGCCCCCGGGGAGAGCCACGCGCCCGGCTCGCCGCGGGCGGCGAGGGCGACCGAGAGGTCGGGCCGGCACGCGGCGATCTCGGCGGAGGTCTCGATGCCGGTCAGCCCCTCACCGACGACCAGCACGGTGCCGCCCGCCTCCAGACCGGCCAGGCGCTCGCGCAGCCGCAGCGCGGAAGTCCGGCCGGTCACGTCGAAGGCGTACTCGGCCACACCGGGCACGCCGTGGTGGGCCACGGAGCTGCCGAGCGCGTAGAGGAGGGTGTCATAGGCCACCTCGCCGTCGCCGTCCTCGCCGGTCACGGCGACCGTCCTGCGCTCGGGGTCCACCCCGGTGACGCGCGCCGGGCGCAGCCGCACCCCGGTGCCCGCGAAGACATCGACGAGCCCCCGGACCGCGAAGTCCTGACCGGTCGCGAGCTGGTGGAGCCGCATCCGCTCGACGAAGTCGGGCCCGGCGTTGACGACGGTGATCTCGACGTCGGCGGGGGACAGCCGACGGGCGAGGTTCCCGGCGGCGTAGGCCCCGGCGTAACCGGCGCCGAGTACCACGATGCGGTGCTTCATGGCGATGCTCCTGTCTCGTTCGCGTGCCCCTTGAACGAGACGGCGCCCCGATTGCTGACAGAAGCGCGATGTGACGTGGGTCACGGGATGAGGGCGGGCGGTTGAGCCTCCGTCAGGCGCAAAGCGGTTCGGCGGCCGCCGGTCACCGCTGCCGGGACACCGGTGGATTCACCGATGGCAGCCCGCCACGGCTCGCCCAGACTGCGGTCTCAACCCATTGGGACGCATTCACGGAGGCAACCCGTGCGCATGCTTGCTCGGTTATCCCGGCGGTCCGGTACCGCCGCCGTGCTGGGGGTGCTGCTCTGCGGCGGCCTCCTCGGCACCCCGCTGACGGCCCCCGCCGCGGCCTCGCCCGCCGCGGTCGCGAGCCCCACGGTCACCGTCCCGCCCGCCGGCGGCCACGGCTTCCCGTTCCTCGCCGCGGCGGAGGACCTCGGCTCGTTCGGCTACACCGAGAGCGAGTACTTCATCTCCGGCACCGCCACGTCGTACGCCAAGTCCGGCCTGTGGACCTCGGACGGCCGGTGGAACGTCCGCGCGTCCGGCACCGCCCCGTACAAGAGCCGCCTGCTGGTGCGCCGCCCCGCCGACCCGGCCGGGTTCAACGGCACGGTGGTCGTGGAGTGGCTCAACGTCAGCGGCCAGCTCGACCTCTCCCCGGACTACTGGTTCGAGCGGGACGAGCTGCTGCGCCGGGGCTACGCCTGGGTCGGCGTCTCGGCGCAGGCCGTCGGGGTCAACGGCGGGCTGGGCGAGATCAAGGGCCTCAAGGGCTGGGACCCGGCGCGCTACGGCAGCCTGGTCCACCCCGGCGACGCCTTCGCCTACGACATCTTCTCCCAGGCGGGCCAGGCGCTGCGCGCCCCGAACGGGACCGACCCGCTCGGCGGGCTCCCGGTCCGCACGCTGCTCGCCGACGGCGAGTCGCAGTCGGCGGGCTTCATGACGACCTACGTCAACGCCGTCCAGCCCGTGTCCGGCGTCTACGACGGCTTCATGGTGCACAGCAACAGCGCGATCGCCTCTCCGATCAGCGGCGTGCTCGCCGACACCCTGCTGATGCCGAACCCGTCCCGGATCCGGACCGACCTGTCGGTGCCCACGTTCGTCGTGCTCACCGAGACCGACGTCCCGGGCGCCGCGATCGCACGGCAGCCGGACACCGACAGCGTCGTGCACTGGGAGCTGGCCGGCACCGCGCACGGCGACCAGTGGGCCTTCGACACCGGCAACCCGACCGTGCAGAAGTCGGCGGGCTCCGCCGCGCCGTCGGCCGACTGCGCCCCCGGTTCGGCCCCCTTCAACGACGGGCCCGGCCACTGGGCGATGAACGCGGCGCTGCGCCACCTGGCCGACTGGGCGCGGGGCGGCGCCCGGCCGCCGGGCGGGCAGCCGCTGAGCACCGTCCTGCGCGACCCGGCCACGGGCCTCGCCACCGGCGGTGTCCGCCTGCCGGACGTCACGGTGCCCACCCGTACCCTCACCGGTCTGCGCGACACCACCGGCAGCGGTGTCTTCTGCGGCCTGTACGGCGCCCGTGACCCGTGGAACGCGGGCGCGGACGCCTGGGACCGGCACGACGACGGCGACCCGTCCGACCCGTCCTTCCCGATCACCGCGGAACCGGTGCTCAGCCGGCTCTACCCCACCCACGCCGACTACGTGGCCAAGGTGCGCACGGCCGCGCAAGGGTCCGTCGACGCCGGATACCTGCTGCCGGAGGACGCGACGGCCGTCGTCGCCGCCGCGCAGGACTCGGACATCGGCGGCTGACCCCACCGGCCGCCCGGCCGTCCGCGGTCCCGCTCCCCGGCACCCCGGGGACGCGGGACCGCGGACCCGTGGGCGACCGCCGCCCCGTGCCACGACACCGGCGGTTCACCGGACCAGGGCCGCGGCGAGTTCCCCCGGCCGGGCGGCGAACGGGCTGTGACCGCCCGGCAGGGTGCGGACGGTGAACGGCTTCCGCGGCATGGCCCGGTCCGCCTCCGCGATCATCAGGTCCTGCACGGCCGCCGGCAGCGCCCGGTCGTCGGCGCAGCGCAGGAAGGTGCGCGGGATACGGCCCCACCGCGCCGCGGTCAGGGCGACCGGTGCCGTCACGACGGCCAGCGGCAGGTCGGGGCTGAGCGCGGAGCGCCAGCGGTCGAAGCGGTCGGCGGGCGTGTCGTGGTAGTGGGTCTGCCGCAGCTCCTCGACGTAGCCGGGGTCGGGCGAGAGAGGGTCGATCCGTACGGCGCCCAGCGCCTCGGGATCGCCGAGGGTGAGGTCTCGACCCCGCGCGGCGGCGTTCTCGGGGGCGCCGAGGTAGTCGGAGAACCGCGAACGGCCTGCGGGGACGAACGCCGAGAGGTACACGAGGCGGTCGACCAGTTCGGGCGCGCGCTCGGTGGCCAGCGACGCGGGGCCGCCGCCCGCGCTGTGGGCGACCAGCACGACCCGGCCGTAGCGGCGGACTTGGCGCAGCGTGTCCAGGACGGCGTCGGCGCAGTCGTCCATCGTCACGTCCGCGAGCCGGGATCTCTCGGTCGGCAGCCCGGGCCGGCCGGGCAGCAGGTACCCGCTGGGCAGGGGCGCGTCGAAGCCGTGCCCGGGCAGGTCGACGGCCGCGCCGACGGTGCCGAGAGCGGTGAGCGCCCGCTGCGTCGCGGCCCACTGCCACGATCCGTGCCAGGCACCGTGGACGAGGACGAAGACGGTGTCGTCCAGACCGGGGTTCGGATCGCTGCGCACCCCGTCGTGCGGGTCGTCGTACGGGTGGTCGTCCGGTGAAGGCGTCATGGCCCCCATCCCACCCATGCGCGGCAGCGTCATCCAGCGGGATATATGACAGGGTGAGCGGCGATACCCCGCACGTATGGAGAGGCATGCGGGGGAGTGCGGCGTAAGGGGTGGTGGTCGTGGAGGCGCGGCATCTGCGGTACGCGCTCGCCCTGGCCGAGCACGGGCACTTCGGCCGGGCGGCCCGCGCGCTGGGCATCGCCCAGCCCCCGCTGTCCAAACAGATCGCCGACCTGGAGCGCGAGACGGGGGCCCGGCTGTTCGACCGTACGCGCCAGGGCGTGTTCCCGACCGCCGCCGGCGAGGCGTTCCTCGCCCGGGCGCGGCGCGCGCTGCGGGAGATGGCGGCGGCCACGGCCGACGCCGGCCGGGCGGCGCGCGGCGAGACGGGCCGGCTGCGCCTGGGGTTCATCGCCTCCGCGCTGCTCGACCCGCTGCCGGACGTCCTCGGCCGGTTCGTCCGGGAGCGGCCCGACGTACGGCTGGAGTTGCACGAGATGGCGTCCAGCCGCAGTACCGCCGCCCTCGTCGCCGGGGAACTGGACGCGGCCGTCACCCTGGGCCCGCCCCGGGGAGCCGGGGCCGAGCACCTGGTGTCCGCCCCGGTCGGGCACGACCACCTGATCGCCGTCGTCGGCAGTACGCACCCCTACGCGGGCCAGGCGGCGGTCAGCGTGGAGCAGCTGCGGCGCCAGCCGCTGATCGTGGCCGCCGGGGAGGACGAACCCGCGGTCCCCGCCGTGCTGCGGGACCTGCTGGGCGAGGACACCGCCGCGCTGGACGGCGCGACCGTCGCCAGGGACGTGCACACGATCATCGGCCTGGCCGCCTGCGGGATCGGCGTGGGTCTCGGCCCCTCCCGCATGCTGTCGGCTCCCCGCCCGGGCATCCGCTTCTGCGAGGTGACCCCGCGCACGGCCCTGCCCGACCTGGTCCTGTCCTTCGCCGACCGGGACCCCTCCCCGGTGCTGGACGCCTTCCTCGCCACCGTCCGCGGGAACTGCCCCGGTGTGGACGCGGCGCTGGGCCGGCGGACGGGGCGGGTGCGGGGCGGACAGGCGGGCAGCCGGTGAGGCCGTCGGATGAGGGGGCACCCGCTCGTGCCACGGACGCCTGGCGGATTCCGCGCGGTCGACGGCCGCGGCCTGCCCGCGCGGGTGCCCGGATGTCCGCGGCCGCGCCTTCGCGTTCGCCGGCCCGGTCGGCGGCGGCCGTCGGCCGGGCCCGATAATGGCGTCCGTGATCGATGGGCACCTGCGCGTGGTACTGGCCGAGGACTCCGTCGTCCTGCGTGACGGAATGGCCGAGTTGCTCGCCGCCCGCGGATGCGAGGTCGTGGCCACCGCGGGGACGGCGCCGGAACTGCTCGCCGCCGTGGCCCGCCACCGGCCCGACGTCGCGGTGGTCGACATCCGCATGCCGCCCACCCACACCGACGAGGGCATTCGCGCCGCCGTCGAGATCCGTGCGAGGACGGCCGAGGTCGGCATCCTGGTCTTCTCCCAGCACGTGGAGACCGCCTGGGCCTCCCGGCTGCTCGCGGACGGCGCCGCGGGAATCGGATACCTGCTGAAGGAACGCGTCGCCCGCACCGGCGAGTTCGTCGACGCCTTGCACCGTGTCGCCGGCGGGGGAACGGTGCTCGAACCGGAGGTGGTGACCCGCCTGATGCGGGGCGGACAGCGCAGGCGGGTGGACACTCTGACGCCCCGCGAACGAGAAGTGCTGGAGCTGATGGCGCAAGGTCACTCCAACCGTTCCATCGCCGCGCGGCTGGCGGTGTCGGAGCGGGCGGTGGAGAAGCATGTCGCCGCCGTCTTCGCCAAGTTCGGCCTGCGGGCGACGGACGCGGACAACCGACGGGTGAAGGCCGTCCTCAACTACCTCGCGGAGACCGGCAGCTGAGGTCTCACCGCACATGCGCCGGCAGCTCGGCGACGACTGCCGTGGGGCCGCCGGGCGGGCTGTCGACCCGCAGGACTCCGTCCACCGCCGCGAGCCGCTCGGCCAGCCCCGTCAGGCCGGTCCCCGCGCCGAGCGCCGCGCCGCCGTCACCGTCGTCGCGCACGCTGAGGCGCACCCGCCCGTCGACCGCGCTCACGGTCAGTTCGGCCGAGCGGGCACCGCTGTGCCTGGCGATGTTGGTGAGGAGTTCGGCGGCGCAGAAGTAGACGGCCCGTTCGATCACTTGGTGCGGGCGTTCCCTCAGGTCCAGGTGGATGGTGACCGGCACCGGCGAGGTGGCGGTGAGGTCCGGCAACGCCTGGCCGAGGCCGCCGTCCAGCGCCAGTGGGTGAATACCGCGGGTGAGCCGCCGCAGTTCGGTGATGGTGTCGTCGGTCTGGCCGCGGGCGCGGTCCATCAGCGCGCGCAGCCGGTCCAGGTCCGGGCCGACGGGAGCGGCGAGCGCGTCCTCGGCCAGCGAGAGGGTGATGGCCAGGGCGACCAGCCGGGCCTGGGTGCCGTCGTGCAGGTCCCGCTCCAGGCGGCGGAGCTGGTCGCTGTTGTCCGCGAGCAGGGTGGCGCGGGCGGTCTCCAGTTCCCGGACCCGCCGCTGGGCACGGGCCGGGCCGAGCAGCAGCCGAGCGAGCCACCGGTTTACCGTGCTTAGTGCCCCGACCGTGCCGGGCAACGCCGCCAGGACGACCAGGCCCAGCAGGACGGAGCCCGCGTCCAGCCAGGTGGCCGGCCCCCGGCCGGCTTCGAACAGGCGGCTCCAGAGGGGAAAGCCGACCAGCCATGCGCAGCTGAGGGGAAGCGCCACGGCGGCGGCGAACCCGAGCACTCCGAGCGGCAGCCGCAGCACCAGATACAGCAGCGCCCGCCAGGCGGCCGGATCGGTCAGCGCGGCACGGCCCCGGGCGAACACGCCCACCGGGCGGGACGGTCCGGCGGGCGCCTCGACGCACTCGCCGAGCAGCCGGCCGACCAGCCACCGGTGCAGCGCACCGAGGCGACGCGCGCCCAGCAGCGCGACGACCACGAACGGCAGGCCGACCACGGTGAGCGAGAGCAGCGCTCCCGCGTAGAGGACGGCCAGCGCGTAGACGCCTCCGACCAGCGCGAACGGCAGTCCGACGACGGCGAAGGCCCATTCGCCGCCCCGCACGGACCGGCAGCGCCGCCGCCCGGCCGACTCCGGCCCCGGGGGCCCCGGCAGGCGGCCCGCGCACCGCGGCCCGAGGGCCGGGCGGGTGCGCGGGCGTTCGCCGGCCGGTCCCTCGGCCGCCGGCTCACCGCCGTGCTCAGTCACGGTCACCGCCCACCAGGTCCGCCGCCGGACCGCGAACCGCTCGCAGCCCGGTGGCCAGGACAGCCGGGCCGGTCAGCGCCGCCGCACCCGCGACGACGTACCAGGAGGCGGCCACCGGGACGGACGGCACCGCCGAGCCGGTCACCGCCGTGCTGAACGCCACCGACGCGGCGCCCGCGACCGCTGCGCCGAGCAGGACGCCCACCGCCGTGGTCAGCGCCGCTTCCACGGTCAGCATGCGCATCAGCTGCGACCGGCGTGCGCCCGCCAGCCGCAACAACGCGAACTCGCGGCGCCGTTCGGCGGTCACGGCGACCAGGGTGCTGAGGGTGGACACGGCGGCGAAGCAGGCCAGCAGCGCCACCTCGGCCTGGCGCAGCCAGACGTCCGTGGCGGAGGTGACGTTCGTGGCCGTCGTCCGCGCGGCGTGCTCGGCGGTGCTCGTCATGATCAGCATGGTGCCCGACAGCCCCACGAGCAGCGCGACCGGCACCACCGCGGACGACAGGCGCCGCGCGTACCCGCACAGGTTGGCGTGGGCCAGCCACCCCGCACCGGGCGCCACGACCCGTACCGGTGCCCCCAGGACGGCCACCAGGAAACGCACCGCGAGCGGCCCCACCAGGGCGACCGCGACCAGCAGCACCAACGCGGCGAGCAGGGCCGCCTGCCCCGCCTTGTCCGGCTCCCCGGCCGGCCGCGTCGCGGCCAGCCGCAGCAGCAGGACGCCCCCCACCAGCACACCGGTTCCGGCGAACAGGCGCGGTGCACCCGTCCGCCCGTGCTCGGTGGAGCTCGCGGTCAGCGCGGCCGCGGGCGCGATCCGCGAGATCCGCCGGGCCGCGACGGCGGAAGCCACCAGACCGACGGCGAGGGCGGCGGCCAGCCCGACCAGCATCGGCACCGGTGTCCCCGGCACCCGCGTGCCCGGCGCCGCCAACCCGAGTCGCCGCAGCTCGGCGAGGAAGCGACGGGCCGCCATCCGGCCGACGACCCAGCCGGGCAGGGCCACCAGCAGGGTGGTCGTGACGACCTGGACACCGACCAGCCGCCGTGTCTGCCGGGGCGTCGCCGCGATCGTGCGCAGCAGGGCCAGCTCGCGGTGCTGTCGACGCAGAGCGAAACCCAACGCGTTGACCACGACGAAGAACGCCACCAGGACGGCGATTTCACCGAAGGCGCCGGCGATCACCCTCGGTCCCGGCCCTGCGGACGCCTTGCGGACGGACCCGGGTGCGGTGCCGTCGGCGGCGAACAGCGAGCCGAACAGCGTCACGGCGGCGATGGCGAGGAACTGCGCGACCGCCAGAGCGACGAAGGCGGCCGGGCGCCGGCGCAGCTGCCCGAGGGCGATCGCGACCATCGTGCTCACCCGCGCAGCCGGCTCAGGCGCTCGCCGACCCGGGAGGCGGTGGGCCGGTCCAGCTCGTCCACCACGAGGCCGTCGGCGAGCAGCAGCACACGGTCCGCGTACCCGGCGGCCACCGGGTCGTGGGTCACCATCACGCAGGTACGGCCCTCCCGGTCCACGCCGTCGCGCAGCAGGGCGAGGACCTCGTGGCCGGTGGCCCGGTCGAGCGCGCCGGTCGGCTCGTCGGCGAAGAGCACGTCGGGGCGGGAGACCAGCGCCCGGGCGATGGCCACCCGCTGCTGCTGCCCACCGGACAACTGTCCGGGCCGGTGCCGCTCACGCCCGGCCAGGCCGACCCGGTCGAGGGCGTCCAGCACCCGGGCCCGCCCGGGCCGCTCGCCGGCCAGCCGGCCGGGAAGTTCGACGTTCTGCGCGACCGTCATCGCCGGCATCAGATTGAACGCCTGGAAGACGAAACCGACCCGGCTGCGCCGGAGTTCCGCCAGCCGCCGCTCCGGCAGCCCGGAAACCTCGGTGTCGCCCCACCAGACAGCCCCCCGAGTGGGCCGGTCCATCCCCGCCAGGCAGTGCAGCAGGGTGGTCTTGCCGGAGCCCGAGGGCCCCATCACCGCCGTGAACGTGCCGGACGCGAGGGCCACCGACACCCCGCGCAGGGCCCGTACGGCGGCAGCGCCGCGCCCGTACTCACGGTGCAGGTCCTCCGCGCGGGCGGCGATCGCCCGTCCCTTGTCCGTAGCCGTCTCAGTCATGCCCTCCATCGTCGGTGGACGGGACCCGGCGATCGATCCGGCCCACCCCCGGACCGGGGGTTCGGGAAACCGAACCCCGCACGCCGACGGCGGGTGTGTCCGGCCGGGCGGTACGCCGCGAAGTCGGGAAGCCCCCCGCGAACGGCCCCGGCGCCGCGGCCCGGCCCGCGCGCGAAGGGCGTTGTCAGTGGGTCCCGCTAACTTGATCCATGTCCCGCCGATCCGGCGTTGGGGCTCCCCTTGTGCTGCGAAGGAGATGGTGCGTTGTCCGACTTCGAGAGGTCGAGCACGGCGCGGGTGATCCCGCCCGCCCGGCCGCGCAAGCTCGCCAAGGTGCCGTTCGTGGAACTGGCCGACGGGCGCCTCCAAGGCGTCGTCTCCAGTGGCTCGGCCATCGAGCGGGTCTACGTCTCCTCGGTCGAGGCCGGGACGTACGCCTACGCGTGCAGCACCAACAACAACCGTCCCTGCGGCGGCGCCCGAGGCGGCTTCTGCAACCACATCGGCGCCCTGATCGGTGAGGCGGTGGTGCAGTACGGCGCCGAACGCGTCGCCCGCTACCTGCGGGTCGACCTCGGGGACGGCGAGGCCGGCGCGCAGACGCTCGACACCACCATGAGGGCCACCCGTCCGTCCCCGGCGGACAGCAAGGCCGCCGCTTCCGTCTTCAGCCGGTTCCTGCGCCACCTGACCTACCTGGAACTCGCGCCCACCACCGTGCCGTTGCCGGAGATGCAGTGGTTCCCGACCACGCGGGCCGAAGTCACGCAAGCGCCCCCGCGGGAGCCCGGCGCGCGCGAGGAGGAACACCCCGACGCGCTCACGGAACCCGTCGACGGGCTGCTGGAGGCGCTGACCGCCGTCGACGCCTTCGACCGGGCCCTGACCGGCGGCCTGCTGCGCCCGCGGCCCGCCCAGGCCGAAGGCCTGACCGCGCTCGCCGACGCGGTCGCCGCGAGCCCGCTCGCCGCCCGGGTCGCCGAGGCCGCCGGGAAGGCGGCGGCCGGCGCCGCGGGCGAGGACCACCTCGTCGCCCTCGCCGCCGCCCGCACCGCCCTGCTCGGCTCCGCGCACGACGCGCTCACCGCCCGCGCGGACGAGGTCACCGGTCGCGCCCGCGAGGAGGCGACCGCCCGGGCCGCCGCCGAAGAGCAGGCACCGAACCTCCTCGCCGCCGCCCGCTCCTGGCTGTGCGACCTGGCCCGCACCGGCTGGCAGGGCATCGACCACGACGTGGTCTCCGGCGCCGCCCAGGTCGTCTCCGCGATGCTCCCGGACCCGCAGCTGCGCCGTCTGGCGACCCTCCTCGACGGTTTCGCCGCCGAACTCGCCGCGTCCTGCCCCGGCGCCACCCTGGAGCGGATACCGGTGCGCAGGTGGGCCGACCTGTGGGCACGCGGCATGCTGCTGACGCTCCCCGGCGCCACCGCCGCGCCCGCCACGGACACCGCCACCGGCCGGCTCCTGCCCCTCGGCGTCGACGTCCAGGAACACGCCACCGCCGTACAGGCCCAGGTGCACGCGGTGTTCGAACCCGCCGACGGCACCGCTGCCCGGCTGGTCCGGGCGAGTGTGTCCGTGCCCAAGCCCGACACCGTCCTCGGCGCCGGTGTCTGGCAGCTGCTGCGCCCGCACATGACGCTGCTGGCCGCGGCCGGCGAGGGCCGCTCGATGGACCTCACCGACATGCCCGTCACCGCCGAGGGCGACCTGATCTGGCAGGACGAACACGCCCGCCCGGGCGAGCCCGCCGACCCGTTCGCCACCGCGCGCGTCGCCCTGCCCACCGCCACCTCGGCGCCGGCCGCGCCCCTGGACCGGCACCCGGTGCGTCTCGCCCAGCCCGTGTTCCTGGAGGGCTACGGCATCGACCGGGACGGCGACACGGTGTCCTTCACCCTCCCCGCGCACCGCCTGCCCGTCGACACCGACCGCGTCCCGGCCGCCGGTCCCCTCACCCCGCAGACCGTCGCCGCCTCCAGCGCCTGCATCGGGCTGCTCCGCTGGGACGCCGGGCGGTTTTGCCTCCAGCCGCTCGCGGTGGAGGCCACCGTGCGCAGGAAGCCGGTCGCGGTGCACGCCGGCGCCTGGGCCGGGGGCACCACCGACAAGGCCGGAGCCAAGGCCGAGAAGGCCGCCACCGACGCGGTGGCCGCGCTGCGCGAACGCGCCGGAAGGCTGCTGCGGAAATGACCGACCACACCCCCGAGGAGACCACGCTGCCCAGCGCCGACGAGAACCGCCGGCAGGTCCTGTACTGGCGGCTGCTCGCCCGCCTCTTCGACCACGAGGAGCAGGCCGCCCTGGAGTCCGCCTCCCTCGCCGTCGTCGAGGACCTCGGACTGCCGCCCGCGCTGCTGGACCCGCGGGCGTCCATCGACGCCATCGTGCAGCGCCACCCCGCGCTGGCCGCCGAACTCGACTCCCTGATGGTGCCCGAGGCCGACGAGGAGGGCCGCGACCGGGCCGCCGAGGTGCGCCGCGCCGCCCTCGTCTCCAAGGTGCTGCTCAACGTGTTCGCCACCGGCACCGGAACCGTCACCGCCGGGCAGCTGGCCCGCTGGCAGTCCGACGCCGGATGGCTGGAGCGGGCGCTCGGCCACGGGCCCGGTGAACTGCGCGGCGGCCGGAACGCAGGGCACGGCCCGGGAAGCGGCGGCGGGGGAGTGAGCCCGACCGGCACCGGTGGCGGCCGCACGCCCGACCTCGGCCGGCTCGTCCCGGAGATCGGTCCCGAACTCGGCGCCCTGGAAGCCGACCTGGTCAAGCGGATGCACCTGCGCGAAGTCCTCGCCGACCCCGCGCTCGCCGCACAGCTCACCCCGAGCATGTCGCTCATCGAGCAGCTGCTGCGCGACAAGAACAACCTCTCCGGCGTCGCCCTCGCCAACGCCAAGGCACTGATCCGCCGCTTCGTCGACGAGGTCGCCGGCGTCCTGCGCACCCAGGTCGAGAAGGCCTCCGCCGGCGCCCTGGACCGGTCGGTCCCGCCCAAACGGGTCTTCCGCAATCTCGACCTCGACCGCACCATCTGGAAGAACCTCACCAACTGGGACCCCGAACAGGAGCGGCTCTACGTCGACCGCCTCTACTACCGGCACACCGTCCGCAGGACGACCCCCCAGCGCCTGATCGTGGTCGTCGACCAGTCGGGCTCGATGGTCGACTCGATGGTCAACTGCACCATCCTGGCGTCCATCTTCGCCGGCCTGCCCAAGGTGGACGTCCACCTGATCGCCTACGACACCCAGGCGCTCGACCTCACCCCCTGGGTGAGCGACCCCTTCGAGACCCTGCTGCGCACCCACCTCGGCGGCGGCACCGACGGCACGGTCGCCATGGCCCTGGCCCAGCCCAAGATCGCCGAACCGCGCAACACGGTCGTGGTGTGGATCTCCGACTTCTACGAATGGCGGTCCGAGCCGCTGTTCGAGAGCATGGCGGCCGTCCACCGCTCCGGGGCGAGGTTCATCCCCGTCGGCTCGGTGACCAGCTCCGGCCGCGGCAGCGTCAACCCGTGGTTCAGGGAGCGCTTCAAGGACCTCGGCACGCCCGTGATCTCCGGTCACATCCGCAAGCTCGTCCACGAGCTGAAGACCTTCCTCACCTGAGCCCTCCCGCCCCGGCTCCCCTCTTCTCCTCTCACCGAAAGGCCATGGACATGTCCGACCTGCTGCGCGCCCCCGCCGAGATCAAGTACGCCGAAGAGCTGGACTGGCTGGAGTCGATCGACGACAACCCCAAGCCCTACTCCTGGCGGCTGTCCCCCAGGATGATCCGGCTGTTCGTGCTGGGGTCCGAGCGGGCCGACGGCCTCGACCGCGAGGTCTCCCAGAAGTGGTTCGGCGACCGCGCCATCGTGGAGCGGGCCATCGTCACCCTCGCCTCCGACCGCGGCCTGCTGCTGATCGGCGACCCCGGCACCGGCAAGAGCTGGCTCGCCGAACTGCTGGCCGCCGCCGTCTGCCGCAACTCCACGCTCGTGGTGCAGGGCACCGCCGGCACCACCGAGGACCACATCAAGTACTCGTGGAACGTGTCCATGGTCATCGCCAAGGGCCAGTCCCGGGAGTCGATGATCCCCTCCCCGATCATGACCGCGATGGAGAACGGTGTCATCGGCCGCTTCGAGGAGCTGACCCGCTCCACCAGCGACGTCCAGGACGCCCTGATCTCCATCCTGTCCGAGAAGTACATCTCGGTCCCCGAACTCGACAGCGACAACATCGTCTTCGCCAAGCCGGGCTTCTCCGTCATCGCCACCGCCAACAGCCGCGACCGGGGCGTCAACGACCTGTCCTCCGCGCTCAAGCGCCGCTTCAACTTCGTCCGCATCCCGGTGGTCACCAACAAGAAGAGCGAGGCGGAGATCGTCCGCTTCCGCACCGAGGAACTCCTGCGCCGCCACCAGATCGAACTGGACGTGCCGCCCACCCTGCTGGACGTGCTGCTGCGGAGCTTCGCCGACCTGCGCGCCTCGGCCGCCGCGGCCGGCAGCGACGACGAGAAGCTGGAGTCCGCGCTCTCCACCGCCGAGCAGATCGGCGTCCTGGAGGACGCGGTCCTGCACGGCGACTTCTTCGGCGAGCGCGCACTGACCGCCCGCACCCTCGCCTCCTCGCTCGTCGGTTCCCTCGCCCGGCGCGAACCGGAGGACCTGGCCATCCTCAACAAGTACCTGCACGGCGTCGTGGAGCCGCGCAGCAAGGAGGAGGGCGGCCCCTGGCCGGAGTTCCTCGAGGGCGGCCGCGACGCGATCGCCACCCTGTCGTGACCGCCCGGAACAGCACCATGGAGAGCACGGTGAACGAGGGGACCTTCACCGCCCTGCGCGCGCAACTCCAGGAGGCCGCCGCCGCGTTCGCCGACGGGCCCGACGCCCTGGAGGGCATCCTCCTCGGCATCGTCGACGACGTCGACCGCGCGGTGCGCGAACCGCTGGAGATCTTCCCGGTCTGCCACCACTCACCCGCCTCCGCGCTCGCCATGGCGCGCAGGCTGCGCGAGAAACAGCCCAAGGTGGTCTACCTGGAACTCTGCGAGGACATGGCCCCCCTCCTGACCGAACTGCGCAACTGCCGGCTGCCGGTCGCGGTGCAGGCCTATGCCACCGAGGTCGACGGCTTCCCCGCCGAATGGGCCCCGCTGTCGGTCGTCGCCCCGATCACCGAGGCGTCGGCCGAGTACCAGGCGATCGCCTACGCCCTGGACACCCCGGGCGTCGAACTCGTCCTCGTGGACCGCTCCTCCGACCACGTCTTCCAGTGGCAGGAGAGCGGGGACGGCTCCGCCGCGCCCGCCGGCCCGGACGCGCCGCCCGCCGAGGAGGAGGCGGCGCTGCACGGCGACGCCGTCGGCGTCGAGATCGGCGACCTGCGCCCGCGCTTCGCCGAACTGGAGGAACACCTGCTGCGGCACGGGCGGGTACGGCACTGGTCGGAGTGGTGGCACCAGTACGTCGAACTGCCGCTCGGCGACAGCGACCACGACACCTACCGCCAGGTCATGCTGCTGATCGGCAGCCTCTTCCGGCGCCTCGCGCCCGGCGAAGCGCACCGGGTCCGCGTCGACGAGGACCGCGAGCGGTACATGTGGACGCGGATGCGCGAGCACATGACCGCGACCGGCACCGACCCGGCCGACGCCCTCTACGTGTGCGGCGCCTTCCACGCGGCCAGCCGCGTCGCCGAGTTCGGCGTCCACGGCGCCGGAACCTTCCGGATCGGCCCGCCCAGCGCCACCAAGTGGCAGCACGGGCTGATCCCCTCCAGCCACGCCGCGATCGAGGCCCAGTTCGGCCTCGCCGCCGGCTCGGTGTCCATCGCCGCGGCCCAGTGGGCGAAGAACCTCAAGCGCACCCGGGTCAAGCCCTACCGGCTGGCCGGCCAGGCGGGTGCGAAGACGCCCGGGAAGGCCGCGAAGGCCGCCCTCCCGGCACCGGCCGCCGGACCCGACGCCCCGGACCGGCTCACCGGATTCCTCCGGCGGCCCCCCGTCCTGGACCGCCTCGACGAGGCCGAACTGCTCGGCTGGTCCGTGGAGATCGTGCGCGCCGCCCGCCGCAACGGCTATCTCGCCTCCACCGCCGACGCCATCGCGGTGTTCGAGACGTCGATCCTGCTCGCCGGGATGCGCGACCGGGCCAGACCCACGCCGTACGACTTCCAGGACGCGGCGGTCACCTGCATCGAGAAGGACACCGTGCCCGGCCGGCGCGATGTGCGCCGCCTCGTGGAGATCATGCTCGGCGGCGACCGCGTCGGCCGGGTCGGCTACGACGCCTTGCCGCCCCTCGCCCGCGACGTGCACGACCGGCTGGCCCCGCTGAACCTCGAACTCCAGCGGCGCGGCGTGCAACGGGCGCTGCTCGACATGGCGTCCCGGCCGGAACTCCAGCAGTGCTCCGACGTGCTGTGGATGCTGCGGTACCTGATGCCGCACGGCGCCGCACGCACCGTCATGGGCGAGAGGCGGCTCGGCGAGCGCTCCCTCCAGGAGTCCTGGGACCTGGCCCTCGGCACCCACCAGCGCGCCCTGATCGAGCTGGGCTACGAGGGCGTCGGCATCGAGCAGGTCCTCGAACAGCGGCTGCGGCGCACCGCGTACGGCCCGCACGCGACCACGGCGACCGTCCTCGAGGCCGTCGAGGACGCCACCCTCTACCTGCGCAGCCACCGCCTCGCCGACGAACTCGGCCGGCACGCCCTTCAGGTGCTGGCGACCGAGCGGAGCGTCGACGGCGCACCGGAGGTGCTGCGCCGGGTGCGCGGACTGCTGGCCTACTACCGCACCAGCGAGCCGTCCCTGCCCGCCTGGATCGAGTCCTTCGTCAAGACCGGCTACGCCCACTACTGCACGCTGCTGCCGACGGCGTTCGCCGACGACGACGCGAGCGTCCGCCAGGTCGCGGCCATGCTGGGCTTCCTGTTCAGCATGGAGGGCCTCGCCCTCTCCCTCGGCTGCGACCGCAACCAGCTGGAACTGGCCGTCGCCCGGTCCCGCCCCGAGGAGGCCGCCAAGACGGCACTGCTGTGGGCGGCCAGGACCCAGCTCGGGCACCTCTCCCGCGCGGACCTGCGGGCCCGCTGCGACGAACTGCTCGGCAACCCCCTGACCCTGCCCGCCTATCCGCGCTACCTCAGCGGGTTCCTGCACGCCCTGGAACCGGTGCCCGGCCTGGCCGACTTCGCCGTCGAGGCCGTCTCCCACGCCTTCGCGCGGCTGCCCGACCCGGTGCTGCTGCCCTGGCTGCCGACGCTGATCACCACGGTGCGGGGCAGCGGCGCCGACCTGGCGCCCCTGCTGATCCGCGAGGCCGGCCGGATCTTCCCGGGCCGGCTGGCGGCCCTGGACACCTGGGTACCACCCTGGCAGGCCGACCCGGCGACGGCCCGCCCGTCACGCGACGGCACGGCCGCGCCCGGCGGCGTGCCGCTGCTCCCAGTCCACCCCGCGACCTGCGACGCGGTGGCGGACCTGCTGGGCTGCGAGGGCGGCTGGCACACGCCCGCACCGCCCGGCACCGGCGCGGTGCTGCTCGCCCGCCACCCGGGGACCGCCCAGGCACTGGAGGAACTCCTGACCACTTCCTGACACCCCGGCGGCCGGGCCACCGCACGCCGGTGCGGCGGCCCGGGCCCGACCGGCTGTCACCCGGACGCACCGCGGCACCGCGGTGGGCGCTCGTCCGGCGCGACGTGGCGCCGCCGAGGGCTCCGGGGGCCGGTGTCAGAGGGCGGTGAGGGTGCTTTCCACCACGCTGAGCAGGGCGTCCCTGTCCTTCTGGATCCGGGCGAGCACACGCAGTCCGTAGTACGTGCTGAGGATCTGGCGGGCGAGTGTCCCGGCGCTCCGCTCCGGGGAGATCTCGCCGGAGCGCTGCCCCCGGGCGATGGCCTCGGCCAGCGCCTGCTCGACCGTGGTGAAGTGCCGGCGGACCTCCTCCCGTACGTCGTCGTCCGCGTCGGCTTTCTCGACCGACGCGTTGATCGAGAAGCACCCGGAGGCGCCGGGGTCCGACAGGTCGGTGTCGATGGCCCGCACCATCAGGTCCCGCAGCCGGTCCTTGACGGGGCCGGGCCGGCCGAGGAGGGCGGTCTGCTCGGCGGTGTACGTCTCGTAGTAGCGGCGCAGGGCCCGCAGGTACAACGCGCGCTTGTCGCCGAAGACGTTGTACAGGCTCGACTGGCCGAGGCCGGTCGAGCCGGACAGGTCCCGGGTCGAGGTCGCCTCGTACCCCCGCCGCCAGAAGGTCTCCATGGCGGCGGTGAGGGCCTGCGTCTCGTCGAACTTCCTGGGCCTGGCCATACCCGCAGTCTACGAACGCCGGAGCGGTCGCACGGAAACGCGGGGGCGGATCAACCCGCCACCGCGACGGCCTCGATCTCTATCAGCCAGTCCGGATCGGCGAGGGAGGAGACCTCGACGAAGGACTCGGCGAACGTGTGCGGGACGAGGTACTCGGCCCTCAGGCGCGCGAAGGCGTCCTGCTGCCGGGCGATGTCGGTGACGAACACGGTCGCCTTGACGACCTGGTCCAGAGCGGAACCGGCGTTCTTCAGGACGAGGGCGAGATTGGCCAGCGCCTGGCGGGCCTGGGCCTCGAAGTCGCCCTTGCCGACCGTCGTGCCGTGCTCGTCGATCGGGCCCTGACCCGAGGTGAAGACGAGGTCGCCGACGCGGATGCCGAGCGCGATGCCCGCGGGGGCGTACCAGTCGGGATCGGCGGTGACGCGGACGCGCTGCGGGGCACCGGATGCGTCGGTCATGAACTCCTCCTTGGAGCGGGAAAGCGGGGGAAGGCTGACGGAAGGCGAGTGTAGGACACCGCACCCCTGTTTTGAAGCAAATGCTTCATTAAGTGTTAGCGTCGCTCCCGAAGTCGCCCTTCCGCTCGCGACCGGACACAACACCGTTCCGCGTCCCCGTACTTGGAGGCACGCCATGCCCCTTGCCGTCTACGTCCTCGGCTTGGGAATCTTCACCCAGGGCACATCGGAGTTCATGCTCTCCGGCCTGCTCCCCGATCTGGCGGACGACCTGGGTGTCTCCATCCCCGATGCCGGGCTGCTGATCTCGGCGTTCGCCATCGGCATGGTGGTCGGCGCACCGCTCCTCGCGGTCGCCACGCTCTCCTGGCCCCGCCGCACTGCCCTGGTCGCGCTGCAGGCCGTCTTCATCGCCGCGCACATCGCCGGCGCCCTCGCGCCGGGCTACGGAGTCCTGTTCGCCACGCGTGTCGTCAGCGCCCTCGCCTACGCGGGCTTCTGGGGCGTCGCCGTGGCCACCGCCGTCGCCCTCGTCCCGGCGAACGCCAAGGGGAAGGCGGTCGCGGTCGTCGCCGGCGGGCTCACCCTCGCCACCATCATCGGCGTCCCCGCGGGCACGCTGCTCAGCCAGTTCGCCGGATGGCGAGCCGCCTTCTGGGGCGTGGCCGTACTCACCCTCGCCGGCCTCGTCTGCTCGGTGTTCGCCATCCCCGGCGGGCGGGGCCCCGCGGAGCAGACGCGTACCGTACGTGCCGAACTGCGGGCCATGGCCCGGCCGCAGCTGTGGCTTTCGTACGCCGTGACGGCGTTCTCCTTCGGTGCCGTCATCGTCACGTTCAGCTACCTCGCCTCGGTGCTCACCCATGTCACCGGGCTGGCCGACGGCTGGGTGCCCGTCCTGCTGGCGCTGTTCGGCGTCGGCGGACTGCTCGGCCTGGTCGTCGGCGGCAGGACCGCCGAGGCGTACCCGATCCGCACGCTCGCGCTCGGCACCGGCGTCCTCGCCGCGGCCTCCGCGCTGCTCGCCGTCCTGGCGGAGAACACCGTCGTCACCGTGGTCCTGGTCTTCGCCCTCGGCCTGGCCGGATACGTCACCAACCCGGTCCTGCAGTCCCGCGTCTTCGTCGTGGCGCCCGGCGCGCCGACCCTGGTCGGCGCCGCCAACACCTCCGCCTTCAACGTCGGCAACACGCTCGCGCCGGCCCTCGGCGGCATGTTCATCGACGCCGGGTTCGGCTTCGCCTCGGTGGCCTGGGCCGGAGCCGCGCTCGCCACCGCCGGCCTCCTCGGCACCCTGTGGGCAGGGCACCTCCAGTACCGCTCCCGGCCGCCCCGGGGCGGTGCGGTCACGGCAGGCGGCAGCGGCGCGCGCCGGGGTCGGGAGCGCACCGGGACCCCCGCGTGACCCGGCGCGACGGCCCCGGCTCCGGACGGCCCGGGCGAAGACGGCGCCGGGGGCCCGGACGGCGCCCGGGCCGCTTGCGCCGGCGCCCCGCTCGGATCGACCGTGTGGCGTCCTCCTCGCACAGCCCCCGGTGAGCAGCGCCGCCCGGGCCGGGCCCGCCCCGCGGGCGGGCACCGAGCAGACCGGCGCTCCCGCCGCCCCGGCGTACCGGGGCGGCGGCGGGGTGGGCCGGGCCCGACGATCCGGCGGTACCGCGGCCCGCACAGGACGGGTTGTGCCACGCCTCGGGCCCGCACCCGCTCGGCGGCCCGGAGACCCGCTCACGGTCGCCGGCGACGAGCCGCTCGCCGCCCGTGCCTCGGCGCACCCGGACTCGCCTGTTCCGGGTCCGGTCAGGCCGCACACGGGCAGGAAGGGTCCGTTCCCGCCCCCGTCATCAGCGAGGCGGCCAGGCCGAGGTGGCGGCCTGCCGGATCGCGGCGACGGCGGGGCGGTCGCGATGGGCGGCCGCCCAGGCGAGGGCCGAGGTGCTCGGCGGAAGGTCGGTGACATCGACGTAGCTCACGCCGGGGCGGGGGAAGAATTCGCGGGCCGCGGCCGGCAGGAACGCCATCGCCGTGCCTTCCGCGACGACGTGCAGCAGCGCCTCCATGTCGGAGACGACCGGCCCGTAGCGGACGGGGGAGCCGTCCGGGCGGGGGTCGACAGCCCAGAAGTCCCACCACAGGCGGGGGAGTTGCGCGGGAAGGTTCACGACGGGGCGGCCGGCGAGGTCGGCCAGGCTGATGGCCGGCCGCGAGGCCAGGGCGTCCTCGGCGGGCAGGCAGGCGACGCGTGGTTCGGTGGCCAGGTGCCGGATCTGGATGCCCGGGGGAACCGGCGGGCGCAGGAACGCCACGTCCACCTCGCCGTTGAGCAACTCCGTCATGTGGTCGGCGAGATGCTGGTTGCGCAGCTCGACGGTGAGTTCGGGGTGGCGGGTGCGCAGCTCCGCCAGGATGGCCCGCGCGTGCCGTATCGACGACTCGGCGCCGATGGACCCCACCACGAGCCGTCCGGCGAGTTGCCGGTGGTGTGCGTCCGCGGACCGGCGCAGCCGTTCCATCGCCTCGACGGCGGCGCGGGCCTCCGGCAGGAGTGCCCGGCACGCCGCGGTGGCCTCCACGGTGCGGCTGCTGCGCGCGAAGAGGGCGATTCCCAGGCGTCGTTCGAGCAGGGTGATCTGCCGGCTCAGCGCGGGCTGCGTGATGAACAGCCTGGCCGCCGCCCGGCCGAAGTGCAGTTCCTCCGCGAGGACCAGCAGCAGTCGCAACTGGTGCACGGTCGGCTCCGAGCGGGGCGGGCGAGAGAGGGAGGGCGCCCCGCACCCACCGCCGCCGTCCTTCGAGTCCGTCATAACCAGAAGTGTATGGATCGCGTAGCTTTTGTCATCGGTGGAGCATGGTGGACGAAGTCCGCATTCGGCAAGAATCTGACACGAGAACCCGACCATGCCACAGGGCGGTTCCGCCCGCACCGGCACCGCCGCACAGCACCGGAGGCATCCCATGAACCTGCGACGCACGATCGCCTCATCCGTGGCGACGCTGGCCCTGCTGGCCGGCACGGCCGTCATGGCCCAGCCGTCATCCGCCGCCCGGCACCTCGCGCCCTCGTCCTCCGCCTCCTCCGCCCGGCTGGCGGCCGCCGGCTGGCACGCCTACTCCGGCACGGGATGGGGCGGTGTGGACACGTGGTTCTTCGGCAACGTGGGGGAGTGCAAGTACGTCGGCGACAACTGGAACGACCGAGTCCGCTCCGCCCGCACGGAGGTCGCCCACCGCAGGGTGGAGCTGTGGGACAACTTCAACTGCACCGGGGGTTCGATCATCATCGACGGTTCCGGCTACAGCTCGATCGGAGGATGGGTCAGCGCCTACCGCATCGTCAACGAGTGACCGGGACCCTCGTCGTGTGACGCGGCTGCCGAGCCGCACCTCCTGCGAGGAGGCGAGTGCCGGCCGGCCTGGAAGCCGTCGCGGGGGCGGCGGCAGCCACGGGCGTCCTCCCGTCCGTCGACGGCGCTATGCTCGCCCTCACCCGCCGCGACGCCGGGAAGCCGGTTCGGTCACTCCCATGGGAATGGTTCGCTCCGGTCCTGGGGGGGGGGGGGGGGGGGGGGGGGGGGGGGGGGGGGGGGGGGGGGGGGGGGGGAGGGGGAGGGGGGGGGGGGGGGGGGCCACGGGAATAAGC